>JAYTTY010000484.1:0-49995 GCA_043744795.1 Zavarzinella sp. | reverse complement strand
AAAATCCGCTTCGACGAAGAACTCCCCGCCTGGAACTATCGTGCCATCCCGCACGATTCCGACCAAATGGGACAGTTAATAAATTCGTGATCCTTAGGAGGCCATCGACTCGGGCTGGGCGGTCTCCGGCGTCGGCGAACCAATTTCCGGCGTGCCGTTGGCGCTGGGGGTTGTGTTGATCGGCGTCGGCGTTGGGATCGGCGTCGGCATTTCGGCGGGCGGGGCCTTCGCGGCCTTGGGGGCCTTCTTCACTTTCGGGGCCGGCGGCGGGGCCGGGGGCGGCGCGGGAGCCGGGGCGGACTTGGCGCCCGGCTTTTCTTTCTTGGCGCCGGGCTTCTTGCCGGCGTCGGGCTTCGTCTTCTTGCGCTTCGGCTCGTGGACCTTGGCGTCCACGCGGACGCGCTCTTCCATCTCCTTGCCCGGCTGGAACGTGACGACGTTCTTTTCGGGCACGAACACCTTCTCGTCCGTGCGCGGGTTGCGCGCCCGGCGGGCCTTCCGCGTCTTCACTTCGAAGACGCCGAAGTTCCGCAACTCGATCCGCCCGTCTTTAATGAGCGTGTCGATGATGGCGTCGAAGGTCCATTGCACGATTTCCTTGACCTTGAGTTGCGTCAGGTCGGCGCGGTCGGAAATCTGGCGGACGATCTCTTTCTTAGTCACGGATCGGCTCCGGCGGCGATGACGGTCGAAATGGCTCCCTCGGCGTCAAACTTATGCAGCGTAACAACTAATGTCAAGAAGAAAAGGGTGGGGTTGTGCGGGTTACGCCGATTGTGCGGCCGGCGAATCCAGCGGGAAATCACGGGGTTTTCTTGCCGAACCTCCGGGCGGTTGCGGCCGGGCCAAAATGTTTTATGCCGCCGCCGCCCGCCGTAACATGGTGAGTGTGATTGCCCGCCGGCGTCCCCCGGAGCCTCCGTGCCGATGCATGTCCTCTTCGTCCACCAGAACTTCCCGGCCCAGTTCGGCCACGTCGCCGGCCACCTCATCAAGCGCCACGGCTACCGCTGCTCGTTCGTCAACGAGAAGCGGGCCGGCCCGGTCGCCGGCATTGAGTGCATCCAATACAAGGTGGCCGGCGGGGCGACGGCGCAGAACCACTACTGCACGCGCACCTTCGAGAACGCCACCCGCCACGCCTTCGCCGTCCACGAGGCGTTGAAGGGGCGGCCCGACATCAAGCCCGACCTGATCGTGGGCCACTCCGGGTTCGGGTCCACGCTGTTCCTCAAGGAACTGTTCCCCGGCGTGCCGATCATCAACTACTTCGAGTACTACTACCGCACGCAACACTCGGACATGGACTTCCGCAAGGACTTCCCGCCGCAGGCGATCGACGGCCTGCGCGCCCGCGCCCGCAATGCGACGGTGCTGCTCGACTTGGACAACTGCACGGTCGGATACAGCCCCACGCAGTTCCAGAAGGGCCTGTTCCCCGCGGAGTTTCAGGGGAAGATCCGGCACATCTTCGACGGCGTGGACACGAACATCTGGAAGCCGATGGCGGGCCTGCCGCGCGAGGTGAACGGGTTCAAAATCCCGGACGGGATGAAGATCGTCTCCTACGCGACGCGCGGCATGGAGTCGATGCGCGGCTTCGACGTCTTCATGAAGGCCGCCAAGAAAATTTGCGACCGCCGCCGCGACGTGATCTTCCTGATCGCCGGCCAGGACCGCGTGTGTTACGGCGGCGACGCGAAGTTCACCGGCGACAAGACGTTCAAGGAATGGGTCTTCTCGCAGGACAATTACGACGAGTCGCGCTTCCAGTTCCTCGGCCTGATCCCGCCGCCGGAGTTGGCGAAGCTTTTCAACATCACGGACGTGCACTGTTATCTGACGGTGCCGTTCGTGCTGTCGTGGTCGCTGGTAGACGCGATGGCGTGCGGGGCGACGATCTTGGCGTCGGACACCGCGCCGGTCCGGGAGATGATTCAACACGGCGAGACCGGCATCCTGACCGACTTTTTTGACGCAGACGCCATGGCCCAGTTGGCGATGCAACTGATCGACAGGCGGGACGAGTACCGTGTGTTGGGGGCGAACGCGGCCGAGCGAATCCGCGAGAAGTACAGCGTGGAGGTGTGCCTGCCGAAGATGGTGGCCTTGTATGAGGAGACGGTGGGCCGGGCGAAGGCCTCCTAAAAAAGGCATTTTTAGCCGCGGACGTACACGGATTAAACACGGATCAGAACAAGAACTAAAACGAAGACGGATGAAGAACGGATGTGACACGGTCGGAGGTCGGTTTGATAAAGATGCTAATGTCTGGCTGCGGAAGTGAACCTAGTGTGAAACGTCTTGCCGTGTCTCATCCGTTCTTCATCCGTCTGTTGTTTGCGATTCGTTCTCGGCTTTTATCCGTGTTTTATCCGTGTTCGTCCGTGGCTAAAAATGTCTTCTCTTCATTCTGACCGCCCCCTGAAATTCCCGTCCAATCGTTGAACGCCAAGCTATCATGGCTTGTAGAGATCGCACCCCCGATTCCGACTCCTGCCGCCCCGCGGACCCGACTATGGCCACCCCCACGTTCGCCCGCCGCGATAACCTCGAACTCATCGAAGATTACCACCGCCGCTGGCTCGCGGACCCGGCGGCCGTGGACGAGCGATGGCAGGCCTTCTTCGAAGGCTTCGAGTTGGCGGCGTCCCGGCCGGCCGCCGAGGCCGGGGACACCAGCCAGACCGCCATCGTCCGGCTCATCTTCCACCACCGCAACGTCGGCCACTTGCAGGCTCACCTTGACCCGCTGTCCGATAAGCCGCCGCCGCACCCGTTGCTGGCCCTCTCCGACGTCGGGTTGAGTGACGCCGACCTCGGCCGCACGTTTGACTGCTCCGCGGTGCACGGGATGGGCACGGCCACGCTGCGCGAACTCGTGGCCGCCCTGCGCGAGACGTACTGCGGCACGGTCGGAGTCGAGTTCCTGCACATCCAGGACACGGCCATCCGCGACTGGCTGCGGGGGCAGTTCGAGCCGCGTCGCATGCGGCCGGAGTTGAGCGAGGCCCGTAAGCGCCGCACGCTGATGATGGCCCACCACGCCGAGGCGTTCGAGCGGTTCCTGCACACGCGCTACCAGGGGCAGAAGCGGTTCAGTCTCGAAGGGGCCGAGACGCTCATCCCGATTTTGGACGCGATGGTCGAGCGCGGGCCGGGCCTCGGCGTCAAGGAGTTCGTCATCGGCATGGCCCACCGCGGCCGGCTCAATGTGTTGGCGAACACCCTTCGGAAGCCGTACCGGGACATGTTCGCCGAGTTCGAGGACAACTTCCTCCCCGACTCCATCGACGGGGACGGCGACGTGAAGTACCACCTCGGGTACTCCAACACGGTCCGGACGGCCGACGGCGAGACCGTCCACTTGTCGCTGACGCCGAACCCCAGTCACCTGGAAGCGGTGAACCCCGTGGTGGAGGGCCGCACGCGGGCCAAGCAGCGGGCGCACGGCGACTTCGAGCGGGTCACCGGCGTCCCGCTGCTGATCCACGGGGACGCGGCCTTCGCCGGGCAGGGCGTGGTGGCCGAGACGCTGAACCTCGCCAATCTGGAAGGGTACACCACCGGCGGCACCATCCATGTGATCGTGAACAACCAGATCGGCTTCACCACGTCCCCGGCCGACTCGCGGTCCACGACGTATTGCAGCGACGTGGCCAAGATGATCCAGGCGCCGATCTTCCACGTCAACGGCGAAGACCCGGAGGCGTGCGTCTATGTCGCGGAACTGGCCTTGGAGTTCCGGCAGAAATTCAAGCGGGACGTGGTCATCGACATGTACTGCTACCGCCGGCACGGCCACAACGAGGGGGACGAGCCGGCCTTCACGCAGCCGCTGCTGTACGCGAAGATCAAGGACCGGCCCGGCGTAGCCGCCATCTACGCGGAAAAGCTGATGGCCGAGGGGACGCTCACACGGGAGGAGGGGGAGCAGTACATCGACCAGTTTCACAACCTGCTCGACTCGGCCCAAAAGGAAATGCGGACCGGCGCGCCGGGCAAGCGCGGCATGTCGTCCTTCAGCGGCACCTGGCGCGCGTTGCAGCCGAAGTACCACCCCGACCTGACGCCGACGGCGACGAATACGAGCATCGAGACGCTCAAGAAAGTCATTTCGCACCTGACCACGGTGCCGGACGGCGTCGTCATTAACCCGAAGGTGACGCGGCTGTTGGACCTGCGGCGCGAGGCCGTCCACCTGGGCCGCAACATTGACTGGTCCACGGGGGAAGCCTTGGCTTTCGGCACGCTGCTGCTGGAAGGCGACTCCGTGCGGCTCACCGGGCAGGACAGCCGCCGCGGCACTTTTAGCCAGCGGCACGCGACGCTGACGGACGCGGCCACCGGCAAGCGCTATGTGCTGTTCGACGGGCTGGCGACGGAGCCGACGACGTTCTCCGTGTACGACACCCTGTTGAGCGAAGAGGCAGTCCTCGGCTTCGAGTTCGGCTACTCGCTGGACGCCCCGAAGACGCTCGTACTGTGGGAGGCCCAGTTCGGCGACTTCGTGAACGGCGCCCAGAACATCATCGACCAGTTCATCGTGTGCAGCGAGTCCAAGTGGCAGCGGTCCAGCGGCTTGGTGATGTTGTTGCCGCACGGCTACGAGGGGCAGGGGCCGGAACATTCGTCCGGCCGGCTGGAACGCTTCCTACAGTCGTGCGCCGAAGACAACATTCAGGTGTGCAACCTCAGCACGCCGAGCCAGTACTACCACGCGCTGCGGCGGCAGATGAAGCGGGACTTCCGCAAGCCCCTCGTCATCATGACGCCGAAGAGCTTGCTGCGCCACAAAGAGTGCGTGTCGGCCATCGCGGACTTCACGGAGGGGTTCTTCCACGAAGTCATCGACGATGCCACCCCCCGCCCCGACCGCGTCCGCCGGGTCGTGATGTGCAGCGGCAAAGTCTACTACGACTTGCTGGAGAAGAAGACCAAGGACGATGTGGCCATTGTCCGGCTTGAACAGTTCTACCCGTTCCCCGAGCAGCAGATCCGCGAGTTCCTGGCCCGCTACAACGGGGCCGAACTGGTCTGGGTGCAGGAGGAATCGCAGAACATGGGGGGATGGAGCTTCGTGGAGCCGCGGCTGCGCGGCATGGGCCTCAACCCGAAGTACATCGGCCGCGACGCCAGCGCCTCCCCGGCGGTCGGCTCCCTCAAGATTCACCAGCGGGAGCAGGCCGAGTTGGTCGAGGCCGCCCTGTTCGGCGGCTCCGCCCCGCACTACGTCGGCGCGCACGGGGCCGCCAAGCGCCAGGACGCCAAGAAGGTGCCGGCCGACGGACAGCAGACGGCGTAAACTTAACGGTGCCTGAGCGAAGCGAAGAAGACGCGCCGGCAATTCGAGGGGTTTCTGATGTCGTTGGAGTCCCGGCTTCAGCCGGTCTTCCGCGGCGATGCGAACAGAATGGGGTGCGTCGCGCGGGCCGAAGACCCGAAGACCGGCTGAAGCCGGGACTCCAACGACATCAGAAACCCGCCCTCCGTGTGTATTTCATTGCCGCCCTCAGTCGTCGGTCACGCATCATCAATTGTGAGTGTTCATGCCCACCGAGATCAAAGTCCCCACGATCGGCGAGTCCATCACGGAGGGGCGCATCAGCCGTTGGCTCCGGGCCGACGGGGCCGCCGTGAAGCGGGACGAAGTCGTGTGCGAACTGGAGACGGACAAGGCCACGGCCGAAGTCGTCGCCCCCGCCGCCGGCGTGCTGAAGCACGGCGCCAAGGAGGGGGACACCGTCGCCATCGGGGCAGTCATCGGCTCCGTGGATGAGGCCGGCAAACCGGCCGTGTCGTCCGGCCCGCCGACGGGGACATTCAAGGCGGTGAAAGAAGCCCCCGGCGAGACGAAGGACAAGGACGCCGGTTCGCGGGACGGCGCTTCGAGAGAAGCGGTCCTCTCTCCGGCCGCGAAGCGCGCCGCCGAGGAGGAGAAGGTTGACCCGAACAGCATCACCGGCACGGGCCGTGGCGGGCGCGTCATCAAGGAAGACGTGTACGCCGCCAAGCAAGCGCCGGCTCCCGCGCCAGCGCCGTCGCCCCGGCCGGGCGAGCGTGAGACGCGCGAGAAGATGTCCGGCATCCGGCAACGCATTGCCCAGCGGCTCGTCGAGTCGCAGCAATCGACGGCCACGCTGACCACGTTCAACGAAGTGGACATGTCGGCGGTCATGAGCCTGCGCGAGAGGTTCAAGGACAAGTTCAAGGAGAAGCACGGCGTCGGCCTCGGCTTCATGTCCTTCTTCGTCAAGGCGGTGATCGAAGCGCTGAAGACGTTCCCGCTCGCCAACTCTCGCATCGACGGCGGCGACATCATCAAGCAGCACTTTTACGACATCGGCGTGGCCGTCAGCACCGAGCGCGGGTTGATGGTCCCCGTGGTCCGCGACGCGGACCGCATGGGCTTTGCGGCCATCGAGAAGAAGATCGGGGAACTGGCCGTCAAGGCTCGCGACGGCAAGATCGGCGTCGGCGACTTGCAGGGGGGCACGTTCACCATCACCAACGGCGGCGTGTTCGGCTCCCTGCTGTCCACGCCGATCCTCAACCCGCCGCAGGCGGCCATCCTCGGCATGCACACGATCCAAAAGCGCCCGGTGGCCGTCAACGACCAAGTGGTCATCCGGCCGATGATGTACCTCGCCCTCTCCTACGACCACCGCTTGATCGACGGTCGCGAGGCCGTGCAGTTCTTGGTGAAGGTCAAGGACTGCGTGGAATCGCCGGAGCGATTGTTGCTGGAAATATGACCCCTTCATTCCGAAAGTATTATGCCCTCATTTGATCTCGTCGTGATCGGCGGCGGCCCCGGCGGGTACGTGGCGGCGTTGCGGGCGGCGCAGCTCGGCATGAGCGTCGCGTGCGTCGACAAGCGGCCGGCCTTCGGCGGGACGTGCCTGAACGTCGGGTGCATCCCCAGCAAGGCGCTCCTCGATTCCAGTGAGTTGTTTCACGTCGCCTCGCACAACCTCTCCCGGCACGGCATCGGCGTCTCGAAGGTGTCGCTCGACCTCGCCGCCATGATGAAGCGCAAGGACGGCGTGGTGAAGTCCCTCACGGACGGCATCGGCTTTCTGTTCAAGAAGAACAAGGTGACGCCGTTCACCGGCGCGGGGAAACTGCTCCCCGGCCACAAGGTCGAAGTGACGAAGACTGACGGCACGAAAGAAACGCTGGACGCCAAGAACGTGCTGCTGGCCACCGGCAGCGAGATCATCGAACTGCCGTTCATGAAGTTCGATCACGAGTACGTCGTGGATTCGACCGACGCGCTGAAGTTCCCGAGCGTCCCCAAGAACCTGATCGTCGTCGGGGGCGGGTACATCGGGCTGGAACTCGGCTCCGTGTGGGCCAGACTCGGCTCCAAGGTGACGGTGCTGGAGTTCCTGCCGCGGATTCTCCCGCTGACGGACGGCGAATTGGCCACGCTGGTCAAGAAGTCACTGGAGAAGCAAGGCCTGGAGTTCCATCTGGACACCAAGGTGACGGGGGCCAAGGTCAACCGCGGTCAAGTGACCGTGACGACAACGGGGAAGGACGGAGCCGAGAAGACATTTACCGGGGACAAGGTGCTGGTGGCCGTCGGCCGCAAGCCGTTCATCAACGGGTTGGGGCTGGCCGAGGCCGGCGTGACGTTCGACCCGAAGACGAACCGCGTCGAAGTGAACGCCAAGTTCCAGACAAATGTGCCCGGCGTGTACGCCATCGGGGACCTGGTGGCCGGGCCGATGCTGGCCCACAAGGCCCAGGAAGAGGGCGTGGCCCTCGCCGAGATTCTGGCCGGCAAGCCCGCCCACGTGAACTACGACACCATCCCGAGCGTGATTTATATCTGGCCGGAAGTGTCCAGCGTCGGCCCGACGGAAGAGCAGATCAAGGAGAGCGGCCGGGCGTACAAGGTCGGCAAGTTCCCGTTCGCCGCGAGCGGCCGGGCGAAGTGCATGGACGAGGCCGAGGGGTTGGTGAAGATCATCACCGACGCCAAGACGGACCGCGTCCTCGCCGTCCACATCTTCGGCCCGCGGGCGTCGGACATGATCGCGGAGGCCGTCACCATCGTCGAATTTAAGGGGAGCGCGGAGGACATCGCCCGCATCACGCACGCCCACCCGACCCTGTCCGAGTCGATGGCCGAGGCCGCCCGCGCCGCGTGGGCCGGGGCGCCGCTGCACGCGTGAAATCTGCCGTCAAACTCAGAACCCCGAAAGCCCACGGGTCGCGCTTCGCGATCCCGTGGGTAGACTGTCGCCCCACGGGTTCGCGAAGCGCGACCCGTGGGCTTTCGCGGGTTTTGTGAGAGTGGTGAAATGAGTTGGTCGTTGGTCTACAAACTGCCGTGGCCGTCACTGGACCGGCCGAAGATCGAGCAAGCGATCGAGGCGGTCCTCGGTCAACTGCCGGACCGGGAGCGGCAATCGCAGTTGACGCTTCCGCACAGGCACACGGCCGTTTGGCATCTGGAAGTGTTCCCGGACGAGGAACGCAAGTGGAGCATGTTTGGCGACCCGGGCACGCTGTTCCGGCAGTACGAGATTGAGGACGACGACTCGCTGTTCGTCACCGTCCATTTTCACTCGCTGCCGGACGAGACGCCGCCCATGACGTGGTTCGAGTTCGACACGTCGCAGTCGGCCAACCGGCTGATGAGCGGGTGCGCCATCCACGTCGTCGGGTTGCTGGGCAAGCACTTCGGCGTGACGTGCGAGCCGAACTGACGGTCACTTCTTCCCAAAGCAAGTCGCGTCGATCACCAAGCACTCCATGGCCAAGCGGCGGGCGTCGTCCTTGCGGCCGGCGGCGCAGGCGTCGTGGTAGGACTTCAACAGCCCGCCCAATTGGCCGTCAGTCGCCGTTTTCGCCTCGCCCGTCGCGGCGGCCGGCTTCACGATACTCTCGACGGTCGGCGTCAGGATCACCAGTAAGTGGTCGGTCTCTTTGACGGCTGCGTTCTTGAAGAGGCGGCTGAGGAGCGGGAGTTTAGCGGGGGCCGGCGCGCCGCCCTCGGCCCGCGGGGTCAGGCTGGCGTAGAGGATCGCGGACTGGCCGGCGGGGATCGTCAGGGTGTCCTTCACGCCGCGGGTGATGACGGTCGGCTGTTCCACAAATTGCGTCATGGGGACGGTGGCCGGTTTGCCGTCGGCCGTCGTCCCCTTCAATTCGAGACCCACGGGCTTCAACGGCGTCACGTCTTCGCCCAGCTCCGTCAGGCGGGCGTTGACGGCCAACGTCACCGCTTGGCCGTCCGCGGCGGGCGTGGCCGTCATTTCGACGTGCGTGCCGACGTCGACGGCCTCCATCTTCGGCGTGAGCGACATTTGCCCGTCCGCGGACTTGAGCATGAAGGATGTGGCGAAGTGTCGGCGGGCGCCGACGCCGATTTTAGCCGGCTCCCCGGCCCGCATGACGAGCCGCGGCGACGCGATAATTTTCGTCGCCGCCGACCGCTGCGCCATCTCCAGTAGCTTCTTCAACTCGCTGGCCGACGCGAACGTCACCCGTCGAGAATCATCCGCGGCCGCGGGGTCGAACGTCAAGCCGACGCGGAAGAGGCCGGAGCCGAACTCCCGCTTGACTTCGACCGGCTTGGGCTGGTCGGCTTGGAACCGCGCCTTCAACTGCTCCATGACCGCGTCCGACACGCGGATGAGTTTCACGTCGCAAGTGACGAGCGGCGGGACCGCGTCCGCGAACCCGGGGCACGGGTCGGCCTTGAAGATGTCCGGGCACGCAAGGGGCTTGAGCGCGGCGGGAGTGGGCGACTTTTCTTGGGCCGTCAGCGGGGCAACCGCGAACAGGAGAGCCAACGCCAATCGGGGGGATCGCCGCATCGGGAAGACTCCGGGGGAAGACACGCGCGACGGGAAGCTTGCCACTTCCCGCCGCGCGTGTCAATCCGAACTTCGGAGGCTTGGGCAAACAGGGCGGACCGTCACTTCTTCCCGAAGCAGGTCGGGTCGAGGGCCAGACACTCGATGGCCAGGCGACGGGCGTCGTCCGGGCGGCCGTCGGCGCAGGCGTCGTGGTACGCCTTCACAAGCAGGTTCAACTGGTTGTCGCCGAGCAATTTGACCGGGGCGGAGGCCGGAGCCTTGCTCTTGTCCGCGCAGCACTTGCCGTCGCCGCACGCTTCTTCCTTTATCACCCGCGGGGTCAGCACCACCAGAAGGTGGTCGGTTTCCTTGCCGTAGGCGACATGCTTGAAGAGGCGATTCACATAGGGAATCTTAGAGAGGACGGGCGGCCCGTATTCCCGCCGGACCTCGTGTTCACTTTGGCCGGCGTAGAGGACCGCGGACTGGCCGTCCGCGATGGTCAGCGTGTCTTTCACGGCGCGGGTGACGACCTTCGGCAGTTGCACGAACTGCGAGAGCGGGACGGCGGCGGCGTTGCCGTCAGGCCCGGGTGATTTGCTCTCGACGGCCGCCGGCTTCCCCGAACCGCCCAGTTCCTTCACACGCACGTCCAACGCCACCTTCACCGAGCGTGCGTCCGCGGACGGCGTGGCCGAAATCAGCATGTCCGTCCCCATGTCGCTGACGCAGGCGTGTTGTTCCAAGGTTTGGACCGTGGCCTGTTGCCCGGAGAGGACCGTTACTTTGGGGGCCATCGTCACTGCGGTGGCCGGGTCGCGCTGGAGCTTTTCCATCAGCTTGCGCAGTTCGTCGGGCGTCGCGAATTGCACGCGGCGCTTCTCGTCCGGCGCCTCGTGGTCAAACGTGGAGTTCACGCGGATCACGCCGCTGAGGAATTCGCGCCGCACGACCGTCGGGGCGGCCGGCGCCGACTGGAATCGCAGGAGTTTCAGCATTTCGTCCGACACGCGGACGAGGGTGACTTCGCAGGACACTTGCTCCGGCGCGGCCGCGCCGACGACCGCGGTTCCGGCCGGGCAGCGCGCCGCCGAGCAGGAGGGTTTCTCTTGGGCCATCAACAGGGAAGCGGCCAGCAGAACGGCCAAGGTCAACCGGGGGGATCGTCGCATGGGACAGACTCCGTGGGGGGACAAACAGACTGGGGGGACATATCGTCAAACGGGAGTGAGTGTCAACCCGAGCCGTCCATGCCCAAACACATGTCCCCGGCCGCCTTGGCCGAGAAAATGACGGCCGGCGAGCCTGTCTACCTGCTCGACGTGCGGCAACAGTGGGAGCACGACTACGCCAGCCTGCCGGGGGACGTACTCATCCCGCTGCACGAACTCGGGGAGCGCATCGGCGAAGTGAATCCCCCCGAGGGGGCGACGGTCGTCGTGTATTGCCATCACGGGATGCGAAGTTTGTCCGGGGCGGCGATCCTGGAGGCGAAGGGCTTCGGCGAGTGCTATTCCCTGTCCGGCGGCATCGAGGCGTGGAGCCAGTTGATCGACCCGACCGTCCGGCGGTACGGGTGAACGTGGGCTTTACGCCGCGTGCATTTCTCGCGGGAGGGATTGCGGCGATTTCGTCGGCGCGCCAAACGACTTGGCCGTCGGCGCCGTCACGCGGCCCATCACGGCCGTCTTCCACCAGTAGACCAACAGCGTCCGCAGCGTCTTGGGGATTTCTCGCAGCGACACCGTGCTCTGCCCGTGGCGGCGCGGACGGTGCCGGACCGGCACTTCGGCGACTTCCCAGCCCATCCGGACGGCCCGACTCAGCATCTCGGCATTGACGAAGAAGCCGCGTGATTCCGGGAGCAAATAGCCGAGGGCTTCGCGTTGGAAGACTTTCAGCGCACAGTCGCAGTCGCGCACGCCCGTATGCAGGAACAGCCGGACCAGGCGGTTGTAGCCCCAAGAAAAGAATTTCCGCCGCCACGGGTCTTGGCGGTCGAAGCGGTAGCCCACGGCCACGGGGCATTCCCGCGTGAGCACGACGAGGTCTTCCAGGTCTTCCAAGTGGAATTGGGCGTCGGCGTCCGTGAAGGCGACCAGTTCAAACTGGGCGGCCTCGAACCCGGACCGCAGGGCGGCCCCGTACCCGCGGTTGACGGCGTGGCGAATCAGCCGCACTTGCGGCCGCGTCTCGGCGAGTTCATTGACGCGGTAAGCGGTGAGGTCTCGGCTGCCGTCGTCCACGACGAGAATTTCAAAGTCGTAGCCCAGCCCGGTCAGGCTTTCGTGGGCCTCGGCCACCGCCTCGGCGATGCCCGCCTCTTCGTTGAAGGCCGGCATCACCAGCGACAGCCGTGTCGAATCCGTCCGCATGACCGGCCCCCGCACAACGGACGATCCGTGTCCGCCAACAGGGGGAGAATGCCAAGTCCGGGCGGTCCCGTCAAGCCGGGTTAGAAGTCGCCGTTGCCGCGCTTGCTCCACCACGGGAGGCCGAGGCCGCCGTCGAGGGCCAGAGTGCTGCCAGTGACATAGCCGTTGCGGGGATCGACGAGGAACAGCACGCCCGCGGCCATTTCTTCTGGCGTCGCCAGCCGGCCCATCGGCGTCGCCTTGCCGGCGGCTTGCAGTGTTTCCTCGGAGAAGAATTTTCGCTCGCCGGGGGTGTCCGTCCAGCCGGGGTGGAGGATGTTGACCTTGATGCGGTGGTTCAGCAACTCCATCGCGGCCGAGCGGGCCATCTGGTCCTGCGCGGCCTTGGCGATGTTGTACGCCATCGAATTCGGGAACGCCATGTGGGCGTGCGGCGACGAGACGACGACCATCGCCCCGCCGCGGCCTTGTTTGAGCATTTGGTTGGCGCACGCCCGCAGGCCGTAAAACGTGCCCCAGAGCGACACGTCCACCGTCATGCGGAACCCGGCCATGTTGGCCGTGGTGAACGGCTCGCGGTCACTGTACACGGCCGAGGAGACGAAGATGTCCACCCCGCCCAAGTCGGCGACGGTTTTGGCGACCATCGCCTCCACGGCGGCTTGGTCGGTCACGTCCACTTTTAGCAGGATGGCCTTGCGGCCCAAGGCTCGGATGTCGGCGGCGGCGCTCTCGGCGGCCTCCGGCATCGTCCAGTAGTTCAGGGCCACGTCGGCCCCGGCTTGGGCGAACATCACGGCCACCGCCCGGCCGATGCCGCCGGACGCCCCGGTCACGAGGGCCACTTGTCCGGACAGGTCAGGGCCTGCGACGTTTGACATGGGTGCGTCTCTTTCGGCCAACGAACGGGGCCAGCCGAAAGCGGCTGGCCCGGTCGGGTACGTCAAGTGTAGGCTTCAATCGTCGTCATCGTCATCATCGTCGGGTTCGATCCGCCGCTTGGCAAGACCCGCCTTCTCCAAGAGGGACTCGCGGAAGACATCCTCGTCCTCGCTCAGCACGGCCTCGATGGCCGATTGGGCCGAGTTGGTGAGGTTGTATTGGATAACGTACTTCCGCTTGGCGATGCCGATTTCGTCCCCCGGCCGCAAGGCCCGCTGGAGGACGCGCTGCCCGTTCACCTTGATGCCGTTGGTGCTGCCGAGGTCGCGGATGTACCAGTACCCGGCGTCCTTGAACGACAGTTCGCAGTGCAGCCCCGAGATGTTCGGGAACCGCAGGCTGATGTCGCACGTCTCGCGCCGGCCCATCGTCAGCACGCCGCGCCGCAAAGGGATCGGGTCACCCCCGCCCGTGGGGACTAACTCCCCTTGAAATTCGCCCGCCATGACCGAAACTCCGAAATGAGAAAGAATAGATGAGAATATCATGAATACATGATGAAGGGCATTATAACCCGGTCCCAAAAGGCGGAAGGGGAGTCGGCAAAAATCTTTCCACAAAGCGGTTCAGAGGGGTGAACACTTTATCAGTGAGGGTATTTTCCAACCCGGACAACCTCCCCATCCGCGACGACTCCCGCATCACGCCGCGCATCGTGACGGGGGGAACGTGCCCCGCATGTCTTTCACTGGTAGGCGGGCCGCCGCCCGGTCTGCTACACTATTCCCTAACCTGCTCCTGCCGCCGACCTCCTGGACCGCCCCATGTCGCGTGACTTCGCCACGCCCTCGCCGCTCGCCACGCAGGCGGCCATGCGCTTCGTCCAAGAGTGGCTCGGCGGCGGCCGGCCCCGCATCGAGGACGCGCTGAACACGGTTCCCCCCTCCGAGCGCGGCAACCTTTTTGAATCGCTGCTGACGGCCGAAGTGAACGCCCGCAAGGCCCGCGGCGAGGCCCCCGACGCGGGCGAGTACTCGCCCCGGTTCCCGCAGTTCCGGCACATGGTCGAGGCGTCCCTCGGGTTGCCGCGCGTCGCCCCGCAAATGCCGGCGGCCGTGATGGCGCCTGCGCCCACCGCCGCGCCGAAATCCCCGGCCGCCGTCGTCATTCCGGTGGCCCCGCTGCCGGCCGGCGTCGCCGTCATGCCGGTGGCGACGGCGATGTACGCGCCCGAGTCGCGGGCGGGCGCCTTCGCGTTCGGCGAGATGCCGGAAGTCACCCCGGCCGCGGACCCGGTCGCCAATTGGGAAGAGAAGCAGACCCGCAAACTCGGCTGGCTGATCGGGCTGTCCTTCTTCGGGATCATCGGCCTCGGGGTCGTCAGCGCGCTCGCGGTGCTGCCCAAGTTCCGCGACAAGACCCCCGCCGAGGCGGCGCCGGAAGTCGTCGAAGGCACGCCGCCGGACGCGCCCAAGAACACGGGCGTGAAGACCGAGACGAAAGACATCGACATGGGCGGGCCGAAGGCCACCGGCGACCCGGAGAAGGACTTGGTGGATTGGCTCCGCGACATCGGCGGCTCCGGCTTCGTGCTGACGGAGCAGGGGGGCCGCGTGCGCTACTCCCCCGGCCAGAACATGCCGAAGACGGGCAAGTTCACCGTGGAACAAATCTCCCTCGGCGCCGAGACGGCCAACCGCTGGAATGACCGCAGCGTCGCCCGCTTTTCGGAACTCAAGGACTTGAGGCGGCTGGAACTGCACCGCGACAAGGACGTGACGGACGACACGCTGACCCCGCTCGTCGCCACGGCCAAGCTGCGCCACCTGGAACTCCGCGGCCTCGACCTCAAGGTCACGGGGGCGGGAATCGCCCGCTTCCCTGACTTGGAAAGCTTGGTGGTCAACACCGCCCCCGGCTTCGGCGACGCGGATTGCGGGGCCATCGGCAAACTTCAAAGCCTGACTTCATTGGAATTGAACGCGACCAAGATCACCCCCGTCGGCTTCGGCCACCTCGGCAAGTTGCCGAAGCTGACGACGCTGACGTTCGGCGCGGACCTGACACTCTCCCCGGACAGCATCCGCGTGTTGCAGACGGCCCCGATCGAGGAAATCCGCTCGGCCAACGGCCTCGCGGACGAAGTCTTCGCCGAGTTTGCCGTCTTCCCGAATATACGGCGATACCACCTGCGGAAGACGCTCATCAAGTCGTCCGGCTTCAAGGCGGTGGCCGGCCAAGTGAAGTTGGAAGACATCACCATCGTCGATTCCGAGATCACCGGCGACGCCCTGAAACACCTCGCGGAACTCACGGCCCTCACCACGCTGGACCTCTCGAACAGCAAGGTGGAGGGGCCGGGGCTGTCCGAGTTGGCCAAGCTGCCGAACGTGAAGGTGATCCGGCTGGCCGGCTGCCCGATCCTCGACAAGGACGCGGCCCTGCTGGCCCCGGCGGACACGATGGAAGAGTTGGACCTGAGCCGGACGAAAATCACGGACGGCGCCTTGGCCGCCCTCAAGAAGCACCAGAAGTTGAAGCGGCTTATCCTCAAGGGGACGATGGTCACGGCCGGCGGCATCAAAGAATTCCTGGCGGGCACGCCGCAGTGCAAAGTGGAGAAGTGACTCCGCCGGCCGGCCGCCTACAATGGCCTGACCCGCCGCCGCCGTGCCGTTCCTCCCGCGAGAGACGCCGTCATGCCCATCCCGACCGAGCCGATCGGCAGCATCCCGAGGCCTTTGAAGCTCATCGAGGCGGCGGCCGGCACGGACGGCGCGGACCCGGCTTTAGACCCGCTCTACGAAGAAGCAATTCGGGACACCATCGCGCGGTTCGAGGAGACCGGCTCGCCGGTCGTCACGGACGGCGAGCCGCGGAAGTACCACAACTTCTGGACGTACTGCGTCCACGGCCTGCCGAACACGGCCCCGGACGGGTTCAAGATCCCGTTCGCGGCCGGCCACGTCCGGTGGATGCCGCGGCTGACGGCCGGCCCGTTCCGGTACAAGCGGTACGCGGACAGTTACTTGGACGTGGCCCTGAAGTAGGCACACAAGCCCGTCAAGCAGGCCGTCATTTCCCCGTCGGCGCTGAGCCTCATGTACCCGCCGGACGAGATCCCGTGCTACCCCCGCGAGCAGTTTATCCAAGACCTGTTGCACGAGCACGAAACGGAAGTCCGCAACTGCCTGCGCAAAGGGGCGCATAAGGTCCAGATCGACTTCACCGAAGGCCGGTTCGCCGTCAAGATTGACCCGTCCGGCGGCTTGCTGCACGGGTTCATCGACCTGAACAACTTGGCCTTGGCCCGGTTCAGCGCCGAGGACCGGCAGCGGATCGGCGTCCACACCTGCCCCGGCGGCGCCCGCGACTCGACCCACAGCGCGGACGTCGATTCCGCCGACTTGTTGCCCGCCCTGTTCCAGTTGAACGCCGGGAACTTTTACGTCGCCCTGGCCGGCGAGCCGGACCGCGTTCGCGTCCTGAAGATCATCCGCGACCATGTAAAGAAGGACCAGCGGGTGTTCGTCGGCGTCGTCGCCCCCATCGACCCGCGCGTGGAGACGCCGGAGGAAGTCCGGGACCGCGTTCTGGAAGCCGCGACGTACATCCCGGTCGGGCAACTCGGCACGACGGACGACTGCGGCTTCTCCCCGTTCTGCGACGACACGTCCACGACCCGCGACACGGCGTTCGCCAAGATCCGGGCGCGCGTGCTCGGGACGGCGCTGGCGGCCGAACAATTCGGAGTCGGCTAATGGCGGCGCCCGACGACGAGGAGAAGCGGCTCCGCTCCGCCGCCCTTCAGAACGCCAACGCAATCCACCTCGCGCGCCGGCGGGCCGAGCAAGAACTCGCCCGCGAGCGCGAGCGGCTGCGCATCACCCTCGCCAGCATCGGCGACGCCGTCATCAGCACCGACGCCGCCGGCCGCGTGACGTTCCTCAACGGGGTGGCCGAGGCCCTGACCGGGTGGCCGCAGGCCGACGCCGCCGGCCGCCCGTTGCCGGACGTCTTCCGCATCATCAACGAACACACCCGCCTCACGGTTGAGAACCCGGCGCTCCTCGCCCTGCGCGAGGGACGCGTCGTCGGCTTGGCCAACCTCACCGTCCTGATCGCGCGCGACGGGACCGAACGGCCCATCGACGACAGCGCCGCCCCCATGCTGGACGCGGACGGCACGCGCCTCGGGGCCGTCTTGGTCTTCCGCGACGTGACCGACCGCAAGCGTGCCGAGGACGCCTTGCGCGAGAGCGAAGCGCGGCACCGCTTCCTGGCCGAGTTGGCCGCCGCGGCCCAGCCGCTGACCGACCCGGACGCGGTGATGGCCGTGACCGCGAAGATGCTCGCCGAACACTTGGCCGCGGACCGCTGCGCCTACGCCGAAGTCGAGGCCGAGGCCATTTTCGTCATCACGGGCGACCACTCGCGGGGCGTGCCCAGCATCGTCGGCCGGTGGCCGGTGGCCGCCTTCGGGGCGGAATGCACCCGGCACATGCTCGCGAACGCGCCGTATGTCCTCAACGACGCGGAGGCCGATTCGCGGGTCGGCCCGGCGAACTTGCCGGCGTACCGGGCCACTGCGATACGGGCCGTCATCTGCGTCCCGCTGCACAAGGAGGGCACGTTCACGGCCGCGATGGCCGTCCACCAGAAGACGGTCCGCCATTGGACGCCGGCGGAAGTCGATCTGGTCCGCACGGTCGTCGACCGGTGTTGGGAGGCCTTGGAGCGGGCGCGCGTGGCCCGCACGCTGCGCGAGAGCGAGGCCCGGTACCGCGCGATCGTCGAGGCGACGCCCGACTGTGTGAAGGTGGTCGATCACGCCGGGACACTGCTCCAGATGAACCCGGCCGGCTTGGCGATGGTCGAGGCGGACGGCCACGGGCCCGTCGGCCGCTGCGTGTACGACGTGATCGCGCCCGAGAACGTGGCCGCGTACCGCGCGTTCAACGGGCGAGTCTGCCGGGGCCAAAGCGGGACGCTGCAGTTTGAGATTGTCGGGCTGCGGGGAACCCGCCGGCACATGGAGACGGCCGCCGTCCCGTTGCCCGCCCCGGGCGGCGGGTTTAACCAGTTGGCGGTGACCCGCGACGTGACGGCCCGCGTGGCGGCGGAGCGCGACCTCCGCGACGGGGAGGAGCGCTACCGGCGCGCGGCCGCCGTGGCGGCGACGGCGGCCGAGGCGAACGCCAAGTTCCGGGCCTTCTTCGAGCAGGGGACGAATTTCGCGGCCGTCCTCGCCCTCGACGGCACGGTCGTCGAGCCGAACCGCCTCTGCCTCGACGGCTGTGGGTTCACGCGCGAAGATGTCCTCGGCAAGCCGTTTTGGGAGTGCGGCTGGTGGAATCGGTCGCCGGCCCTCATGGACATGGTCCGGTCCGCGTGCCGCCAAGCGGCCGGCGGGCGGGTCTTCCAGACGGAAACAATTTACTTCCTTGCGGACGGCCGCCGGCAGGTGGTCGATCTCGCCTTGGCGCCCGTGATCGACGCGGCGGGCCGCGTCCTGTTCGTGGCCGCCACCGGGAACGACGTGACGGACCGGCGGCTGATGGAAGACGCCCTGCGCGACGCCGACCGCAAGAAGGACGACTTCATCGCCTTGCTCGCCCATGAGTTGCGCAACCCGCTCGCCCCCGTTCGCAACGGCTTGGAGGTCATGCGGTTGGCCGGCGCGAACGCGGACGCCGTCACCAAGGCCCGGGCCATGATGGACCGGCAACTCACCCACATGGTGCGGCTCGTCGACGACTTGCTCGACGTGTCGCGCATTAACCGCAACAAGATGGACCTGCGGCGGGGCCACGTCCGGCTCACGGACGTGGTGACCAGCGCGGTCGAAACCGCCCGGCCCTTCATCGACGCGGCCGGGCATCGGTTAAACGTGTCGCTGCCGTCAGAACCGCCGCTCCTCGACGCCGACCTGACGCGGCTCGCCCAAGTGTTCTCGAACCTGCTGACGAACAGCGCCAAGTATACGGAGCCGGGGGGGCGCATTTGGCTGACGGCCGAGGGCCGGGCCGGCGGCGTGGCCGTCACCGTCCGCGACACCGGCATTGGCATCCCGGCCGCCAATCTGCCGACGATTTTCGACATGTTCTCCCAAGTGGACCGGAGCATCGAGCGGTCCCAAGGCGGCTTGGGCATCGGGCTGGCGCTGGTCAAGGGCTTGGTCGAGATGCACGGCGGCACCGTGACCGCCGCGAGCGGCGGGGTCGACCGCGGCAGTTCTTTCACCGTGTGGCTGCCGGTCGTCGCGCCCGCGGGCGAACCGCCGGCCGGCGCCGCGGTCGTTACTGAGCGCCCGTCGGCGCCCGGCCGGCGAGTTCTCGTCGTGGACGACAACCGCGACTCGGCGGTCTCGATGGCCATGATGCTGCAACTCCTCGGGCACCAAGTCCGCACCGCCCACGACGGGGTCGAGGGCGTCGAGGCGGCCGAAGCGTTCCGGCCCGAACTCATCCTCATGGACGTCGGGATGCCGCGCATGAACGGGTACGAGGCCACCCGCCGCATCCGGGAGGAATCGTGGGGGAAAGCCGTCACCATTGTCGCCCTGACCGGCTGGGGCCAAGACGGTGACCGCGTCCAATCGAAGACGGCGGGCTGTGACCAGCACTTGGTGAAGCCGGTCAGCCCGGAAGACGTGGAGAAGTTGTTGCGCGAGTTGGCATGACGAAAAAAATGTGGCCCGAAACTTGAACTTTAGCGATTGGCCAATTTTCTTCCCAACGATTGGCGAAAAGGCGTTAAAATTTGGCTGTTGCGTCAGGAAGGCGGCCCCGGTCGTCGTCCACACTCCGGCGGTTGCCAACCAACACCAATTGTTCATAGGGAGTTCGCACCATGAGAGCGTTGTTGAGTTGTTTCGCCGCCGCCCTGCTGGCGGGGGCCGCCGCCCGGGCCGACGAACTGGACCGCGAGGCCAAGGGCAAGCCGGCGACCGCCGCCGCGCCGGCCACCGCGGGCGGGTCGGAATTGGACAAGGAATCGCCCGATCAATCGTGCCATCGGTGGCGCCGCGGCTGGGGGGGCGGGTATTCGTCCTACAGCGTCACGTACTATGCGCCGGCCGTCAGTTATTACGCGCCGGTCGTCAGCTACTACCCCGCCGTCAGTTATTACGCGCCGGCGGTCAGCTACAGCTATTACCCGGCCGTCATGTACGGCTACGCCCCGGCCTACTACGGCGGCGTGGTGTATTACGGGTGGTAAGCAACGACTGGCGCTCGCCGCCCCGCCGCTGAGACCGTCGGGGGGCGAGTCTTTTTGACATTTTCGCCGCGGCGCAGCGTACACTAACGTCTGCCGCCTGCCTAACCCACCCGCCCGGTCCCCATTTTTTTCAGGACGCCGATGATCTGGACCCGCACGCTCTTGGCCGCGTACCTCTGTGCCGCGGCCGCGTCCGCCGGCGACTGGCCGCAGTGGCGGGGGCCGACCAACGACGGCCACTCCGCCGAGACGGGCCTGCCGGCCGAGTGGGGGCCTGACAAGAACGTCGTCTGGAAGTTCAAGATGCCGGGCATCGGCGCCGGCACCCCGGCTGTGTGGGGCGACAAGGTCTTCGTGACTTCAGCGGACGGCGACGACGTGGTGGCCCTGTGCGTCGGCACCGACGGCAAGGAACAGTGGAAGAGAAAACTCTCGGCCACCGGGGCGACGCGGTACAAGAACCCGGGCGGGGGCGAGGTGTCCGACGCCTCGGCGTCGTGCTCCACGGACGGCAAACACGTGTGGGCTTTCGCCGGCAACGGCGCGCTGGCCTGCTTCACCGTGGACGGCGCGCCCGTGTGGGCGGCCGACGTGTCGTCGTTCGCCAAGATCGACATCGCGTTCGGCGCGCACTGGACCCCGGCCCTGCACAAGGGCAAGCTGTACCTCCAGGTGATGCACCGCAAAGCGCAGAAGCTCGTCCGGTACGACGCGCTCACCGGCAAGGAGGACTGGGCGGTCGACCGCCCCGGCGCCGGCAAGGGCGAAAGCCCGGACGTGTACGCGTCCGCGTTCATTTGGGACGGCGCCGGCGGCCCGCTCCTCATTTCGCACGGTAACGACTTTTGCACGGGCCACCAATTAACGGACGGCGCCGAGGTCTGGCGGGTCCAGGGCCTGAACCCGTCGAACAACCGCAATTGGCGGTTCGTGTCGAACCCGTTGATCACCCCTGACTTAATCGTCGTGCCGTCGTGCAAGAATGGGCCGACCGTCGGGTTGAACCCGGTCGGCGCGAAGGGCGACATCACCCCGGACAACAAGGCCGAAGTGTGGCGCATCAAGGACACCCCGGACGTGGTGGCGCCGATCCGCGTCGGCGACGTGCTCTACTTCTGCGGCCACGGGCCGTTCTCGGCGCACGACGCCAAGACGGGCGCGCAAATTTTCAGGGGGGAGATCACGAAAGGGTACCACTGGGCCAACATGGTCGCCGCCGACGGCAAGATCTACGCGACCAACCACGACGGTGTCACGGACGTGCTTCAGGCGGGCCGGGAGTTCAAGAAACTCGCGACCAACAAGCTGCCGGACACGGTGTTCGGCTCGCCGGCCGTCGCGGGCGGCCGCATTTACTTCCGCGGGTACGGCTACCTGTGGGCCGTCGGAACGAAGTAAGGCGGGGCGCCGCGGCCGAGCAGCTCGACGGTCATCCCCGGCGGGCGACAACCCGTTCGACCAGGCCGAACAGGGCCTCGAAGGCAAGCGCCATCAGGGCGGCGGGGACGGCGCCTTCGAGCATGAGGGGCACGTCGAACTTGTCGATGCCGCGGAGGATGGGGCGGCCGTAGCCGCCAGCGCCGATGAAGCCGCCGAGTGTCGCCGTCCCGACGTTGATGACCGCCGCCGTCCGCACGCCGGCGAGGATCGTCGGGGCGGCCAACGGCAGTTCGACCCGCCAAAGCATCGCCCATGCCGGCAGGCCGAGGGCCGCGGCGGACTCGCGGAGGGCGGCGGGGATGCCTGTCAGCCCGGCGTGCGTGTTGCGGACGATGGGCAACAGGCTGTAGAGGAACAGCGCCGCCACGGCGGGCGGCGCGCCGGTGCCCTGGCCGACCAGCCACATCATTACGGGGATCATGAACATCAGCAGAGCCAGCGAGGGGATCGTTTGAAGCACGCCCACGAAGGCGAGGACGCCCTTGCCGAGCGCCGGCCGGCGGGCGGCGAGGACGCCGAGCGGGACGGCGACCAACACAGCCGCGAGCAGCGACGGCACCACCAAGACCAAGTGTTCGTAGGTCGTCTCCGCGAGACGGCGGGCGAGCGACCCGTCGGCCGATTCCGCCTCGACGCCCAGCGTGCGGGCCAGGAACTCGCCGGCGACCCGTCCCTCGTCCTCCTTGTCTTCCCCCTGCGCCCGGCTGTTCATCCGCTGCATGTCCGGCTCGGAGACGCGGCCTTCGAGCCGTTTCATCTGCTCGACGACTTTCGGGTGACGGTCTTCCAGATCGGCCCGGTAGAGCCACACGGCCTCGTAGGCGGGGAAGAAGTTCAGGTCGTCTTTCAGGACCAGCAGGTCGTACTGGGCGATCTCGCCGTCCGTGGTGTACACCTCGGTCACGTCGAGCGCCTTTTCCACGAGCCCCCGGTACGCGAGCGTGTGGTTCATGCCCGCCACGTCCGTCTGCGGCAGGCCGTAGTGGCGCTTCACGCCGGGCCAGCCGTCCGGGCGGTCGAGGAACTCGTGGATGAACCGCATCCGCAGGCCGGGGTGACGGCGCAAATCAGAGACAGCAGTGATGCCCTTCTCGGCGGCCACGTCCTTGCGCATGCCGAGGGCGTAGTTGTTGCGGAATCCGAGCGGCTTGCTGACGCGGACGCCGTGGGCCGCGAGCGCCGCGGCCAAGTCCGGCGGGTCGGTCTTGAGGATGGTCTGGGTGATCGTGCCCGTGTACTCTGGGTACGCGTCGATGTCGCCCTGCGTGAGGGCGAGCCACAGGGCCGGCGTGCCGCCGAGGTCGTCGCGCCGAGCGTCGGCCCCGCCCTGGCGCGCGAGTCGGGCGCCCATCTCCGCGAGGATCACCGACTCGGTAAACTTCTTCGCCCCGACCACCACCGGCTTCTGTTTCGATTTGGGGCAACCGGTGAGCATGAGCGCGGCGACGGCCGCAAGACACAACGAAATGAGTGCGGACGCGCGGCCGACCGTGCGTGTGCGTTTTGACTTCACGAGGGAACCTCCGGGCCGCGTTGGGCTTGGACGAACCGCGTGACGAAGGGGTCGGCCGGCCGGCGCCACAGGTCGGCCGGACTGCCCTGTTGGACGATTTGGCCGTCGCGCAGCAGCGCGACGCGGTCGGCGAAGAACGCGGCCTCGCCGAGGTCGTGGGTGACGAGTACGACCGTCTTGCCGAGCGTCTGGAAGATGTCTCTCAGGTCCGTCTGCAAGTCGGCCCGGACGAGCGGGTCCAAGGCCCCCAGCGGTTCGTCGAGGAGTAACGCTGCCGGGTCGAGCATGAGCGCCCGCATCAGGCCGACGCGCTGCCTCTGGCCGCCGGAGAGTTGCTGCGGGTGGCGGTCCAGCCCGTCAATTGGGAACCGCGTCAGCGCCGCCAACTCGGCGACGCGGGCGTCCGTCCTCGCGCGGTCCCACCCGAGGTGCCGGGCCATCAGGGAGACATTGCCGCGGGCGGTGAGGTGCGGGAATAGCCCGCCGTCCTGAATGACGTAGCCGGTCCGCAGCCGGACCGCTCGGGCCGTCGCCGCCGTCACCGGCGTCCCGTCGAACGTGACGAAGCCGGAATCCGGCGCCACCAGTCCGATGAGCAGTCGAAGCAGGGTGGACTTCCCGCACCCGCTCGGCCCGATCAGTACGGTGGTCTTCCCGGCCGGGAGGTCGAGCGTAAGCGGCCCGAGCGCCGGGCGGCCCGCGAACGCCTTGGTGACATTGGTCAAAACGAACATCGCGGAGTCAGCCCTCCACCGTGACGCCCTTCCAGAACGCGACGTACCCGGCGATCTCCTTGGCCGCGTCCTTCGGCTCCGGGTAGTGCCACGCGGCGTCCGGGTTCTCTTTTCCGCCCACTTCGATGGTGTAGTAACTGGCCGTCCCTTTCCACCAGCAGACGGTGTGCGTGGCGCTCGGCTTGAAGTGTTCGGCCCGCAGCGTGTCCGGCGGGAAGTAGTGGTTGCCTTCGATGACAATCGTCTTGTCGGACTCGGCCAGCACGGCCCCGTTCCACGTCGCCTTCATCGTGATTCTCCGGTGGGGCCGTCAGCCGACGGCGGTCAAGTACAGGACGGCGAAGCGGCTTTCTGGATCGGTCCACGTCTCGTCCGCGCGCAGCCCGCAATCGGCGGCGCTGGCGGTGAGTTCGCCGAGGTCGTACTTGTACGAGTTCTCGGTGTGGATCGTCTCCCCCGCCCGGAATGAGAACGTGTGGTCGCCCACCTGAACGCGCTGGTCAGCAGTGCTGATGAGGTGCATTTCAATGCGCGACCGCTCGCGGTTGTAGAACGCGCGGTGGCGGAAGGCGGCGGGGTCGAAGTCGCCCCCGAGTTCGCGGTTGATCCGCACGAGCAAGTTGCGGTTGAATGCCGCCGTCACGCCGCGCGCGTCGTTGTACGCCAGTTCCAGCGTCCGGGCGTCTTTCCGCAGATCGACGCCGAGCAGCAGGCCGCCGCCGGGGCCGGCCAGGCGGGCCGACCGGCGCAGCAGCGCGTCGGCCTCGGCCGGGTCGAAGTTGCCGATGGTCGAGCCGGGAAAGTAGACCACCCGCCGCGCCGCCGGAACCGGCGGGAGGGCGAAATTCCGGGTGAAGTCGGCCGTCACCGGGGACACCGCGAGGCCGGGGTAGTCGCGGGACAGCTCCCCCGCGGCGGCGTTCAGGTGTTCGCCGGACACGTCCACCGGCACGTACCCGGCCGGCCGGTCGAGCCGGTCGAGCAGGAGGCGCACTTTTACCAGACTGCCGGCGCCGAGTTCGACGAGCAGGCAGCGCGGGCCACACCGGGCGGCCATCGCGCCGGCGTGCCGGCGCATGATCGCCAATTCGGCGCGCGTCGGGTAGTACTCGTCCAGTTCCGTGATGCGGTCGAACAGCCGCGACCCGGCCGCGTCGTAAAAGTACTTGGCCGGGAGTTGCTTCCGCGGGCGGGCCAGCCCGGCGCACACGTCGGCCCGGAAGCGGTCGGTCCCCGGCGGTGCGGCGGCGAGGGGGGGCGTCATTCGGGGGAGTCCTTCGCGAGTCGGAGGCCGGAGAACTGCCAACGGGCGTCGGGCGGGAAGAAGTTCCGATACGTCGGGCGGACGTGGCCGGCTGGGGTCACGCATGACCCGCCGCGGAGCACCATCTGGTTGCACATGAACTTCCCGTTGTACTCGCCCAGCGCGCCGGCCGCCGGGCGGTAGCCGGGGTACGCGGCGTACGGGCTGGCGGTCCAAATCCACACGTCCCCATAGTAGGCGCCTCCCCCCGCGATCGGGTGAAGTCTCCCCGAGTCCAGAAAGTTTCCGCGTACTTCTCGCCCCGCCGCGGCGGTCTCCCACTCGGCCTCGGTCGGCAGCCGGGCGCCGGCCCAGCGGGCGTAGGCGTCGGCTTCGTAAAAGCTCACATGGCATACCGGCTCGGCCGGGTCGAGCGGTTTCATGCCGCGGAGCGTGAACATTGACCAGCCGCCCGCCTCGCGCTCCCAATAGAGCGGGGCGGCCCAGCCGTTGCGCTGCCGGGCGGCCCAGCCGTCGGACAGCCAGAACTCCGGCCGGCCGTACCCGCCGTCGTCCACGAACGCCAAGAACTCCCCGGCGGTCACGGGCCGGGAGGCGATCTCGAACCCGTTCACGTACTCGTTGTGGGCCGGCCCCTCGTTGTCGAACGCGAACCCGGCCCCGGCGTGCCCGACCCGCCGCACGCCGGCCGGGTGGGCCTCCCATGCCAGCGACCCCGCTGCGGCTGACGTCTCGTCCGCAACAGGCTGGGCGTAGGCCGGCCGCAGCGGGTTCAATCCGAAGGCGTGCTTCAGGTCGGTGAGAAGCAATTCTTGGTGCTGTTGCTCGTGGTTCAAGCCCAGTTCGACGAGCGGGGCGAGGGCGGCGAGCGTCGGTCCGTCGGCCGCCTCGAAAAGGGCGGCCATCCGCTCGTCCACGGACTTCCGGTAGGCGGCCACGGCGCGGGCCGTCGGCCGCGACAGCAGCCCGCGATTCGGGCGGGGCCAGCGGTCGCCGACCGCGTCGTAATAGGAGTTGAACAGGTAGCCAAACTGGGGGTGGAAGGGGCGAAAGTCGCGCGAATACTTCGCCAGCACGAAGGTCTCGAAAAACCACGCGGTGTGGGCCAAGTGCCACTTGGGCGGGCTACAGTCGGGCATCGACTGGAGCTGATAGTCTTCCGGCTCCAGCGGGCCGCACAGTTGCTCGGTCAGTTGGCGGACCGCGCGGTAGCCGGCGGTCATGGCGGCCGGGGACAAATCGGCTTGTGGGTGACTGGGCATTCCGCCTCTTCAGGAGAACGATACCGGCGCCGGGCCGCAAATCCACCGTGTCCTGACGACAATGCGCTTTTTATAGGAGTGTGCGAGGAGCCGTGGCCGGCCAGCCCTGCCCCGACTTACTCGTCCGGAGGTTCACACGCAGACATGAAGTCAACTGCGGATTGCGAAAATGAAGTTTGAACAAGCGGGAAGAAAATGCGGAAGCGTATCAATAAAACCGCCTTGCGGCGAAAGCCGCAAGGCGGTTTAGTGGAGGCGGCGGGGATCGAACCCGCGTCCCGTGGCCCGTCGATGATTCCTTCTACGTGCGTAGCCCGTCTTTTTTTGGGGTCTAACCCCTGTTCGCTTTCGCTTGCCCCGGCGGACGGGGTCGCACGATCGCTATCGGTCAGTTTTTTTAGCGCCGGCGGCCCCCGAGTCGGAAGCCCTTGCGGGCTTCCTCTCGCCGACGCGATCCTGATTTAACGACTACGCCGAAACCTCTCAGACTAAGCTTCCGGACATAGGGTTGCGTTTATTACGCAGCCAGAGAAAACTGCGGTTCAGCAGTTAAAGTGTGATCTGCTTTTTACGTGGCCAGCTGATCAACCACGGCACGCGGAAACCACCTATCGTAACCCGGTCGAATCCAGATCGCCCCCAGGTAACAGTATGATACGGCATTCGGCCGCATGGGTTCGCGGAATTTTCGTCACCACGGCCACGCATACGCCCACAATCCCAAGAGCAGGGCGCCGGCGCCGGCCGTGCCGAGCAGCAACCACGTCGTGACGTAGCCCTTGGTCATCGCGTCCAGCCGGAAGAAGCCGGCCGTGGCGAACAGGACGACGGCCCCGAGGCCAATGACGCCCAGGGCCTCCGAGGAGCGGGACCGCGTCCGCATCGTCCGCAGGTGGTCGTTCTGCACTTTCACGGCCACGGTCACGCGGTACATCGTCTCCGTGCCGCTCGACGTGGGGGACTTGATCGCCTCCTGTTGCACTTGCTCCTGGTCCGGCAACAACATCTGCCGGACCAACTCCGTACTCGGCTCGCGGTCGATGGGTTCGTCCAGGGCCAGCAGGTAATCGCGGAAGCGGTCCTTCGCCGCGTGGACGGCGCTCTGACGGGCCTTCTCCGCCGAATTCTCGAAGCCGCCTTGGGCCGTGAACGTCGGCTCGACGGCGGGAGTCGGAGTCGGAGTCGGCTTCGCCGGGTCCGCGACGATTTTCACGGCCTGCTTCGTCTGCGGTTCGACGACGCGCGTCACGTCCCGGCCGTTGGCGGTCACGGTCGCGCGGGCGCCCGGCGGCTGGGCCGTCACCAACGTCCGGATAATGCCGCCGGTCAGCAGGGCGATGAACAGGATGAGGACGGTACGCATATTCGGGCCTCGGCAAAATTTCTCAGGGAGTCGGTCACGCGGCTTGCAGGCGGCGGCGCTTCGGCAGCGGCGGCGGGGGCGGCGTCCACGGGCTGACCATTTGCACCACGCCGGCCGCCCCGGCGAGGGCGAGGAACATGTACAGCGGCGGGGCGTCCAGCCGGATGAACATGCTCCAGCCGACGTACAGGAAGAAGCCCACAAACCCGGCGACGACCACCGGGCCGAGGCTGAACCGGTCCTTACGGCGGCGGTTCGCGTAGTCGCTCCACTTCGTCAGGCCGAGGCCGAAGCCGAACAGCAGGCCGTAGCCGATCAGGTGTTCCATCGTCCCCGGAATCGCCCGCACGTACCCGGCGAAGTATGACTCTTCAGCCGGGATCGACGCTTCCGCAGAGGTCACGATCTGGGGCAGCGTCCACCCGTCGAGCCAGAAGGCGGTGAGGCCGACGCCGGCGCCGAGGACCATCATCGGCCAGTAGCCGACGCCCTTCTTGCCGCGCTCGAGCAGTTTCGCGGGGACCAGCACGGCCCACGAAATGAGGACGGTCAGGCAGAACAGCGGCATCAGGTTGGACCAGTCCACCCGGCCCGTGAAGAAGACGCTGCACAGCGCCCACGCGACCACGGTGACGACCGAGGCCACCGGCGTCGCCGCCAGCGTCGTGCTGACTTCGGCGAGGCGGTCCCGGAAGCCGGGGATCGCGAACACCGGGGCCAACGTCTTCGGCAACGGCGGCGGCGACTTCGGCGCGGACTTCGGCGCCTCGGCCGGGGCGCCGACGGCTTGGACGGCTCGGATCATTTCTTCCATGTCCGCGAAGCGGCGGTCGGGGTTCTTGTTCAGGGCCTTTTCGACGACGGCCAGGTATTCCGGCGGCAGCTTGCCCAGTTCCGGCGCGTCGGTCTGGTGCCGCAGGGCGACCTCGGCCCAACTGTCGCCGCGGAAGGGGAGTTCGCCGGTCAGCATCTCGTACAGCATCACGCCGCAGGCGTACACGTCCACCTGCTTCGTGCAGGCGCCCTTGGCCACTTCCGGGGCCATGTAGTAGACGGTGCCGACGTTGGCCGACTGCGTGAGCGACGCGGACCCGACGGTCTTGCTGAGACCGTAGTCGCCGAGCTTGAGGACGCCGTTCTCGACGAACACGTTGCCGGGCTTGATGTCGCGGTGGACGACGGCGTGGTCGTGCAAGTACGCGACGGCCCCGGCGACTTGCAGGAACCAGTCGCGGGCCTTGGCGGCGGGCAGGCCGTGCGGGTTGCGGTTCAGCGACGCCGAGAGCGGCTCGCCCTGGACGTACTCCATGACGAGCCAGTGGTCGCCGCGCTCGTCGGTGCGCAGGTCGTACAGGTGGACGAGGTTCGGGTGTTTCAGGTTGAGGCAGTTGCTGATGCCGCGCAGCTCGGTCTCGGTGCGGCCGCGCAGCAGGAGCTTCAGGGCGGCCTCTTTGCCGCCGTCGCTGACGGCGAAGTACACCTCGCCGAAGCCGCCTTGGCCGAGGCCGCGCTTGATGGTGTAGCCGGCCAGCGGCTGCTGCCCCCATCGGTAGGTGAACTTCATGGACCCGCTCCCGCGGACTGGTGGGCCGAGGCGACTGTCACGCTGTACGTCCGGTGATTCGCCGGCCGCCGGCGGGGATTTAACCAATTGTGAAGGTCTGCCAAACTGTCTGCCATTGCGCGCGACCGATTTGCCGAATTCCGGGCATTCCGACGTGTTTTGGTTTGCGGACCCGCCAATCGGATTGTATCTTGCCGCCCGCAACGAAAAAGGGCGGGGGGCTTTTCGCCCCCCGCCCCGAGTCACGGGTCAACCCGTTGGTTTTCGTGAGTTTTCGGTGATTTTCGTAGGTCAGTACCCGTCGATTCGTTCAAACACGGGGATCACCGTCCGGTAGGTGTTAGCCCCTGAGCTAAACGTGGTCGCCTGCGGCCCCGGGTTGCCGGGCCGGGCCGGGAACGGGAACGTCGAAGTGTCCGGTTGCATCAACCGCATGTTGCAACCGCGGGCGTGCGGCTTGATGATCGTAAACTTGAGCAGACACCGGCCGTACTGCGGCTCGTAGTCGATCTGGATGACGTTCACCAGTTCGGCCCGGTTCCGGTTCGGGGTGGGGGCCGTCGCGTCCGTGTTGGGCATAAACGCGCTGTTCGCGTTGATGGTCCCGTCGCCCGACCCGCCGTCGGGATTCGCGTCGATCATCAATTGATACCCGGCGCCCGCCGAGCCGCCTTGCACGCCAATCCGCCACTGGATGCCGTCGTAGTTGCCGCGGGCGACGGCGTTGGGCGAGCCGGACGTGCCGGTGAAGTTCGTCACGGGGACGGCCACTTGCACCGTCGAGCCGAACTGCGGGTCCGGGTTGCCGATCGCCACGTTCGGCTCGTAGCTCAGGTAGGTCGCCCCGATCCCTTGCAGGTTCAGGCCGGACGTGTCCGCGGACAGTTGCGTCCGGTCCACGACGGAGAAGAACTTGTACCGCACCGGCTTCCCGTCCACGCCGAGCACTTCGGCCCCGAGGATCGGCCGGTTGCCGCTGGCGTCCGGGTACGACAAGGCGTCCACGCCGGTGCCGGCGTTGAGCACTTCAAAGAAGCCGATGGTCGCGTGTACGGCGAAGGTGTTGCCGCGGGTCGTCAGTTGCGGGACGAGCGTTTCCAGCAGTTCTTGCCGGGCGAGTTCTTGTTGGGCGGGGGTGCGGGCTTGTTGGGCCGGCGTCCCGTTCAAGTTCGCGTCCCGGATGACGCCGGGGATGGTCAGCGTGGAGTCCGTCCCCAGCGGGTATTGAGGGTCGGCCCCCCCGCCTTGGATGACAGGCGACAGCGTGCCCAAGATCGGCTTGGTCTGGCCGGTTTGCAAGGCGGTGGGCGTCATATTTTTCACGGTGCGGAACTGGTTCCACACGGCGGTTACGTCGTCGGCAATGTAGTGCTTGCCGTTCGTCCCGCCGGTGTGTTGGCTGTCGGTCAGTGAGTCGAGAATCGTCGGGTCGATCAAGGTGTTGATGTTCACCTTGCCGGGCGTCCGGCCGCCGAACCCTTGGCCGTGGAACCGGCCGCGTGTCGAGAGCAGGTCGAACGCGCGGGACAGGCCCGTGATCTGGCTTAGCCAGTCCGCTTGGTACATCATGCGGACGCTGCCCGGCGTCGTGGGCACGTAGAAGAGCGGCATCACCATGTGCGAGCCGAACGTGCTCACGTTGCGAAGTTCGGCCACCCCGTTGACGGAGCGGTCCAAGTGCGGCATCGCCGTGAACGGGCGGTCCAGCGTGTCGGCGTTGCCGTTGCCGGCACTGGACCCGTCGGCCTTGATGCCGTTGTGCCGGTGGAACGTGTGGCGGATTTCCGTGTCCATCGTCGCTTCGGACGGCTGCTGCTTGTACAGCGTGTCCGCGCTCGCCGGGGTCGTGAAGTGGATGTAGGAGCGGTAGGGCTGCCGCTTGCCGAACGAGGCGATCGTCTTCCAGGCCGGGACCGTGGCCCCCATGATCCGATCAACGGTCGGCGTGATCTGCACGCGGTCCTGCACGATGGAGATTGGGTTCGGCATGTCGATGGTGTTCCCGCCCGGGTTCGGGTAGGAGCCGGTCAGGAACGTATCGACCGTGACGTACGGGTTGTACGGGCCGGCGGGCTGGTGTTCGTTGGCCAGCCGTTGGAGGACGATCACGGGGCTTAAACTCGTGTCGGCCACCACGGCGCCCGGCTCGGGCATCCCCTTGGCGCCGGCGGCGGTGTTCACGTCGTACTGGAGGTTGTCGAACTGGCCGTTGGCTTGGGTGGCCGTCGTGTCCGGCAGTTTCGGCATGGCCCCGGCCGTGGAGTCCCCGGCCGGGCCGGCGATGTAGAAGGCCGGCGCCGTCGCCGGGTTGGCGTCTTGGTACCCGAGGGTGCCCGAGGGAATGCCGTTCGGGGCCACTTGCAAAACCGGCCCGCCGACGCCGGTGTTCAGGACGGCGGGGGCGGCCACCAACAACTCGGCGGCCGGCGGCTCGCCGCCGGTGTTGGCCGGATTGAGCAGGGCCGTCGCGGCCGCGTTAGAGTTCTTGACGAGCCTCATCCGGTAGATGGCCGTGCCGCCGGCCGACAGGACAGCGGCCCCGCCGTCGGCCAGTTGGCCGAGTTCGTTGGCGTCCCGCGGCGTCAGCGGGTTGTGCAGTTCGGCCCACACGCGCATCTTGTACGGCTTCTGCGCCTTACGGGGCTGGCCGGCCGTGACGGGGTTCGGCAAGTCCGGCTCGGTCGGGTCGTTTTCCAATCGCACCAGGGCCTCGTTCACGACGAGGCGTGGCAGTTCGTGGCCGAACACCCAGTACAGATTCGCGTTGGGCGTGTCGAGATTGCCCGTCCCGTCGTTCAGGCCGGGCGCCGGGGCCGTCCCCGAGGCGGGGGTGACCCAGTTGAACGGCGTAATGTAGTCGTCGTGGTCGATCTCGTCCACGATGTTGACGGCCAATTGGGCGAGCATTTGGGCGGCCAAAAAGTCGGGGTTGCCGGCCGTCATCGTGTTCGGCTCGGCCATGCCGGTGGCGGCCCGCAGCCGCAGGAAAATGTCGGCCGCCAACTGCTGGCGGTCGGCCAAGGCTTGGCCGGCGTTGGCGGCCGACATGTTGGCCGCGGTGTATGCGGCGTTGGTGTTTGTGCGGTAGTCGGTCAGCGGCCGGTTCAGGTCCACGGGGCCTAAGACGGTCAGCAAGTTTTGCCGCCGGGTGCCGTCGTAGTCCCCGCCCCCCTTGGTCGGGTCGGTCTTGTGGGCGCTCGGGCCGGCGAAGTACGGGTACGGGTTCGTCCTGGCGAACGTCGGCGGCGCGAACGGGGTGGCCGCGTCGGCGTAGAACCACGGGGTCGCGCCCGGCTGGGCGAGGTCGTTGCTGATCGTCGTCACCCGGAAGCGGTTGGCGGCGAAGGACGGGTTCGTGTTGAGGCCCAGACTCGTGAGCTTGGCCACGTCGCTGCGGATCAGGCCGCTGTGCGTGTTCAGCGCCGTCCCGCCGGTGATCGGGTGGACGGCGTTATTCAGGGGCATGTACCGGAAGTTCAGGCCGATCATCTCGCTCGGGGCGAACGACTTCGGCAGCGTCGAGGTCGCGCTCTGCGACTGGTTGTACGGGTTCAGGTACGGGTTAAAGAGGCCGGGGTAATTCAGCCGCTCAGAGTATTTGGTTGACCCGGTCGGCTCGTTGTCCGTGCGGCCGTTCCAGTAGCGATTTTCCGGCGAGTACGGCGGGGCGCTCGAGAACGACGGGTATTGCGGCGAGGGCAACGCGGAGTACGGCGCCGCGGCCTGGGTCGCCGGCCCGTACACGGGGAATTGTTCGTAGGGGGCCATGTTTGACCCGGGGTTCGGGGCGCGCGACAGGTTGGCGGCCGTCAGGCCGAACACGCCGCCGTCCATGTCCACGGGGGCGTAGAAGTGCGGCAGGTTGCCGCCGACCGGGTTGTTGTCCAGCATTTCCGTCGTGGGGCTGAAGGCGGCCGCACTTTGGTGCGTCGTGAACCGCTTGGAGTACGGCCCGGGGGCGGCGTAGGTCGCCGTCGCGGTCACCCCGCCGTACCGGCCGGCGGTGTTCCCGTTGCCGAGGAGCAGGCGGTTCGCGTCGCCGCCGAACGTCAGGATGTTGCCGAGGTTGGCTTCCCACGGCCCCCAATTTTGGTTGGCCCCGTGAGAATAACCGACGGGGGTCGGCATGCCGCCGCTTGTGCCGTTGCGCAGGTTGCCGGCGGTGTTCAGATTCAGGCGGTCGTCGAGCGGCGTGATCAGCAGGGCGACCATCGGCTTGTAGCGCTTGCCCTTCCAGTAGGAGACCGGCAAGTCCATGTCCATCCACAGGCTGTCGTACTGCGTGGTCGGCAGGCCAGTGTTGGGGTCGATTTTCCCGACGAGGTTTTCCACGTCCCCCATGGTGCCGTCCACGTTCAGGTTCGGCATCTTCCACGCCGGGGAGTGCTCGTTCGGCCGCGGGCGGAACGTCAGGTACTTGCCGACCTTCGAGGTCCAATTTGGGTTGGCCGGGTTGAGCGCCCACGGGTCGGTCGCGGGGTTCCACGCCCCGTACCCTTGGGCGAAACTATTCGGCCGGTGGAAGGACGGCAGCAGCACCTTGCCGGTCGTCGGGTCCACGACGGCCAAGAAGGCGTTGTTCTCGTCGGCCGAGGTGTAGTTCGCGTTGACGGGCCAGTAGAAGTCCCCGGTCGTCAGCGTGGACGGCGCGCTCGGGTCGGACCGGAAGCCGGCGCCCTTGCTCGAGCCCGTCGGGCTGGCCGTGTTGCCGCGCTCCGGGTCGCGGACGAAGCCGTCCCCCGGCTGGCCGTCCCACAGCCCGTTCACATAGTTCCGGGGGTGGTACGTGTAATTCAACAAGTGAAAATCGGGCGTGCCCAGCGGGATGCCCAAGGCGTTGCAGACGGCGTCGGGAATGACGTTGTTGCGGTGGCGGCCGATGCCGGCGTACGCCAGTGTGTTCATTACGCCGGGGTTCTGCCCGTAGATGGTCCGGGTGATGCCGTGGCCGCGGAACGCCTTGAAGGCATTCGTGTCCGTGACGCTCGTGGGGTCTTTCACGTCGTACAGCAGGTCGGCCATAACCTTCTGCATCAGCACGTCCGGCTGCGGCGGGGTGTCCCGCTCCCGCGTCATCGCCTCGCGGTTGACGCGGCTGGTCGTGGCGTACCGCTGCGAGGCGATCAGGGCCGTCAGGGCGACGGCGGCGAACAGGGCCAGGAAGGCGACCACGATGACCGTGACCGTGCCGCGCCGCGCCGCGTGTGACTTGATGGATGCCCGCATGGCCGATGTCTCCGGACCGGAGGAACAGACTGGAATCGCTCGGACGGTAAACGCCGGGCGGGCCGCCCGGCCCGCCCACTCACTGAATATCATCGCCGGGGCCAAGTGTCCCGTCACACTTCCTGCATGAAGGTGATCTGCCGGGTCGTCCCGGTCTTCGAGTCGTAGATGCGCAACTTGATCTGGACGGCGTTGATGCGGATGCGCAGCGGCGGCTGGCCGGGCACGCGGGCGTTCGAGTTGACGCCCTTGCCGGCGGCGCCGCGGTCGTCCACGGGCGGGGCGGCCCAGATCGGCTCGAACGCCCCGCCGGCGGTGGCCGGCACGGCCGGGTCACTCACCTTGTACCACGAGTCGTAATAATACGACGGCACCGCGGGGTTCCCGACCGGCAGCGGCTCGCTCTCGTCCCACTGCCGCGTCCCCCCGGAGCCGGGCCACGCCTCGTGCGTCTTCGCCGTCTTCGTCACCCCGTCCGGCAGCGTCATGCGGCACGAGTCCAGCGGCAGGTCGCTAAACGGCCAGTCCGCGCCGTCGGCCACGGCTTGGGAGGACAGGACGAGGGAACTTTGCAGGGGCTGCGTCAGCCGCGGGCTTTGCAGGGCCAGCGGGTGGATCGGCAGCTTGGGGCCGGGGAGGATCACGCCGGGCTGGTTCATCGCCGGGTTGAAGTCGATCTGGTTCGGCCCCGTCCACAGGTATTTCAACTCGCAGCTCACGATGTCCGTCAGCAGGATGTCGTCCCCGGTGGTGGACCGCGTGGGCACGAACATCCGGGTGGGCACGAACATCCGGTTCACCTGCACGGGGGTCGGCGGCGCCGGCGGCGCGTTCGGGAAGTGGGCGTAGACGTTCGCGGCGACGGCGGGCGGGGCCGTCGTGCCGAGTTGAACCATGTTCCGCCGCAGCGAGTACAGCGGGAGCGGGGTGCCCCCGTCGGTGAACGCCCCCGTCGGGACCATGAAGTACGACACCTGCGACCACGTGCTGGTGAAGTAGTACAGCCGCGAGCCGTAGGCGGCGTTGATCGGGTCGAGGATCGAGTCGGGGTACGTGTTGCGATCAATTGGCGCGTTGGCCGGGAAGCTGAAGGGCCGGGCGAAGCGGTACATCGGGATGTCGTACGGCGGCGAGTCCGTGCGGAGCTTGACGGAAAACCGCATGTTGCACAGGGCGTTCCTCGTCGAACTGATGCCCTCGCCGTCCGCGATCAGCCCGCCCTGCTCGGTCTGGGCCACGTTGTCCTGCCACGCGATGAAGAACCCGTTCTCCGGCGGCGTGCAGCCGACGCGGTCCCACCGCCAGTCGCTGAGCCGCGGCCCCTGCAGCCCGGGGAGGAAGCCGGACGCGCCCGGCTCGAAGTGGTCGGCCCCCAAGTCGCGCTGGAAGATGCGCTGGGCGTTCATCAACTGCTCTTGCTGTCGGCCGACGACATTGAGCTTGCTGAACGTGTCCAGCCCCGACCGGAAGGCGGCCGAGATGATGGCCATGATGAACAGGATGAGCGCCGTCGCCACCATCATTTCGACGAGGGTGAACGCGTCCCGGGGAGTTCGCTGGCGTCGCATGGGAAGACCCGCCTGACTGAAGGGCGGCCGCCGTCGGCCGCCGGGGTTGTCTTGTCGCTTTTCTCCCCCTCTCCGCCGCGGAGAGGGGGCCGGGGGGTGAGGTGGTTTTCGGCGGGCTGGCCGCGAAAGGCGACCTCACCCCCTGCCCCCCTCTCCGCCGCGGAGAGGGGGGACAAAAATCGCTCACCACGGCCGGTCGGCGAGCGACATCGTGCCGCCGTCGAACACTTCGATCAGCTTCTCGAAAATCACCACGCGGACATCGTCGAAACTCGCCGGCGTCGAGACGGCTTGCTCCAGGCCGACCGTCCGCTCATTGAGGCCGCCGACGAGCGCGTCGTCTTGGCTGACGGTCCGGTGGAAGCTGACCACCCACCGGGGGGGCTTGAAGTTGGCCGCCCCCAGCGGGTAAGTGGCGTGGTACGCCACCATGACCCAGCCGGCCTTGCGCGTCCGCGGCAGGGCGTTGGTGTTCGAGATGATCGTCAGGGAGTTCGGGTCGTTGAGCCGGAGTTGGTTGAACGCGGAGTTCTTGACGTACACTTGGTCCCCGTCCGGCAGGTCGATGGGCCGGTTGTCGAACGTCAGCGTGAACTTGCGGACGTCGTACGGGTTCGAGTTGTGCTCCCGCTGCAGCACCCACGCGCACGAGTAGCGGTAGCCGCGGTCAAACTGGCCGGCGCTGTTGGCGGCGTTCGCGCCGCGGTCGAAACTCATGTCGTCCGGCAGAGTGGTCATCCGCAGTTGGTTGCGCCGGTTGGCCCCGAACGTCGGGTACCCCTTGTTCAAGTGGGCGCGCTCGATAAACCCGCCGACGGTGGGGCCGTAGGAGGCGATGCCCAGCGGGTCGATCATCACGGGGTGGCTGGGGCCGCTGTCCACGCGCAGGATGTTAAAATTGTTCCCCGACAGGTGTTCCGTGTCGAGCAACTCGATGGTCGGCTCCTGGCCGGAGACGATTTCCTCGGGCATGATGAGGCCGTCCGGGGCGTACCAACTCTCCTTCCACCACTGGTGCAACAGGGTGTTGGCGTTGACGGTCACTTGGGCCGAGCGCTGGTCCCGCACCGCCCGGACCATGTTGAGCGAGGCGATGGGGAAGCACGCCAGGATGGACACCATGCCGATCGCCAGGATGAAGATGGCGAGCAGCACTTCCAGCAGCGTGACGCCGGGCCGCTTGTCGCCGTGTCGTGTCGTCATGGGGCACCTTACCGATAATCCGCCGAACAGATGGATGAATGACCGCCCGCGGCGCGGGGTCACAGGCCGGCCCCGGCGCCGTCCTCGGTGAAGGAGAAGATGCCGTCGAACGCTTGGCTGGGCGGCGCGCCCGCGGCTGTGGCGATGTCGTTGACGCCCGGCGGCTGGATCATGATGGCCCCGGTGCGGGCGTAAATGGCGATGAGCGTCGGCCCGCCGGCCTTGCCGGCGTCCGGGGTGACGCACAAGACGATCTTGTCCGTCACCGTGCCGAGCATTTCGCCGTCGGCGCTGAACAGGATGTCGAGGCACGCTTGGCCCCCCTCGTACCCGGAATTCAGGCACAGTGGCAGTGAGAGTTGGGCGTACATGGTGAACGGGGGAGTCGAGGTCTGCGGCTTGGCAATGGCGCAATACCGCAGGTCGATGGCCGTGTTCGCGGCCAACTGGAGCGCCTTCTCGCCGACGAGCGGCCTGGCCCGGCGGATCACCATGAATTCCGACTCGGGGCTGCCGGTGTACTTCGGCTGCATCATCGACGGCGGGGTCAACAGCCCTTGCAAGCCGCTGCGGGCCGTCAGGTTAGCCGTCAGAGGTCCGGTAAACGACTGGATCTCGAAGAAGTAGGTGTTCGCATTGTTGTTCTTCGAGATCATCAGGAAGTCGCCGGGCAGGGCGCCGACCGTGTCCCACGTCGAGGACGTACTCGAAACGACGACCGTGTAGTTGTCGAAGTCGTTCGCGGCGTTTTGGCTGATGATGAGGAACGGCTGCACGACCCCCGTCTGCAGGGGCGAGAAGCGGCCCGGGTCGGGCACTTCCACGTACTGCACGGACCGGACGAGGTTGTACTCGGGGTCCGCGGGGTTCAGCGACGCGCGGATCAGGCGCACGCCGCGCGGGGCCCGGTCGCGGATCGCCGTCTGCTTGGCGATCGACAGCCACCCCTGCATTTGGCCGGCGGCCTTCGTCGAATTGTGCTTCTGGCGCAGGGCCGGGAGGATGGCGGCGGACAGGCCGATCAACACCAACATGATGCCGATCACCACCAGCAGTTCGAGGAGCGTGGTGCCGTCCCGGCTCGTCCGTCGCGAAGGGGTCATGTCAGTTCGCCTTTCCGGTGCCTTGGATGCGGAAACTGTACAGGTCGTCGGTCGTGAACGGCGTCTTATCCACGCCGCCGGAGAAGACGAACGGCCCGCGGTTCGTCCCGTCGAGCGGCTCGTTCATGTACTTGCGCATCCCGTTGACGAACGCCGCCATCAGGGGGGTGGACGCCCACGACTGGCTGAGCTTGCCCGTCGGGTCGATGGCGTCGGCCTTCTTGGCGGCGACGGCCGCGTCCGTCACGTACGGCGGGGCGTTCAACTCGGACAGGAGCAGGGGCGTGTACGTGTCCCCGGCCAACGGCGTGGACAAGGCGCGGACGAAGTAGATCGGGTTGCCGTACCCGTCCACGAAGATCTTCTGAGTCGTGCCCGGGAGTGTGCCCGAGGCGTTGGAGCCGATCTGCTCGGGGTTGAAACTGGCCCCGCCGCGCGCCTGGCTCAGGACGGCCATCAGCAAGACGGCGTTTTGCTTGTCCACCGAGAGCGTGGCCAAGAGCGGGGCGAGGTCCGTGTACGCCTTCTTCGGGGGGTACAAGGCGAGCAACGTGGCGTTCCAACCCGCGTTCCCGGTGCTGGCGCCGGTGTCGTTCACGTCGGCCAAGTTCTGCGGGAACTCCCGGCGAGTCGAAAGTTTCATGTGGGCGGCCTTGGCCATGTCCATGTCGTTATTGGCCATGGCGATCAGGCCGGGCGGGACTTGCTCCCCGCGAATCCGGGTGGTGGCGGCGGAGTACTGCTGGTCGTACGCCTGCTGCAACTTCGTGAGCGTCTCGGTGGTGCGCGTCCCCTGCGTGGCCGTCTTGAGCTTGAAGATGGCGGTCGCCGTCAGCCCCAGGAGGACGCCGATGATGGCGATGACCACCAAGAGTTCCAGCAGGGTAAAGCCGGCCCGGGGCTTGTTCGTGAGCGTCATGGTCTGGGACTCCTTTAGCGGGCGGAAACCATTTTGCGCGTGGCCAAGTTCGACAAGTCGTCCCCGCCGACGCCGCCTTGGCTGTACGCGCCCAAGCCGGGCGTGTAGTTCAGGCCGCCGGGGCCGAACTTCTTGTTCGCGCCGGCGGAAATGATCTGGAAGCTGGACGCCTTGTAGAACTTGTTGACGGTCTCCATGTACGGCGTCACCGTCGTGGACGAGCCGTCGGGGAGGGGGTACGTCCACGACTGGGCCGACGGGCTGTTGTAGTCGTTGCCGGTCTTGGAGGTGAAGTAACAGTACGGCGACCCGTACGGGTCGAGGTAGTGCCCGGCGGCGTCGACGCGGTTGGCCGGGAACTCCATGAACCCTTGGCCGCCGACCGACGGCTTCGTGAACATGCGCGGGGCGGGGCTGAACCCCGTCCGGTCCGCCCAGTTGAGGGGGCCACTATTGGGGGCAATCGCCAACGGCGCCCCGGACAGGAAGAACACCAAGCTCTGGTTGGCGTCCATGTAGTCATCAAACCGCTGGGGGTCCGGCAAGTGCGACTGCCAGCCCGTGTCCGCCATGTTCGGGCGGCCCCACACCTGCTTGACGTACTTGGCGCTCTCCAGTTTGGACCCGTTGGGGTAAGCCGCGCTGGGGTAAGTCACCGGAGGCCGCGGGAATGGGGCGGCCGTGTAGTCCTTGGCCGCCACGAAGCCGGCCGGGATATAGTCCACGCTGAAGGTGCCCTTGAAGCCCTCGATGGCCATTTCCAAGTTGCGGATGTCGGCCGCGGTCTGCACTTCCGGCCCGGCGGCCCGGAACTTTTGGACAGCCGCGGTGGTCAGGCCCATCAGGATGCCGATGATGGCGATCACCACCAGCAGTTCGATGAGCGAGAACCCCCCCCGGCGGCGCGGGGCGTGATGCGTGGTCATGGGAACCTCTCCGGTCGGCGGAAGCGCGGCCCGCGCCGGGAGGGCGCGGGCCGGGGGAATAATCTTACCAATACCTTTATGTCACGAACGGGCCGCGGGCGACCGGGGCCGCCCGCATTTTCGGTTTACTTGCTCAACCCTTCCAGAAGCCCGAGCATCGGCATGAACAGGGCGATGACGATGGTGCCGATGATCCCCCCCAGGACGATGATCATGATGGGTTCGAGGAGGCTGAGCAGGCTCTTGACGGCCGTGTCCACTTGCTCGTCGTAGTAGTCCGCGATCTTGTAGAGCATCGAGTCGAGGTCGCCGGTCTCCTCGCCGACTTCGACCATGTTCACGACCATGTCGTCCACCAGGCGGCTCTCCCGCAGCGGCTCGGCGATGGTGTCCCCCTCGCGGATACTTTCGTACACCCGCTGGTACATGCGCTCGTAGACCATGTTGTTGGCCGTCTCGCGGACGATGGCCAGCGCCTCCAGGATGGGCACACCTGATGCTACGAGCGTCCCAAGTGTCCGCATGGTCCGGGCGACCACGGTTTTCTCGACGATCTTGCCGATGATGGGGACCCACAGGAGCATGCGGTCCGTGGCGTACGCCCCGGACTTGTTCATGCGGATCAGCTTGAGCAGGAGCCACGCCCCGACCGGGTAGAACGGGATGCTCCACCAGTACTGGGCGCACCAGTTCGACACGTCGATCAGGAAGAGCGTCAGGTCCGGCAGCTTGAGGCCGAACTCCCCGAAGATCTTCGAGAACTTGGGGATGATCGCCACCATGATGAAGATCAGGATCAGGACGGCCGCCGAGATGACGACGGCCGGGTAGACCATGGCCCCGATGATCTTGCGCTTGAGCGTCTGGCTGGATTCTTTGAAGTCGGCGAGGCGCTGGAGGATGATTTCCAAGGCGCCGCCGGCCTCGCCGGCCTTGACCATGTTCACGTACAGCCGGTCGAAGGCCTTGGGGTGCTTGCCCATCGCCTCGGAGAGCGTGCTGCCGGACTCGACGTCGTCCACGATGTCGATGAGGGCGTTCTTGAGCGCGCTCGGCTTCATCTGGTTTTCGAGGATGCGCAACGACCGCAACACCGGCAACCCGGCGTCCTGGAGGGTGGAGAACTGGCGGGTGAACTCGCAGAGGTGCTTGCTCTTCACCCCGCCGATCACGAAAGTCTTCTTGGACTTCTTGAAGCCGCCCTTCTTCTTGCCCTTCTTGCCCTTCTTCCCGCCGGCGGCGCCCATGGCCGTCAGCTTGGTGACGAAGTAGCCCAACTGCTTGATCTTCTGTTGGGCTTCTTCCTCGTTTTGGGCTTCGATCTCGTCCTTGACCTCGTCGCCGGAGGTGTCGAGCGCTTCGAATTTATACGTCGGCATGGCTATCCCCGTCTGTTCAATGCGGCGTTCGGAGTTCGCAATTCGGAATCACGTATCGTCTTCGGTCACGGTTTCGCGGACAATTTCATCGACGGTCGTCAGGCCGGCGTAGAGGGCGTCCAGCCCGCGTTCCCGCAGGCCCTTGACGCCGGCGGCCCGCGAGGCGGTGCGGAGGACGTCGGTCGAGGCCCCCTTGGAGATCAGGGTGCGGAGTTCGTCGGTCACCACCAGGAACTCGTAAATCCCGGCCCGGCCCTTCAGCCCGAGGTTGTTGCACCGGTCGCAGCCCTCGCCGTAGAAGAACTGCTTGCCCTTCACGTCCTCGGCCTTGAGGTTCAGTTCCATCAACTGGTCCCGGCTCGGGACGAACGCGGTCTTGCAGTGCGGGCAAATCTTGCGGACGAGCCGCTGGGCCATGATGCCCTCAACCGTCGCGGTGATCAAGAACGGCTCGATGCCCATGTCCCGCAGGCGAGTGATGGAACTGGGGGCGTCGTTTGTGTGCAGTGTACTGAACACCATGTGTCCGGTCAGGGACGCCTGGATGGCAATCTGGGCGGTTTCGAGGTCGCGGATTTCCCCGACCAACACCTTGTCCGGGTCCTGCCGGAGGATGGCCCGCAGGGCGCTGGCGAAGGTCAAGTCGATTTCGTGGTTGATCTGGCACTGGATCAGGCCGTCGATTTCGTACTCCACCGGGTCCTCGGTGGTAATCAGCTTGTCCTCGATGGTGTTCAGTTCGCTGAGGGCCGAGTACAGGGTCGTCGTCTTGCCGGCCCCGGTCGGCCCGGTCACGAGCGTGATGCCGTTGGGCTTGTTGATGATCTTGCGGAAGTCCGAGAGGATGTCCGCCGGCATGTTGATCTTGTCGAGGTCCAGGCCGACGCGGCCCTTGTCCAAGATCCGGACGACGATCGACTCCCCGAACAGGGTGGGCAGCACGCTCACCCGCATGTCCACGGAACTGCCGCCGATGTTCAGTTCGATGCGGCCGTCCTGCGGCAGCCGGCGCTCGGCGATGTCGAGGTTGGCCATGACCTTGATGCGGGAACTGATGGCCGTGGCGAGGTGGCGGGGGGGCGGGACCATTTCGTACAGCACGCCGTCCACCCGGTAGCGCATCTTGAACTCGTCCTCGAACGGCTCGAAGTGGATGTCGGCCGCCTGGTCCTTGATGCCCATGAGCAGCACCATGTTGACCAGCTTGCGCACCGGGGCGGCGTTGGCCATTTCCTCGACGGACGCGATGTCGATGGACGTCTCGCGGCGGTTGTACCCCGCGTCGGAGTCCGTGGCCATGCCGGCGATCAGGTCGCCGATGGTCTCCTCCTTGACCGTGGAGTACGCCTTCTTCATGGCCGCCTCGATCTTGGCGGCCGGGGCGAGGGTGGCGACGACTTGGCGGATGCCGAGCATGTTCTGCAGTTCGTCGAACGACTGCATGGTGTTCGGGTCGGAGATCACGACGGTCAGCACGTCGTTTTCAAGCCGCAGCGGCAAGAGCTTGTACAACTCGGCCATGTTCTGGTTGATGGCCTTGATGACCTCCGGGGTCGGCTTGGCCTCGTCGAGGTTCGTGAGCGCCAGGCCGTTCAACTCGGCCATGGCCCCGAGCAATTGGTCCTCGTTGACCAGCCCGCGCTCTTGGGCGATGAACTCGATGGTGGTGTCGCGCTGGCGGGCTTCCTCCTCAATGCTGTCGAGTTGGCCGTCGTCGAGGAAGCCCAAGTCCACGAAGATCGTGCCGAGGGTGCGGACCTTATTCTTCTTCTTAATGGGGACCGGCTTGGCGACCGGGGCCTTGGCCGCCGGCGGGGCCGGTTTGGCGCCGGCCGGGGCGACCGGCTTTCCGGGCACGGGCTGGCCCGGTTTCACCGGCGCGCCGGCGACGGGTTTCCCGGGCACGGGCTGGCCGGGCTTTGCGGGCACGGGTTGCCCCGGCTTCGGGGCCGCCGGTTGGCCATTTCCCGGCGCGGGGGCCGGCTTGGCCGGACTCGGGCCGGACGACACCAATTTCCCGGGGGCCGGGGCCGCTTGGCCCGGCGGCACCGGCTTGGCGGCGGGTGGGCCGGCGGCGGGCGGCGGGGCGGGCTTCTTCGGGTCGTTCGGGTTCGGGGTGGACATGTCGGCAAGATTCCGGGCAGTAATGAATCAGTATTGTTAAGCCGTCGCGCGTCACGATTTTCGGCCTGAAGGGCCGATGAACATAGCCCGGCCCGTCAGGGCCGGGAATGCGAATTCCCATCGGTTCGGTCTGAAGGACCGATTCTCGTTCTATGGGGTGGGAGGGCGCGGTTCCCGTTCGTCCACTTCTCCACACGGGGTGGGCGTTGTTAATCGGTCCTTCAGACCGAAAAACCGCGATGGCTTTGGACCCAGCCCTCGCGGGCTGGGCTATGTTAACCGGCCCTTCAGGCCGAAAACCGTGGGACTCGACCGCCTCACCGTTTCCGCTTGGGCTTCTCGTCTTCCTCATCGTCGTCATCGTCGTCGTCTTCCTCTTCATCCTCATCGTATTCGCTGTCCACCTGGCCGCGCTCGGCGGCGGCGATCTTGGCGGCGAGTTCGTGCGGCTTCTTGGACCGCATCAGGCACTCTTCCTTCTCCACGAGGCCGTTCTTCCAGTGGGCGTACAGCGTGTCGTCGAGCAGGAACATGCCGTGCTTGCGGCCCGTCTGGATGGCCGAGTCGATCCGGTACACCTTGTTTTCGCGGATCAGGTTCTGGATGGCGTCCGTCACCACCATCATCTCGTAGGCCGCGATGACCCCGTCCGGCTTCTTCGGCAACAGCGTCTGGGACAGCACGCCGATGAGGGCGGTGGAGAGCTGCGTGCGGACTTGGTCCTGCTGGTCCTTGGGGAACACGTCGATGATCCGGTTCACCGTGGACGCGGCCCCGGACGTGTGCAGCGTGCCGAACACGATGTGGCCGGTTTCGGCCGCCTCGATGGCGGCGTGGATCGTCTCCAAGTCCCGCATTTCGCCGACGAGGATGATGTCCGGGTCCATGCGCAGCGCCCGGCGAATGCCCTCCTTGAAGTTCGGCACGTCCAGGCCGATCTCGCGCTGGTTGACCGTACACTTCTTGTGCTTGTGGTAATACTCGATCGGGTCTTCCAGCGTGATGATGTGCCGGTCGTAGTTGTCGTTCAGGAAGTTCAACATGCTGGCGAGGCTGGTCGTCTTGCCGGACCCGGTCGGCCCGGTCACGAGGATCATGCCGCGGGGCCGGACGATCAACGACCGAATCGCCTCGGGCATGCCCACCTGCTCGAAGGTCAGGAACTGGCTGGGGATGCGCCGCATCACGATGCCGATGTTGCCGCGCTGCTTGAACACGGCGACGCGGAAGCGGTAGCCGTCCACGTACTCGATGGCGAAGTCGGACCCGCCACACTCCTGAATCTCCTGTTGGCAGCGGTCGGGCGTGATGGACTTCATCAGGGACGTGCAGTCGTCGTTGTCAAGCACCTTGGTTTCGAGCCGCTTCATTCGGCCTTGGTGCCGGACCACGGGGGGCTGCCCCACGGTGATGTGCAAGTCGCTGGCCTTCAACTGAATCACGGTGGCCAACAGCTTTTCGATTTGGACAGTCGCCACGGTGATCTCCCAGCATCCGAAGTTTTCGAGCCTGAAAGGCTCATTCCGTCAGCCCAGGGCAACGCCCTGGGTAGTCGGCGGCCTCAATTTTCGACCCTGAAAGGGTCGTTCATGCGACGGGGATGGCGAACGACCCTTACAGGGTCGAGACAAATCCACTCGCATCACCCGGGGCTTCGCCCCGGGTTGTCGGAACGAGCCTTTCAGGCTCGAAAACCCGCCCGCTCACTTCGTCGATTCCAACTCCACCTTCTCGGCGTGGCAGGTGCTCAATACCTCTTCCAGCGTCGTGATGCCCTTGAAGGCCTTGGCGACGCCGTCTTCCAACAGGGTCCGCATGCCGCTGGCGCGGGCCACCTTGCGGATGTCCGGGGACGGGGCCATGTTGAAGGTCATTTCGCGGATGGCCGAGTTCAGCTTCATCATCTCGAAGATGCCGAGCCGGCCGCGGTAGCCCTTCTGATTGCAGTGGTTGCAGCCGGCCCCCTTCATGAACGTGGCCTTGGCCAGCATGTCCGGGGTGTACGTCACGGTCCGCAACTCGGCCTCGTTCGGCTTGACCGGCTTCTTGCACTTCACGCAGTTGACCCGCACGAGCCGCTGGGCCATGATCGCGATGACGGATGAGGCGATGAGGAACGGCTGCACGCCGATGTCCCCGAGCCGCGTGATGGCCGAGGGGGCGTCGTTCGTGTGCAGGGTACTGAACACCAAGTGTCCCGTCAGCGAGGCCTGGACGGCGATTTCGGCCGTCTCCTTGTCGCGGATCTCCCCGACCAGAATGATGTTCGGGGCTTGGCGGAGCATGGCCCGGATGATGCGGGCGAAGTCCAGCCCGATCTTGTGCTTCACCTCGACTTGGTTGATCCCCGGCAAGTAGTACTCGACCGGGTCTTCGGCCGTGATGAGTTTGCGGTCGGGGCGGTTCAACTCGTTCAGGGCGGCGTACAGGGTCGTCGTCTTGCCGGACCCGGTCGGCCCGGTGACGAGGAAGATGCCGTTGGGCCGCTTGATGATCTGCTGGAAGCGGGTGTTGTCTTCCTCGCCGAAGCCCAAGTCGCGGATGCTCACTTGGATGTTGCTGCGGTCGAGGATGCGCATCACGGTCGATTGGCCGTGGACGGTGGGCAACATGCTGACGCGCAAGTCGAAGTGCCGGCCCTGGATGTTGACCTTAATGCGGCCGTCCTGCGGCCGGCGCTTCTCGGCGATGTCGATCGACCCCATGATCTTGATGCGGGAGGTCATGGCCGCGAACAGGCGGCGGGGGACGGAGTCGCGCTCGGTCAGCACGCCGTCAATGCGGTAGCGGATGCGGACGCGGTCGGCGAACGGCTCGATGTGGATGTCCGAGGCCCGCAGGGTGACGGCTTCCTGAATCAACAGGTTGCACAACTTCACCACGGGGGCGTCCGAGTAGTCGTCGTCGGCGGCCTGCTTGGAGGCTTCCGTCTGCGTGAAGTCGATGGCGGTGTCGGTGAACTCGACGAGCATGGAGTCCATGGACTCCGTTTCGCTCTGGCCGTAGTGCCGGTTGATGGCCGCCCGGATCTGCTCGTGGTCCGCGAGGACGGGCTGCACGTCCTTGTTCAGGATGAACGTCAACTTCTGAATGATGTCGAAGTTCGTCGGGTCGGACGTGATGAGCTTGAGCGTGTTGCCGTCGAGCGACAGCGGCAGGACGACGTTTTCCCGGGCGACGGACTCGGGCACGAGTTCGATGATTGCCTTGGGGATTTCGATGTCTTCGAGGTTCACGAACTGGAGGTTGTGGAACTCGGCGATGGCCTCCATCACCTCGCCCTGGGTGACGTACCCCGTCTTGACCATGGCCTCTTGGAGCTTGATGCCGCTGGACGCGGCGAGGCGCTCGGCCTCCTCGATTTGGTCGGGGCCGACGGCCCCCTTCTTGAGGAGGACGTCGATGAAGTCGCCGCGGGTCTTGGCCATGGCTTACGCTCCGGGTAAGGGACGCACGGGGAGGGCGGAACCGGCCGGCCCGTCGGGGGAGGAACGAGATGGGAGAATGGGCAACCCACCGCGGCAAAAGGACGGGCCGAATGGCGTCATCGAGCGTGCGTTTCCAACGGACAGGCCGACGGGGTGGTTCACTCTCGTTAAATTACGCCCCGGCGGCGAGGCAATGCAAGGGAAAACTTCCCGATTTGTGAGAAACCCGCGAAAACCTCACGCCCGCCGCTTTCGGCGTCGCCCGGCACAATCCGCATTCCCAGACCTTTCGTCACCGCCAAGCGCCGGCCCCGACAGGGGAGGGTTTTTTCCCCGGTTGCCGCCCGGCCGGCATGACGATGGATGGATTTGTCCGCTGATCCATCATACGCCCGCCAGGAAAGAGGGGTGCCCCGTGCGACCGCTGACGAAGATCGTGTTCGGGCTGCTAACGCTGGTCGCCGCCGGCCCCGCCGCCGCCCATGAGCCGGGTCAAACGCTGCTCCCGCCGCTGCACCTGCTCCACCCCGACGAGTACGGCGAAGCCAAGCCGGCCCGCTTCCCGGCCCACGCCAAGCCGGACGCCCACGTGGGGGACTTCTCGGCGAACCACCTCACGTTCAGCGAGCGGTACTACGAGAAGTACAAGCGCCACCTCTGCGCCCCGGACGGCTGCCCGAACCCGCTGGGCTGCGGCACCGCCTACACCGAGCACAAGTTCATTTTTGGAAGTTGCCGCCAATTCTTCGGCACCGGCGAGGCCGCCGTCGGCACCGTGCTGACGCCGGTCGCCACGCGCGTGCCGTGAACAGCCGTCGGGAAAGTCACCCGACTCTCCGCGATGGCGCGGCTTAGAGCGGAGTTCAAATGGACTTAGCGGTGGGACCGGCGTCCCGCCGGTCTGTTTGACTTCAACGACCGGCGGGACGCCGGTCCCACCAATGCCGGACTCGTCCTTCCGGGCGCTTCGTCACGCCAGCGACGCCTGGCCGGGTGTTCGATCTGGTAATCTAAATCTCATGAGCGCCACACTCCCCCTCCCCGCCCCGGCCCGCGGCCCGTCGAACACGACCGACATCCCGGCGGCGCGCCTCCGGCGACTCACGGTCGATCAATACCACCGCATGATCGAGATCGGGGTCTTGGGCAGGGACGAGCCGCTGGAGTTGCTCGACGGCTTCATGCTGCGGCAATTTGACGAGTCGTCACCATTCCGCGGCCCGGACATCGCCTTGCCGTCGCGGGACGAGTGGGAGCATGTCGTCCCACTCGACCGACTCTGCCGGATCACCGTTGACGAGTATCACCGGATGATCGCCGCCGGCATCCTGACCGAAGACGACCGCGTCGAATTGCTCGACGGCTTTTTGGTGGACAAAATGCCCCGCAACAGCCCGCACGACGGCGCGATCACCAGTCTGCTCGAGTTGTTGAGCGTCGTGATTTCTCGGGCGTGGAAGTTGCGCTGTCAGAACGCGGTGACACTTCGGAACACCGAGCCGGAACCGGACTTTGCCATCGTGCGGGCCGACCCCGGCCGGTATTTTGACCGCCATCCCAACGCCGCCGATACGGCCATTGTCATCGAAGTGTCCGATTCAACGCTGGATTTTGACCTCCACTACAAACTCCAGCGCTACGCCGAGGAGGGCATTCCCGAATACTGGGTCGTGAACATCCCCGATCGGCAGGTGGAGGTCTTCACGCAACCGGCCGCCGCCGGGTATCAATCGCGTCAGGTCTTCCCCGTCGGCGCCCAAGTCCCGGTCATTCTGGACGGCCGGCCAGTCACGCAAATCGACGTGGCCGACTTGTTCCGGTGACGGCCGGCCCGTGATTGGCCGACCATCACGGCGTCGGGTCGGTCCAGTTCAGCAGGTTCACGGTGTTGGAGAACAGGCCGAGTTCGTCGTCGAACGTGTTGAACCCGCTCCCGGCGTCGATCACGCTGCCGGGGGCGAAGACCGCCTTGCTGTTGGTGTCCCCGGCGAGCCGGCCGAGCAAAAGCGTATCGTTGCCGGCCCCGGCCGTTATGGTCGTCTTAGCGTTGAACAGCACCGGGGCGGCCGACCCCGTATCTTGGGCGAGCGAGATCAAATCGTCCCCGGCGCCTAAGTCCGCGCTGAACGCCTTGGCGAACGTCGAACCGGTCTCGATGAACAACTTGTCGGCCCCGGCCCCGGTGTTGATCGTGGTCGTCCCCGCCACGGCGACGCGCGTCAGCGTCACGGAGTCGTTCCCGGCCCCGCTCTTCACGGACAAGTTCCCGCCGATGGCGGTGGCCGCGCCCGTCTCCCCGATCGTCACGATGCTGTTAAAATTCCCGAGGTTGGCCGTGACGTTCTTGTCGGCCTTGACGAAGGAGTTCAGAATTAGCGATCCGCCGGCCCACCCGCCCGTAACGCTGATGTTCCCCTTCACCTCGCTCAGGGCCGAGGTGTTCATCGAGATGGCCCCCACGGCCGCGCCGGAGACCGACAGATTCCCCGCCACCGTCAGGGATGTCCCGCCGGCTGAAAATTGAGCGGTCACTCCGCCCGTCTGCGTCAGGTTTTTGAAAGAGGAAATGCCAGTCGTGTTGACAGTTGATAGGAGTTACGCAGTTGGTCGTTTTTTGGTGGCATGGGCAAGATGCTGACTTGCCCATCTTGCCCAAACGCATCCAGTTTCCGGTCATTTGAGGCCC
>JAYTTY010000483.1:0-17028 GCA_043744795.1 Zavarzinella sp. | reverse complement strand
GTAGCCCGTGGGTGAGGCTTTGCGAACCCCGGGATTGAGGTCAACCTCTGGCCTCACGCGTCGATTTCAAACCCCATCACCGCCGCCAGTTTGCGGATGTCGACCATCAGTTTCTCGTACTGGAGCGGCAACAGCGCTTGCGGCCCGTCGGAGAACGCCTTCTCCGGGCAGTCGTGCACTTCGACGTGGACGCCGTCGGCGCCGGCGGCGACGCTGGCCCGGGCCATGCTCGGGATCAGGTCCGGGCGGCCGGTGGCGTGGCTCGGGTCCACGATGATGGGCAGGTGGCTTTGGCCTTTGACGTTCGGGACGGCGCTCATGTCCAGCATGTTGCGCGTCGAGTCCTCGAAACTTCGGACGCCGCGCTCGCACAGGACGACGCCTTCGTTGCCGCCGGCCAGGATGTACTCGGCGGACATCAGCAAGTCTTTGACGGTGGCGCTCATGCCGCGCTTCAGCAGGACGGGCTTTCGCGTGGCGCCGATCTCTTTGAGGAGGTCGAAGTTCTGCATGTTGCGGGCGCCGACCTGGAACATGTCGGCCCACTTCTCGATCAGCGGCACTTGGCGCGGGTCCATCACCTCGGTGACGACCGGCATGCCGTGCTTGTCCCCCACGTCGCGGAGGATTTTCAGGCCGTCCTCGCCCATGCCCTGAAACGCATACGGGCTGGTCCGCGGCTTGAACGCCCCGCCGCGCAGGATGTTCGCCCCGGCCCGCTTGACGTGCCCGGCGATGGCGTCCAGCCCCTCCAGGCTCTCGACGGCGCACGGCCCGGCGATCATCGCCAAGTGGCCGCCGCCGATGCGCACCTTGCCGACTTTCACGACCGTGTCTTCCTTGCGGAATTCGCGGCTGGCCAGTTTGAACGGCTTCAAGATGTGCAAGGCCTGCTCCACGCCGGGGATGGCCGAGAAGTTCTCGGCCTGGGGCTTGCGCTCGTCCCCGATGACGCCGACGATGGTGCGCTGCTCGCCGCGGCTGACGTGCGGCGTGAAGCCCAACTCGCCGATCCGCTGGATGATGTGGGCGATCTGGGGTTCAGTCGCGTCGGGCCGCAGGACAAGAATCATGGAAGTTCAACGGGACAGGAGACCACGAAACAATGCGGACGCCCTGACACGCTGCCGGGCGTCACCCCCTTGTTTTACGGGTTGCCGGGGGGCGGGGCAAACGGGTTCGCGGTCGGGGTGGGAGCCGATGCTGAAAACCGACCCCCCCGGCCCCCCCTTGCCAAGGGGGGGAGAAGAAAAGGCCAGCCGCTGCGAATGGCTTGAGCACATTTGAGGACGCGTGTTTTTCTCCCCCCCTTGGCAAGGGGGGGCGGGGGGGGTCGGTTTTCAACAGCGACTGCCCGCTACAATTCCCCGCATGGAACCGTTCGCGTTCGACTTGGCCTTCACCGACCCCCGGCACCCGGCCCACGAGCAGCACATGCGCATGGCCCTGGAAGAGGCCCAAACGGCCGCCGACGAGGACGAAGTGCCGGTCGGGGCCGTCATTGTCTCCATGGACCGCGGGGTAATCGCGTCGGCCCACAACCAGCGCGAACAACTGCAAGACCCGACCGCCCACGCGGAAATGATCGCCCTGACCCAAGCGGCCACGGCCCTCGGAAGTTGGCGCCTTGAACGCTGCTTGATGTACGTGACCCTGGAACCCTGCCCCATGTGCGCCGGCGCCGTCGTGCAGGCCCGAATGCCCTTCGTGATCTACGGGGCGACCGACCCGAAAGCCGGGGCGTGCCACACGCTGTACCAAATCACGAACGACGCCCGGCTGAACCACCGTTGCCAAGTGATCGGCGGCGTGTTGCCGGAGGAGTGCGCCGGGCTGCTGTCGCGGTTTTTTGCCGGGAAGCGGGCGCTGGGGAAGAAGTGACGCCCGCGCCCCGCGAAAAGGCTGGCCTTTCCCCCCATGTGACCGGCCCCTCGGGCGGGAAGCCCGACTTTTCGCGGGGCGAAAAGCGACGATGACCCGCGTGAACACGATGCTCGCCCCGACGGGGTCGGCATCGTCGCTTTTCGCTCCGCGAAAAGTCTTGGCCCTCTCCCCCATGTGACCGTCCCCTCGGGCGGGAAGTCAGACTTTTCGCGGAGCGAAAAGCGACGATGCCGCCCGGATCACGGCCGCGGCCATCGGCTTGCCCTCCCCGCGTCACCCTTGCTCGTCCTTCGCCGCGTCATCGGTCTTCTTCCGCCGGCCCTTCTTGGGCGCCATCTGGGCCGTCAGCGGGCTGGCCAGGTGTTCGTACAGGTCGAAGAGGAATTCGACGCGCTCGCGGTCGGTGGCGAACGGCTTGGGGCGGTAGCACAGTTCCACGGCCCGGTCGAGGTCGGCGTGGGCCTTGGCCAAGTTCGGCGGCATCGTCAGCGGGTCGTACAGGTCCGCCAAGCTGGACGACGCATGAACGGACCGGGCGTCCAAGACGGCTTGCGCCTTCGCCTCCGCCGTCGCCTTCTGCTTGTCCGAGGGGGCTTCGGGCCACGGGAAGTTGTTGTAAACGAGCTTTCCCGAGTATTGGTAATCCGATTTCAGGCGTCCGGTTACGCGACGCATCCACGCCATATGAACGGAACTCGTCAGGATGCCGAAGTGCCAGAGCGTTGCATCCGCAATCAGGCGCAGCTTGTCGCCCACCATGAATTCGGGCGTCAGATAAGCAATTGGGATGTACTGGCGTCGTTCTGACGATACTTGAGGGATGGCCAGAAACGGCTTGTCTGCAACGAATTCCGTGTGGAACCGCGTTGGAGTCATGGCCAAGTGTTGCGTCGGTCTGCTTCTGCTCGATGTCCGAAACTCACGAACCGCGGCAATCCGCTTCATCGTCTCCGGCATCGACCGCAGTTGATCCGGCGGGCAATCGCCCACCCACAAGCACCAGCGTTCGATGTTGTTGATGAACTCTTCCCCGCCCAGCCACTTGCGGAAGTACGGGCGGGCTTGCGGCTCGATTCGTAGGAACTCCGTCCGTTCGTTGGGCGTGAACAGGTAATTCCCGTCGTCGATGGGCTTGTTCCCCGAAACTATCACGGGAACGGTACAGAGCGGTGTGCTTCGGCTCACCAAAACGGCGTCCGGCCCTTCCACGAGGTACGGAGAAATGTTCTTCGCCGCGGTCAGGGTGGGGTTGTTCGGGTCGTTGTCGTAGTCGAAGAGGGCCTTGTTGTCGGCCTCGCGCGCCCCGAACCCGATGATGACAACGTGGACGTGCGCCCGGCCTCGGGCTTCGGACTTCCACACGAAGGTCCGGTGGGCGAAGCGCAGCCGCATCCCGCGGCGGAACAGTTCGCCCCATAGGATGCCGACTTGCTCCCCTTGCGTGATGCTGTTGGTGGACACGAAGGCGACGGGCGTTTCCGTGCCTTTGACGAAGTCGGCCGCCTTGAAGTACCACGCGGTCACGAAGTCCAGAACCCCGGCGTTGCGGATGCCGCGCGTCACGAGTTCCATGCCCGCCCGTTGCTCATCGCTCTGATACTTGGACCCGACGAACGGCGGATTCCCGAGGACGTAGGAACACTTCTCCGGCGCGATGACGGTTGACCAGTCAATCCGCAGGGCGTCGGCGTGGACGATCTTGGCGCTCTTCTTCAGCGGCAGCCGCACGAAGTATTCCCCGAACGCTTCGGAGACGCGCAGGTTCATTTGGTGATCGACCAGCCACAGGGCTACTTCGGCGATGCGGGCCGGGAACTCGTTGATCTCGATGCCGTGCATGGCGTCCACGTCCACACGGCAAAAGAGCGCAATGTCGATGACGCGCTGGCCCTTGAGGATTTCTTGCAGCACGTCCAATTCCAGCAAGCGGAGTTCGCGGTACGTCACCACGAGGAAGTTCCCGCACCCGCACGCCGGGTCGAAGAACGTCAGCCGGCCCAGCTTTTCGTGGAAGGCTTTCAGCCGGTTGGCGTTCCCCTTCGCCCTCTCGAATTCGGCCCGCAGGTCGTCCAAGAACAGCGACCGCACCACTTTGAGGATGTCGCGCTCACTGGTGTAGTGCGCCCCGGCCCGGCGGCGTTCCTTGCTCTCCATGACGCTCTGGAACAGCGACCCGAAGACGGCCGGGGAAATCTGGCTCCAGTCGAACCGGCCGCAGTGAAGCAGCTCGTCGCGCATCTTGCGGTTGAAGTCCGCGAAGGCCAGCGGCTCCGCGAACAGGTGGCCGTTGACGTATTCGAGGACCGCCAAGTCGTCGATGAGGTTCCTTTGCCGCTTGTCCTTCGGCGTGTTCAGCACTTGGAAGACGCGGGCCAAGTGCGGGCCGAGGTCGCTGCCGTCGTCGCGCGTGTGGTTCTCGATGCTCAGGGAGAAGGCGCTGACTTCAAAGATGCCGGTGTCTTCCGCGAACAGGCAGAACAGGATTCGCACCAAAAACTGTTCCAGGTCGTGCCCGCCGTAGCCCCCCTCTTTGAGCGCGTCGTGCAGCCCGCCCAGCCGCTCCACGGCTTCGATGTTGACGGGGTCTTCGGCTTCGAGGTTGTGCTGCTTGTAGCCGGGGATGAAGGCGAATTTGTCGATCCGCTTGTGGAAGTCCGCCAGCGGGAAGGAGACCGTGGAATCGTCGTCGAGGTCGTGCAGGGCGACGCGGGCGAAGTCCGAGACGATGATGTAGCGGGGAATCTCGTCGTCCCGCTTGGCGTTCTTCAAGCCGTGGATGTACGCCATCGCTTGGCTCTCGGCCTTCTCCAGCGACTTGCCGCGGCTCTTGTGTTCCACGAGCAACTTGCCGGGCCAAAACAGGTCGATGAACCCCCACGAGCCGGACAGCTTCTTGACGGGTTCTTCAAAGCTGGCGACGGTCCGCCGCTTGATGCCGAACACCTTGAAGAACTCGTCCCAGAACGTCTTGGCTTCGGCCTCTTCGCGGGTCTCCGTCTTCCAGTCGCGGGCGAAGGCGATGGCGTTCTGGCGGATTTCGTTCCAAGAGATGGGCATGGGCGCGGCCTTGTGGGAGAATCGGCCGGGCGAGTCCCCCGGCGCGTGAGGGGATTATCCCGGAGAGGAGGCCGGATGTCCATGTCCGTCCCACCGGGCAACACTCCCAGTGCAATGGAGCCTTGGAGCAGAGTTCAGAATGCCGTAGTGGACACGTCTGGTCTTTCGGCCTGAAGGACGAATGGCGCCCGTACCCGTTCCCCTTTTGAGCCATTCCTCCAAGTCGGTTGTTGACAGTGTACAAGTGTTCAGGTATTCATTAGGGACACAAACGATCACATTTCTTCTTCGGGTGCCCGATGTTATTGACTGAACCCACCTCTCGGCGTCAGGACGACGCGCCCGCCAATCCGGGCTTGGACGCGGAAACCTTGGCCGAAAACCTGTCACTCGCCAAGTCGCTGGCGTGGAAGTTTGCCCGCGGCGAGGGGCGGCGCGTCCCCGTCGATGAGCTGTTCGCCGAGGCCCTGTTCGGGCTGGCCTACGCGAATCACTTGTTCGACCCGAGCCGCAACGTGCCGTTCAAGAAGTACGCCATCATGGTGATTTGCCACCGGCTGCGGCACTTGATCGCCGGCTTCCGGCGGCGCGAGCGCGAGGTGCCGTTGCCGCGGTTGGCCCACGCCCCCGACGAGGAATGGCAGCCGGCCGCCCCGGAAGCGGGCGAAGACGCCGGCCGGGACTTGGACGCCGTGGAACTGTGGGACCGCGTGCGGCGGTCGTTGCCGCGCCGCCAGTACGAACTGCTGCGGCTGCACTACGAGACCGGCTGCTCGCTGGCCCAGATCGGCCGCCGGCTGGGCGTGAGCCGTCAGCGCGTCAGCCAGTTGTTCGGCCGGGCGATGACGCGGCTGCGGTCGCGGTGGGAGGACTGACGAACCGCCCCGTGCTTCATCCACGTAGGCGGTCCCTTCAGGGGCCGCGAACCTGACACCCGATGCGACGAGAAGGGCCGAGTCTTCGAGGCCCGACCCACATGCCGGACGCCCGACCGGCCCGAGTCGTTGTGCCGTGGGGTCGGACCTCGAAGACTCGGCCCTCTTGTTCCTCGTGGTGGGAAGGTCCAGACCGGCTGAAAGCCGGGACTCCAACGAAGACAAAACAAGTCTCGGCGTTGCCTTTGTTGGAGTCCCGGCTTTCAGCCGGTCTTGGACCCGACACCCAGAGACGGCCGGCGAACCGAGTCTTCTCCGCACTGGCCGTCCGGCCGGTCGGAGACCCCCGGTTTTCCCGGCATTCTCGCGTGTCCGTGCCGTTTCGGACAGGGCTTGTCCCGGTTTTGTCCCGGTCGGCCGCCGGGAACCAACCGGAAATCACCGGCAATATGCCGGCCCACATCACCATCGTCATCATTACCCGACCTCCTTATTAAGGCCATGCGTCGCGGCCCCGTCACCGAACGGGACCATCTGCATGAACCGCTGGGAATCCGCCTCCGTCAGGCGGTAGTACTTGGCCCCCATGGACTGGTCGGCCGCGTGGCCGAGCCACGCGTCGACCACCCGCTGCGGGGTGTGCGCGTTCACCGTGTGCGTCTCGAAGAACGCGCGCAGAGAATGCAAGGTGTAGCCGGCCTTCCGGCCAACCGGGAGGCCGGCTTGGCGGGCCGCCGCCTTGAACGCCTGGTTGAGCGCTTTGATGTTGAGTCGGTTGCCCCCGCGCGGGTACTTCGGGCTCGGCGGGGCGGTGAACAGCCACCGGCCCCGGGCCGTTGGCCGCTCGGCCAAGACCGCCTTCAGTCGCAGGTGGATCGGGACGTTGCGGGACCGCCGCGTTTTCGTCTCATACCCGGGCCGGGACACGATGCGCAGCCACCCGCCGGCTAAGTCGGCGTCGGCCGGCGTCAGGTTGCGCAAATCGCCGGCCCGCATGCCCGTAAAGGCCAAGACGGCGACCGGGGCTCTCGCGGCTGCCGGCAGGGCGGCCAAGATGCGGTCCACGTCGGCGAGGGCCGGCCCGCCCTTCGGTTCCTTCAGCGGCTTTTTCAGCCGCACGTCGGCCAGCGGGTTCTCGGATACCAGCCCGCGGGACTTGCTCCACTTATAGAACAGTTTGACGATGACGCTGTCGTTGTAAACGGTCATGGCGTCGGCAACGGCGGTCCGGGCCGCCCGGTACCCGTCGTAGTGCCGGACGCCATACTGGTCGAGGCGGGTGACCCGCTGGGCGGCCAGGTACGGCACCCACTTGGCGAACACGCCGCGGAACTTTTTCACCGAGTTAGCCGCCTTCCCGTCGGCCGCCAAATACGCCAAGTAGTCGGCGACCGCTCTGGCGACCGACACGGCGGCCGGGGCCTGCGGCCGGCGGCCGGCCGCCAGGTCGGCGGCCAGCGGCGCGGCCGCCTGCAGGGCGGCCTTCTTGTTTGTCGTGTCCAACGACTTGCGGCAATGCCTGCCGTCGAGCCAGTAGTCGGCCACATAGATCTTCTTCTTGCCGCGCGGGTAAATCGTCACGCGGTCGCCGACCTTGGTGCGGTTGGGGTTGGTCATTTGGGTTTCCGGTTTCGGGTGCGGTAGTTGGCGAGCATGACGTCGGGGACGCGGTCGCGTAAAAAGAACACGTGCTTGCCGGCCTTGAACTTGGCGTCATCCAGACGCCCGTCCGAACTCCAGCCGTAGGCGGTCTTGAGGGTGACGTGGAACAGGTCGGCGACGTGCCGGATCGTCAGGATGGGCGGGAACCGCTCGGCCCACGGCCCGCCGAAGGCGGAGGAGATCTCCTGGGCGGTCAAGGCGGCGGGAAGTTTGGCCTTACTCACGGCGGTCCCTCACAACTGACGAAGGCCCGCGGTCTCCGCACGCTGGCGGGGCGAGGCCGGCGGCCTTCGGGGCCGAACCTCGACCCCCGAGCCTACCGTCGGCGGGCCGGCCGGCAAAACGGAGCGCGCGGCGCCGGCCGGCCGGGCGGGGGCCGCCCGCGGCGGCCCCCGCCGAAAATGGCGTGAAAACAAGGCGTTGCTGTCCGGCCGCCGGTCGAAAATATATTTTGCCGTGGCCGTCCGCGGCCCGGCGCAACCCGCGCAACTCTGGACGTTGGGCGGCTCGGTCGGGCGCCCAGGCCAATAACCGCTTATTGGCCCGCGGGGTCCGGGGGGGCGGAAGGGGGCGGCGAATCGGCCGGCGGGAAGGGAGCCGGCGGCTGCTTGACAACGCGCCGATCGGCGAGGAGCCGGCGGGCCACGAGCCAGCCGACCAGTTCGGCCAGGCGCTGCCGGTCCCGGTCCCGGTCGGCGGGCTGGGGCGCGGCCAGCGGCGAAGCGTGAGTCATGGGGTCTCCAATCGAGTAGGGGGAACGGTTACGCAACGTCAACGCCGCCGGCGGCCGCGGTGATCAAGGCCCGGGTGTCGTCGAGCAGGTCGAGGGACAGGAGCCACCGGACGTAGTCGGGGTGGCGGGCGGCGACGTCGGCGAGGGGGCGGCCGGCGTGCTTGCCCTTGGCGAAGACGACGCGGCCGTCGTCGCGCCGGAACCACCCGGCCACGTCGGCCGTGGTCAGGTGGCGGTGCAGCTCGGCCGCGGACCGCGGCAGGCCGGGGTACCGCCGCAGTTGGGCGTCCAGCACCAGGGCCGCCGCCTTGGCGTCGGCGGCCGCCGTGTGGGCCCCGTCGAGGCGGCCGCCGACGTAGAAGCCGTAGGCGCTCGTCAGGTCTCTCTTCTCTTGCTGGTGGTAGATCTGCAGGGCGTCGACGACGGCCCGGCCGGCCAGGGGGAAGTGGACGCCGGCCCGGCGGCACTCGGCGGCCAGCAGCGGCAGGTCGAACCGCTTGAGGCCGAACCCGGCCAGGTCGCACCCGTCCAGGAAGCGGACCAGGCGGCGGGCGACGTCAGCGAACGGGCGGCAGCCGGCCACGTCGGCGTCCGTAATGCCGTGCACCGCGGAGGCCGCGGCCGGGATGGGGACGGCCGGGTTGACGCGGCGGACGGCCGAGTCCGTCGTGCCGTCGGGGTGGACGCGGAAGACGCCGACCTCGACGACGCGGTCGGCCTGCGGGTCGACGCCGGTGGACTCGACGTCCAGGAAGGCGAGCGGGCGGGTGACGCGGAGGCTGTGGAACATGAACAAACTCCCAGGAGGACGGGAGCGGCCGCCCCGCGCGGGGCGGCCGCATCCACGGATGCGGGCCGCCCCGCACGACGCGGGACGACGCTGACGCCGACGCGAACTGGCCGCCGGGCAAGAACGGTTGCCGATTCGGTTGGTACGGAAAGGCACGGTCAAGACGGAGGCGGAGGTCCGGACGGGTAAGCGGCGGCGTCATGTAGTATGACGCAACGGGACCCTTTTATTTAGGCTTGCCACGCCCAAGCGCCGGGGACCGGAGGGCGGCGCCGTGGGCACCGGCCGAGGGCCGGCGGCGGCTCTCATGACGAAGGCTCCTTTCGCAAACGTGCTGATGGCGGTGAAGTGAGTCGTGGCGGTCAGCGGGAGATGGTGACCCGCACGACGGCCAGCGGCGGGTGGGCCGCGGCGGCGGCCGTGACCGCCTTCCGCAACCGGGTGAGGAACGGCTTGGAGACGAGGACGGCTTGCACCTCCTCGGCATCATCGTCGGGCAGGTCGGCCGGCACCCGCGCCGTCACGTGGTACTCCTCGATCGTCACATACTTGGGCATGGGAACCCCCGTGTGGAAATGGGGCGGCCGGCGACGGGCCGGCCGCGAGGGGAATGTCTTCGCTTGCCTGCGCCCGTCAATCGCGGCACAAGACTGAAGCCGTCAAAAACCCGAAGTGATTACATGCCAGCGACACGGCAACGTCGGCCAAAAAGGGCGGCTAACCGTCGATGGACACTCGGTCAGGCCCGGGCTGATGGCGAAGACATTCCACTCAAGTATTTATGACGCGATTCGGCCGATTATTTAGATGACGGCCCCGAAAGCGATGTCGCGGCGGGCCGGCCGGCCGTCAATGGCGAAATGTTGACTGACGCCAAAAGGCCAAACGAGTGCCGCCGCGTTTGAGAAGTGGGACGGTTGCCGGGTGCTTGCCCGTACGCGATGCCACATCGCCGTGTGCGTGCGGCCGCCAAATAATGGGGGCTGGCGGCCTCACTGGCGGGGGAGTGTTCGCGGCTGCCCTCAAAGTGGCGAGGACGGACGTGTGCCGGATCATGGAAAAGACTTCGGCGGGGAAATGGCGCAGACGTTTCTCGATCAGGGCGAACCGTTTGCCCAAAGAGCCAGACTGTTCAAGTTCTGATGCCCGGCCGAGGTCATTCTGTAAAGCGGTTCACCAAGTTGAGTGGTTCCGAGAGCGCCGTGCTTGATTGCCAAAGCTTGAAGCGTCCGCGGCCAATGCCCATCCCGATGTCGCGGTCGTACCCCGTGTGGAGGCCCCGGGCGCGGAGGGCCGCGATGACGGGCCGCGGGCCGCGGACCAGGGCGATCGGCCAGTCGGCCGGCGGCGGGGTCCAGAACTTGGTCGGGTTGCGCGCCCCGTTGATGTCGGACCGGCCGCGGGCCTGGCCGACGAGGAACGGGTCGGGGGCGTACACGTTGTACCGGGCCTGGGCCGGGCCCATGAAGTGGTCGCAATGGCCGGACGACCCGCTCCACAGTTGGTACAGGTCGCGCAGGAACCGGCCGCGGACGGCGTAGGCGTGCGTCCGCTGGCAGTTCGTGCACTTGACGACGCCGGGCGAGACGGGGGTCGGGGAAGCGATGTGCTGGCCGCCGAGCATAAGCTGGTCCCAGTCGGCCGGGACGGCGGCCAAGAAGCGGGCGGCGTCGGCCGGGAAGCTGTCCCGGACCACGGCGTCGTCCTCCAGCACGAGCAGTGACTGGACCTCGTCCATGATCGCCCGCTCAAGGATTTGGCGGTGACTCTGCATGCACCCCCACGCCCCACGCCCCGCTGCCAGCCATCCATCCAACCGGAACTGGGACGGCCTCGCCATCGACGGCTTCAAACACGGAAGGCTCCCGGAACGGCCAACGATTGTCGGACAAGGCCTCCCGAAAAGATGTTAGCCGGTCGGGCCGCCGCCTCAGGCTCACGACCACGACCAAGTCAAAAGTATCGATCATCAAATGCTCTCAAATCATCCGCATTATGTGTTGTGGAATAGTTGCGTATTATGTGACGGCAACTTGCGTTTAAATCAGAACTTGACCTTGTTACTTATGGTTATGCTTCCGACGCTCACCAGCGTCTATCTAGTGGTCACACTCAGATGCATGCACAATTCTGTAGTCGTATCAACTCCAAAGTTTGAATAATTTTTGCGCCTCGAGCGTATGGCAGTTAAGATCAGCCAAGCCTGCGCAAAATCGTGAGCATGGTACTTAGCGAAAAAATAGTCTTAGAACTATAAAATCAGAACCATCAATAATACAACAATAATTGTTGTTATTAATAATCCATACCATACCAACCATGATTGCCGGACCCAATGATTGGCCGGCAACCGACCTGTGCCTGCCGAGATACCAGCCGCAAGTAATGCCGCAATCCCAAACACGGTGGGCAAGTATCGCAATATGCCCCCTGGGCCCGGTGGAGCCCATGTGATGGCCGAAGCCATAATCGCAAGGATAGCCAACAAGCCACTTAGGCACCACCCAAATCCTACGACACCCATTGGTGAATCCTATATTACAACATCTACTTGATATAAAGAGTCATGTATAAATTTACTAATTGTTAAATTTCATATTTATATTATTATTCAATGTGCATGATGGACAGCGCCGCGACATGTTACTGGAAGCAGTTTCAAAACCCTGATGGCAAAACAGCGAACCTGAAAAATCTACGAGATTTCTCAGGTTGCCAACAGGGTTTTGGAACTACCTCTAAGGCAAGTCGCACGGCATCTCCAATCAGCAATGGCATTGCAAGCGTCAATGTTCCAGTTTGTCGGCTATATTTACCGACTGATTGGTTTGCCTTTCTGATCAAAGTATCTTGGCTTGCCGTTATCGGAATTTGGCAACATCCAACGTCCATTGACTGTGTCCCATTGAAAATTTTTGTGAGGAAACGGCGGCGAAGTCAATGGCTTTGGGTATCGCGGCTGAAGTTCGTTGGGATGCGAACCACTACGTGGTCTGGCGGGCTCAGATTGAAACACCACTTTTCTACCAGGAGCGTTGTCAAACTGATTCTGGGAAAACATACGGCAATTATGACGCGCAGCCGAATATCCATCTTGCTTTTTTAACAGTGCCACCATTTGTTGCAAGAATGCAGCATCCTCCTCAGGAGTCGTTATTTTTCGTTTGGAAATTGTAGCATTAGGAATTGGATTTGCCTCATAGACAATGCCATTTAATGCGCAACACTTAATCGCCGACCCTCCCAGCCATGATGTACCAATCCAAATACCGACTGTATTATTTGAATCTAGGCCAAATGAAAAACACCTTTTTCCGTCGGGTGTTGTAACGCATATTGACTGATGCAATTCATCATTGAGAACCTTGCCAGTGTTATTGCCAGTTTCCACTGTGATATCCAACCCCATTGGATCGTTGTAATTCGTTGGATTATTGTCGACAAAACAGAAATAATTGATGTTTCTCGCACCAAAGCCGAGCGGATCATTAGTCATCCATCGGCCCAGCGTTGCCGAATACTCGCGATATCTGAAACTATAAATGCATGCAGCATTATCCCAGCGGCCGCCTTGGTACAGATAATACCATCCGGAAAGGCTACCACTGAGGGTAGCCCAATCCCCGTCTAGTACAGCGAATTTGCCGAATGGATCATATTGGTATAGTTCAACCACCACTCCAGATGAATCAAAAAGTCCCGAAGTGCTGAAGTTAACGTCGTTCGCTAAATACAATCGCTCGTTTGGCGTGACTGTGGCATCAAGTCCTCGGTCCCTGGAGATCATGGCGTCGATGTATGCCAGGCTCCACACATACGAATTGACGTGGTCGCCGTTCATCCAATCTTCGACGACCTGCCACGCGATCGAGTAATACAACTCCGTCGTGTCGCCCCCGCGCACCTCCGTCACACGCCGTCCGCCGCCGTCCCAAACAAACGTCGCCAGCAGTGTCTCGTCGGCGTCCCATACCCCAGCTAGCCGATTCCAGGCGTCGTAGGCGAACGTCTTGCCCGTCTCGTCGCCGGTCATGTTGCCATTGGCGTCGTAAATCGGCGTCGTTGCCCCGGCGATGCCCGTGATCTCGTTCTGCCGGTTGTGCGTCCGGGCCTGCCCGGAACCATCCGTCGTCTGGTCGGCGAAGTTGCCGGCGGCGTCGAACTCCCACGCCTGACTGCGGGTCACCGTCCCGGTGATGCCCGTCTTTGTCCCGTTCAGCGTGCCCCGCTCGAAGGCCAGCAACTGATTCAGGCCATCGTACAAGTATACCTCGGAGTGGTCCGTGGATACAAGGTTCTCCCGGTACAGGCGGTTGCCAGCCCGGTCGTGCCCGTACCCGAACCGCTGCACGTCAACGCCGGCCGGCGTCCGCCACCGCTGGTCGACCACGCGGCCGAACCGGTCCAACCCCGTGTATTGGTCCCCGGCGTCCCCGACGCTCTCGGTCACGAGTTTGACGTAGCTCAGGTCCACGTCCGGCTCCGGGTGGCTGCGGACGACGATGCCGCCCAGGCCCAGATACTCATACCCTTCCAGCGTCGTGGCGTCGTCGACGATGGCCGACAACCGCGAGATCGCGTCGTCCAAGCTCTCGGCGTACTCCTGCTCCAGTGCCCGGCCGCTCGGGTACGTCATCAGCGTCAGCCGGCTGTGGTTCGCCCCGCCGGCCATCTCCGAATAGGCGTACTGCACGCTCGGCGTCGTGGACGTGTTTACGCTCCCCGTCGTCGCCTGGTACTCGACGGTCAATTGGCTCAGACCATTATATCCGCGCTGAACCTGGTTCACGACGTCGCCGGCCGTGTCGGCATCAAACGTAGTGACTTGGAACACGTTGCCCTGCGTGTCGTAACTCGTCTCGACCCGCAGCACCGCGTCGTCCACGCCGTCCCCCAGCGTCGGCACGGCGTCGGCCGTCGGCCGGCCCAGCACGTCGTAGGCGAAGGCGTGGACGGTGCCGTTGCGATCCGTCGTCGTCAGGATTTGCCCTAAGGCGTTGACGGTCGCCGTCTCCTCCTGGCCCGAACTCGGGTCGCCGGTCGTCGGGTCGGGGTACTGCGTGGCCGCGACGACGTCGTTCGAATTCAGCCCGCTGCCGCTCGTCGTGGTCACGCCGTACACCCACGCCGTCGTCTGGTATCCGCCGCTGGTCAGCATGGCCGTCAGGCTGGTCATGCCGGTCGCGTTGTACGTGAACGTCGCCGTCTTGTTGCTGCCGGCCGTCGGCGTCCCGTCCGTGTAGTTCTCGACCTTGGTCAGCACGCGGCCGGCCAAGTCGTAATGCGTCCGCGTCACCAACTCGCGCGGGTCGGTCACCTCGAACACGTTCCCGGCCGCGTCGTAGCTCGTGTCCGTCACCAGCACGGTGTCGCTCCGGGCCGGCGCGGTCGACGGCCGCGTGTACGCCGTCCCGCCGTTCGTCCCGACATCAACTGAGGAGACTGCGCGGTCGCCCAGGTCGTAGTAAGCGGTTTGGTAATACACGCGGGCGCCTACGCCAGAACTCGGCGTCCCAAGCGGCCCTGTCCCCGTCGCGTCGTGGAACCGCAGACGCCGCAAGCCGGCCAGCACGTTGCCGCTCTCGTCGTACGTCGGCTCGCTCTGCTCCAACACGTGGTCGTCTTCCACGGTGTTCGCCGCCGCCCACGACGCGCCGCCGTCTCCATCCGTCACATAGGTCACTGTAACTCGGCCAGTCCCGTCGTAGGCCATCTTTTGCCACAACCCGCCGGGGGCTGACGTGGCGACGACTTGGCCCGCGGCGTCGAACCATGTGTTCGACGTCAGCGCGTCCGTGGAAATATCCCCCGTGGACGGGTCGACGCCGTACGTCTGGCCCCGGTACGCCCGGCCGCGCTCGTCGAACAACGTCTCCGATTGCGCCCGCAGGAGGCTGGACGCCGGCGGCTGTGGCACCCCGTCGGTCACGACGATGTCCACGCCGTCCCCGTCGTACCGCCGCGACATCACCACGCGGTTCAAGTTGTCATAGTCCGCATACATAATGGGCCGGTGCACGTCCGTCGCCTCGGTCGTCTGCACCCCGCCCTTGGTGGCGACGGCCCGGTCCCGCCAGTCGAACCACGCCTGAGTGACGCGGTCGTCGGCCCCGCCGCCGGGGTACTGCGTCGTCTTCGTCCGGTTGTCGTTGCCGACGCCGCCGCCGTCATATTCGTAGGCGGCCACCATCACCATGTTGGCCGGGCTGGTGTTGTTCGTCGGCGACCACGCGCCGCTGGCCGGCGTGTCGTTGGTCCCGACCCATTCGCTCACCGGCCGGCCCAGGAAGTCGAACACCGTCCGCGAGATCGTCCCCAACTGGGTGACCGTCCGCACCAAGCGGTCCTCGGCGTCGTACTCGTAACTGGTCCGGTCGTAGTTCACCCCCGCCGTCCCGATCGTCGGCGTCGTCGCGTACGACAGCCCGGTCAGGTCCGTGTACCGGTCCCGGTGGATGAGCTTGCCCGCGTCGTCGAACAGCGACCGCTCCAGCGATTGCACGTCGCTAATCGCCTCTCCGCCCGTCGGCCACCCGGCCGCCACGTCCGGGGCCGCCGCCATGGTCAGCGTCTCGGCGTACTTTTGCCCCCGGTCCTCACGGCTGACGCGCGTCGGTCCCGTCGGCGTCTCGACCGTCGCGTCCCACCCCGGGTACGCCCGCGCCTCGTGGGCCTCGTCGTCGTGCACCACGAAGTCGACACGGCCGTTCGGGTGGGTCGTCTTCACCGCCCGCCCCTGGTCGTCCACCTCGTACAACGTGATCAGGTTCAGCCCGCCGCCGGCCGGCGTCTCCCACCCGGCCGGCAGGTCCGTGAACTCGCCCGACGCCTCCGTGTCCACGTCGGCGATCCGCTTGACGACGGCCCCCGTCCCCTGGTCGTACGCCAAGTAGGTGATGAACCCCAACTCGTCCATCGCCCACGTCAGCCGCCCCTGAAGGTCGAACACCTCGATCCGACTGGCCGCCAGCCCCGACCCGTTTTGCCCCGTGGCCACCGCCGGCCACGTCGTCGTCTTCCGGCTCATCTGCACGGTGCCGTCGTAATACTCGTAGGCGAACAGTGTCTCGATCTCCCCGGTCCCGTCGGCGTTGCGGTAGACCGTCCGCTTCGCCACCTCGTACACCGTCATGCTGTCGGCCGTGTGGGCCGCGAACTCGTAAGCGACTTGGGGGACCAAATCCCCGCCCGTCCCCTGCCGGATGCCGCGCGTGTGCGTGTACCCCGGCGCCCCGCCGGCCGGCGGCGGGTCCGCGTAGTACGTCGCCGTCTCGATCAGCCCGGCGTCCGGGCGCAATTCGACGGCCAGGTCCGGGGCCGCGTCGTCGTACCCGACGACCGCCGCCGGCGTCGCGTGCCACACCAACCGCAGATCCGAGTCGTAGTGGAACGCCTCCAGCCACGGGTCGCCGCCGTCGTCCTCTTGCCGCAACAGATACTGCCCGGCCGCGTTCGTGTACGCCACGACCCGGCTCCCGTCCGGCCGCGTCACCGCCGCCCGCGTGGCCCACACGTTCGGCTCCCCGGTGGCGTACCCGGCCGTGTACGCGAAGGCGTAGGACGACGCGCCGCCGTCCACCGCCTCCACGGTCACCCGTCGGTCCCCGTCGTACTCGAAGTAGTTTTGGGCGTAGCCGGCCACCTGGGCGTTGGTCGCCGTCAGCGGGTCGAGGCCGTCCCCGGCCATGCGGGCGCACGCCGCCGGGTTGAGGACGTACTTCAGCCCGTGCACGAACCCGGCCGACTCCCCGGTCACGTAGTATCGGTACACGCTCGTGTCGACGTCGGCCCACCCGGCGGACACCGGGACCTGCACCCGCGCCCGTTGCAGGTCGCCGACGCTGCCGAACGAGCTGCCGGTCCCGTAGTAGTCGTACGCCGCCCTTCGGACGTCCGCCCACCCGCCCGTCCCCAGGCGGCGCCGCAGTGTCACCGTGTCGATGCGGCCGCCGGCGAACGCGTACACGAACGCCTCCGTCAGCGGCGTCCCCCCGGCCCCCGGGGCCGTCCGCCGGATCTCCTCCACG
>JAYTTY010000482.1:0-17039 GCA_043744795.1 Zavarzinella sp. | reverse complement strand
CAACGCCGGTCCCACCGCAACGCCGGTCCCACCGCAACGCCGGTCCCACCGCAACGCCGGTCCCACCGCAACACCGAAACTGAAAATGCTCTAGTCCGCCATTGGCCGCCGATCAACCGCCGGGGCCGGCCCGGGTCAATCGTCGTCGGCCTCGTCCGGCGGCGGGGCGGCGGGCTTTTTCTTCTCCATGGTCTTTAGGCCGACGATCAGGACCAACAGCCCCGGCAGCAAGGCGCCGACCGCGTAGCTGACGTTCGGCGCCTGGGCCGCCGTCATGCCGCCGACCCCCAGCGTCACGACGCCGATCACAATCAAGACGATTCCGAGCGCTTTCACGCGGTCTCCCCGGCCTGTCGGCTAATGTGTCCGCTCATCTTAGAGGGGGCGGGAACGCCCGGCGGCTCGCCGCCGATTTCAGCGTTTCGGCCCCCGCTCCGACGCCTGCCTCCCCGTCTTCTCATCGACGCACGCCGTGTGAATCCCCTCGTTCTCAAGGCGACCGGGAGCCTTCCGGTACGTGTCGCAGACCGCCCGCACCTGGCGTTGAAACGCCGGCGTGTCCTTGTCCGTTGAGTTAAGCCAATAGCGGCTGCGATGGGGTTGTAGGACGGCCGTCTTTTAAAAAACGCCCGACATGCCGGGCGGAAATCGCGGGGACGATCCCCCGTTTGACGACCTCGTCGGCCAGTTCGGGATGCGTCCAATGCGAGATGGGCCGTCCCGATTGTTCCGGCGGCTCGCAGGCCACCGCGATGATCATCGCCGCTTGGTCGGGTTCGGTCCGGCATCGGCGCCCCGCCCGCGGGGCATCGCCCAAAACAGTTTCGATCTTCCGCCGCAGTTCGCCCGGCCGGCCCCCGCATTCGGCGTGGATGAGTTGTTCAAACGCCCCCTTCACCGCCGGCGCCGGCGCCCGACCACATGCCACTCGCAACCGACCCGTTCGGCGAGGACGCCGTTCTGGTCCCCCTCGAACACCCCGAGGGTCATCCCGGCCCGCTGGGCCAAACCCTGCGGACACACCCGGGAAACGGTCATCTCCCGCAACATCTCCTGCTGACGTTCCGTGATCACCAGTTTGGTTCCCTGGCGTCCCATCGCATTCTCCTGGCGGTCTGGGCGGACCGGAGGAGAAATACACAATTCAGACCGTCAGCGGAACCACGATTCGGTCGGGCACATGTAGACGACTTGACGGAGAAGCCTTCAGCAATTCGCATTCCGGAGATGTTGATGAGAAATGTCAGGCCGTGACTGTGCGGCCGTCGGCCCGCCCGCCCGCGTGGGTCCACTCGAGGAACTGGTCCGCGTACAGGCCGGCCAGCACGACGACGGCGACGCCGCCGGCCGTCAGGACCACGGCCGGGTTGTCGGCCGCTTGGTTGGCCACCATGATGCCGATCAAGCCCCACACGACGGCGGTCGCGTACCACCGGCCCTGCGTCCGCACGGTGACGGCCACGCCGAACAGGCCGGCCGCCGCGATGAGGACGATGGCGAAGTTCGTGGCCGACAGCCCCAGACTCCCCAGCCCGTGGGCTTGGCAGGCCGCGGCGACGTTGGCGAACGCCGCCACGGACAGCCAGCCCGCCAACAGGTTGACGGGGACAAATGCGCACCAGTATTCCGTCGAAGTGAGCGCCCGGCGCACCGGGGCCAATTCCCGGCAGGCCAACCCGCTCGCCGCCAGCGTGCCGGCGATAATCGCCACGGTCAGCCAGCTAAAGCCGTTCAGTTGGCACTCGACGCTCCACAGCGTGTTGCCGAGGAAGGCCGCCGCCGTGAACCAGCCGACGCGCCGCAGCCATCGGTCTTCCCGGTGCCGCGGCACCGCCTGGTAGACGGCATACGCGAGACAGCCCGCGAAAATCACGCCCCAGATGGCGAAGGCGTACCCGGCCGGCGTGACCGGCGTGGTCGCCGCGGCGGAGCGGTCGGCGATGGACTCCCCCAACCCGGTGATCGCGGTAAAAGAGCCGGCCGCGATTTGCGTGACCGCGAGCAGGACGTTGGCCCCTTGGCGAAGACGATCCCGGTGCATGGCTGGCCCCTCAATGATCCGATCAGCATACGCCCAATCGTGGGGAATTTGCAAGTGGTGTGCCGCCGGGGGGGCGGTATACAATAATCCGGGCGTTTGCCGTCGGGTGATTTGTCGCCGGAGACTGCGTCATGGCCGCATCAGGGATGGTGTTTCTGCTCGCCGGGGTCGTGCTGGCCCCCGCGCCCGCCAAGCCAAAAGACGGCTGGGTCGGCCTGCCGATCTGCTCCAAGGCCAACGGCCCGGAGACCTACGAGCGCAAGGCCGACGGCTCGTTTGAGCTGAAAGAATTTTACATGCGCTACTTGGACGTGCGCGCCATCGCCGAGGCCGGCGACTACGTTCAGGTGCAGCACGACGCCGACACGGCGTGGCTGAAAAAGAGCGACATGCTGCGGCCGAAGGACGCCATCCTCTACTGCACGCAGACGCTGGAGAAGATGCCGGCGGACGAGCGGGCCATTTCCTGCCGGTGCTGGGCGTACATGGCCGTCGGCGACTACGACCGGGCGCTCATGGACGCCGAGGAGGCCGTCCGCCTCAGCCCCGCCAGCGTGGCGTGGAAGAACAACCGCGGCGAGGTGTACATCAAGCGCAAGGAGTACGACAAGGCCATCGCCGAGTTCACGAACCTGTTGGCCGCGAACCCGCGCTACTTCTTCGCCCTGCACAACCGCAGCGAAGCCTACCTGCGGACCCGCGAGTTCGCCAAGGCCTTGGCCGACATTGATGCGTGCCTCGACAAAGAACCGAAAGTCCCCCTCTTGCACGCCAACAAGGGCCGCATCCTCGCCACCGCCCCGAACGCGAAACTCCGCGACGGCAAGAAGGCCCTCGAATCCGCGACGCACGCCCTCAGCCTCGTCAAGTACCGCGACGGCCGCATCCTGGAAGCCGTCGCCGCCGCCCACGCCGAACTCGGCGACTTCGACAAGGCCGTCGAGTTTCAGCAAAAGACCTTGGACGACGCCGACTACCTGAAAGAAGAAGGCGACGGCCCGCGGGCGCGGCTCAAACTGTACCGGGACAAGAAGCCGTTTCGGGACGAGTAGACCAGAAATGAAGAATTTTTAGCCACGGATCGAACACCGACGAAACACGGATAAAGGCAGAAGACGGAATACAAGAGAAGAACTTAACCACAGAGGACACAGAGGACACAGAGGAAAGACAAATGCAGAGAAGACATTCTTAGAAATGCCTTTCCGCTGCTCTGGTTTTCCTCTGTGCTCTCTGTGTCCTCTGTGGTTCAAACTCTTCCGCCTTTATCCGTGTTTCATCCGTGTTCGATCCGCGGCTAAAAATTCTTCTCTTCCGCGCCGCGGCGCAACGAGTTGTAGGAACCTTCTTTGACGCTCTTCGCCATCACCGGCCTCCCGATCCTGCTCACCGGCGCCGCCCTCGTCGGCTTGCCGGTGCTGTTGCACCTCATCATGAAGCAGGAGCCGAAGCGGTTGCCGTTCCCGGCGTTCCGCTTCCTCAAGCAGAAGCAGCAGATCAACCAGCGCAAGATTCGCCTGCGGCACCTGCTGCTACTGTTGCTGCGCATGGCGTTGATCGCGTTAATTTGTCTGGCCCTGTGGCAGCCGGTCACGAACACCGGGGGCTTTAGCTTCCGGGCCGACCGGCCGATCGCGGCCGTTCTCGTGTTGGACACCAGCCCGAGCATGGGGTACGCCTTGGCGGACCGGGCCGGGCTGTCGCCGGAGCGGCAGAAGCAGTTGAAGCTCTTGAACGAGCCGGCCAGCGGCCCGTGGACGTGTCTCGACGAGGCGCGCGGCCGCATCCTCGAAATCCTCGACGAGTTGCCGCCCGAGAGCAAGGTGGCCGTCCTCGACACCGGGGACCGCGGCGAGCCGATTTGGTCGCTGACGATTGAAGACGCCCGGCAGCGCGTCCGCGGCGTCAAGAAGCCGAAGGCGAATAGTCAGCCGGTCACGCGGCTGCTCGAATCGGCGTACACCATGTTCGCCCGCGCCGACGGCGAGCGCGACCCCGGCCAGGACGCCCTGCCCCGCCTGCTGGCCGTCTTCTCGGACCGCACGGCCGCGAGCTGGGACGCCGCCCGCGTCGGCGAGTTGCAGTCCCTGCGCGACCGCGTGCCGGCCCCGAGCATCTTCCACGCCTACGTCGATGTCGGCGTGGACAAGCCGGTGAACATGGCGATCACGGCCGTCGAAATGAAGCCGCAGATCGTCCCGGCGAATCAGCCGGTCCTCATCAACGTCACCGTGGAAGCGGTCGGCACGGCCGAGGCCAACGTGCTGCTGTTCAGCGTGGACGGCGAGGAGCCGCAGCGCATCCCCGTGACCCCGGGGCCGGACCGCCCGGCAGCGAGACAACTCCGCAAGGACGGCCTGAAGCCGGGCCTGCACCAGGCGAAGATCAGCCTGTTCACGCCGGACGCCCTCGGGTTCGACAACGAGAAGTTCGTCACCTTCCGCGTGCGCGAGCCGCGCAAAGTGCTGGCCGTCGTGGACGCCCCGGCCCCGGTCGGATTCCTCGCCCGGGCCGTGGCCGCGATTGGGCAAGGGCCGGCGAACGCCCTGCTGTGGAAGACGGCCCTCGAATCCGTGGGCTGGTACGCCGTGGACGTGCGGGGCATCGATGACGTGGCCGCCGGCCGCGTGGACGTGGGAAAGTACGAACTGACCGCCCTCCTCGGCGTCGGCAAAATGACGGACGCTTTATGGACCCGCCTGGCCGAGTACGTCACGCGGGGGGGCCATGTGATTGTCGCCCCCGGCGGCCCGGCGATGGACGTGGCGACGTACCGCACCGAGGCCGCCGCCAAAGTGTTGCCGCGCCGGTTCGCCACGTGGGTCAACGCCCCGGTGGGCAATTCGGTGACGTGGACGTGGAACGCCCTGAGCGCGCAGCGGCCGTTCCTGAACGAGTTCCGCAAGTACCGCGAAGGGGGCGGCGGCCTGTTCGAAGACCAGCCGCCGATCACGCGCGGGTACTGGAAGGTCGAAGAGGGCGCCCGCGACCGCATGGTGGTGGCGTACAACGACGCCCCGGAGCCGGACCAGCGCACGCCGGCCGTCCTGGAGACCGGCCTCGGCGCCCGCGGCAAGGTGATGCAATTCACCGTCCCGCTCGGCGACGACGGCCCGAAGTACCACAATTATTCCGCGACGTGGTTCTACCTGGCCCTGACGAACGAAGCCATCCGCACCCTGACCGGGGACAGCGAAGACCAAGTGTTCAACTTCACCAACGGCGAGAACGTGCTGGTGAAGTGGCCCGCCGGCGACGCGAAGCCGAATGCGCCCTACTACCTCAGCGGCCCGGACGTGACGGCGACCGACGCCACCGTGCGCCGCGACCCCGGCCAGCCCTACTACCGCCTCGGCCCGGAAAAGACCGGCACCGCCGGCTCCTTCACGCTGGAGGCCGAAGACCGCACTTGGAAGGAAGGCTTCAGCCTCAACCCGCCGGTCGCGGAGAGCGACTTGTCGCGCGTCCCGCCGGCCGACATCGAAAGCTTGTTCAAGGAGAACGCGGTCATCCCGGCCACCAAGCCGCTGCCGCTGACCGAGATCATGAGCGGCCAGTTCCGCACCGACCTGGAACTCTTCCCGTTCCTGATGATCATTCTGCTCTTGGTGATGGCCTCCGAAAACCTGTTGGCGAACAAGTTCTACCGGCGCAAGAAGGCGTGACGCGACGGTGTCGATCTTGTAAGCCGCGACGCGGAGGCTTTGCGGAGAGGAGCGCGTTTCGAGATTGTCACCGAAACTGATCGTCGCCGAAATGGGTGGCCGCCGCTGGTCGCGCTCCTCTCCGCAAAGCCGCCGCGTCGCGGCTTACAAGACGGCACGTCACCGCCCGGCGGCTTTGGTCGCTTCCAACGCCGCGGCCATCAGTTCCCCCACCGCCGCGCGCGGGCCGTTGGGGGAGCCGAACACGGAGGTGCCGGCGACGAACACGTTGGCCCCGTGGGCGGCGCATTGGCCGATGGTCTTGAGGTCCACGCCGCCGTCCACTTCGAGTTCGCAGGTGGGGTTGAAGCGGTCGATCAGGGCCTTGATCTCGGCAATGCGGCCGGGGCTTTCCGGCAGGAAGGCTTGGCCGCCGAAGCCGGGCCACACGGTCATGCACAGGGCGAGGTCGAGCAGCCCGATCAGCGGCTCCAGGACTTCCGTCGGCGTGCCGGGGTTGAGGGCCAGCCCGGCCTTGCAGTTCATCTTGCGGATCTCGCGCAGCAACGGCCGCGGGTCCGGCAGCACTTCGTAATGGACGATCAGCGTGTCCGCCCCGGCCTTGACGAACGCCTCCGCGAACTTCTCCGGCTCCATCACCATGAGGTGAACTTCCAACGGCCGCCGCGTGATCGGCCGCAGCCCCTTCACGACGACCGGCCCCATGCTGAGGTTGGGGACGAAGTGGCCGTCCATCACGTCTACGTGGACGCGGTCGGCCCCGCCGGCCTCGGTTTCGAGGACCAACTGCCCGAGCCGCGAGAAGTCGGCCGCGAGGATGGACGGGGCGATGTGCGGGGAGCGCTTGTGCATGATGGTGGTTGTTGAAGCGGTTCCGGACGGAAAGGCAACCTCGCCCCGCGAACGGCCGTTTAGCCGCGACGCGGCGTCTTCGGAGCGGAGCACGGACAACCAACACTTTTAGCCACGGATCGAACACGGAGAAGCACGGATCAAAGCAATGAGAAGAACTTCACCACAGAGGACACAGAGAACACAGAGGAAAGACAGAGGCAGAGAAGACATTTTCATCATGCCTTTCCTCGGTTTTGGCTTTCCTCTGTGCTCTCTGTGTCCTCTGTGGTGAAGTTCTGCCGTCTTCGGCCTTTATCCGTGTTTCGTCCGTGTTCGATCCGTGGCTAAAAATTCTTCTCTTCCCGTTACGCCATCAGTTCCTTGATCGCCTTCGCCGGCTCGACGCCGGTGAGCTTCTGGTCCAACCCTTGGGCCTTGTAGGTGAACTTCTCGTTGTCCAAGCCCAGCAAGTGCAGGACCGTGGCGTGGAAGTTGTGGACGGGGCACGGGTCTTTGACGATGTTGTAGCTGAAGTCGTCCGTTTCGCCGTAGGCTTGGCCGGGGCGGGCGCCGCCGCCGGCCATCCACATCGTGAAGCAGCGCGGGTGGTGGTCCCGGCCATAGTTCGTCTTGCTCAGGCCGCCCTGGCTGTAGATCGTCCGGCCGAACTCGCCGCCCCAGATCACGAGCGTCTCGTCCAGCATCCCCTTGTTCTTCAAGTCTTGGACGAGGCCGTAACAGGCTTGGTCCACGTCCTTGCACTGGCTCGGCAGGCGGCCGGCGACGTTGCCGTGCGTGTCCCAGTTGTTGTGATAAATCTGCACGAAGCGGGTGCCGCGTTCCACTAGACGGCGGGCCAGCAGTACGGAGTTGGCGAACGTCCCCGGCTTCTTGGCGTCGTCGCCGTACAGCTTGTACGTGGCCTCCGGCTCCTTGGCCAAGTCGGTCAGGTCGGGGACGCTGGTCTGCATTTTGAACGCCATCTCGTACTGCTGGATGCGCGTCTGGATGTCGTCGTCCCCGAGTTGCTGGTGCTGCATCTCGTTGAGCGTCTTCAGCCCGTCCAGCGTCTTGCGGCGCAAATCACTGGAGACGCCCGGCGGGTTGGTGATGTACAGGATCGGGTCGCCCTTCGCCCGGAAGGAGACGCCCGCGTGCTGCCCCGGCAAGTAGCCGGCCGACCACAGCCGGGCCGAGATCGCCTGCACCTGTTCCACGTTGGACGGCTGGGCCACCAGCACGACGAACGACGGCAAGTTCTCGTTGAGCGACCCCAGCCCGTAGCTGGCCCACGCCCCGAGGCACGGCCGGCCGGTGAGTTGGTTGCCGGTCTGCATGAACGTGATGGCCGGCTCGTGGTTGATGGCCTCCGTGTGCATCGAGCGGATGAAGCACAGGTCGTCGGCCATCTTGGCCTTCCACGGCAGCAACTCGGAGAGCCACATGCCACCCTTGCCGTGCCGGGCGAACTTGTACATGGACGGGGCGATGGGGAAGCGGGCCTGCCCGCTGGTCATCGTCGTCAGGCGCTGGCCCTTGCGGACGGTCTCGGGCAGGTCCTTGTCGTAGAAGTCGTTCATCTTCGGCTTGTAGTCGAAGAGGTCCATCTGCGGCGGCCCGCCGACCATGTGCAGGTAGATCACCTGCTTGGCCTTGGCCGGGAAGTGCGTCTCCGGCAACGCGGCCTTGGCCCCCGTCTTGGAGCCGGCCGCGGACGCCTTGGTAATGCCCATCAGCGACGCGAGGGCGGCGGCCCCGAGGACGTTCTTCCCCGACTGGAAGAAGTGCCGCCGGGTCATCGACTGGGCGTATTCGGAAATCGGGTGCATGACATTATTCCCAGAGAGTCGATCCAAATTCAAAAACCCGTTTAGCCGCGACGCGACGCTTCGGAGTGGAGCGCGGACTGCCCGCATCAAATCGCTGGCTACGGGGCGGGCGACTTTACTCGGCCGGCCCGCGCTCCACTCCGAAGCGTCGCGTCGCGGCTAAACAAATGCGTTGCGATTACTTGTTCAACACCTCGTCCAGGTTCATCACTTCGTTCGCCAACATCGTCCACGCGGCCAAGGTCGCCGCGTCCACCTTCGGGTCGGCCTTGGACTCGCCGAAGGCCAGCAGCTTCTTGGCCTCGTCCGGCTTCGCCTTGAACTCGGCCAGCAGGTCGTTCAGGCTCGCCTGCACGACGGGGACTTCCTTGGCGGTGAACGGCCGGGCCAGCACGCGCTTGGCGAGCAGGTCCAGCTTGGCGGCGTCCGTGGCCTTGTCACTTAACAAAATCGTCTGGGCCAGCACGCGGGCGGCTTCCACAAACTGCGGGTCGTTCAGCGTCACCAGCGCTTGCAGCGGCGTGTTGGTGCGCTCGCGGCGGACCGTACACGTCTCACGGTTCGGGGCGTTCAGGATGTCCATGCTGGCGGGCGGGGCGGCCCGCTTCCAGAAGGTGTACATGCTGCGGCGGTACAGGTTTTCCCCGGTGTCGCGCTTGTAGTCCCGCGTGTTGCTGCCGATCATGGCGACGGCCTCCCACACGCCCTCCGGCTGGTACGGCTTCACGCTCGGCCCGCCGATCTTCTGGACCAGCAGGCCACTGGCGGCGAGGGCGTGGTCGCGGATCATCTCGGCGTCCATGCGGTAGCGCGGGCCGCGCGAGAGCAGCCGGTTCGCCGGGTCGCGTTCCTTCTTCTCGGGCGTGGTGACGGCCGCTTGTTGGTAGGTCGCGCTCATCACCAGTGTCTTGAAGAACTTCTTCACGTCCCAGCCCCCCTCGCGGAACTCGACGGCCAGCCAGTCCAGTAACTCGGGGTGGCTCGGCTGCTCGCCGGTCACGCCGAAGTCGCCGCTGGAGCGCACGAGGCCGTTGCCGAACAGCTCTTGCCAGAAGCGGTTGACGGTCACGCGGGCCGTCAGCGGGTGGTCCGGTGTGAGCAGCCACTTGGCGAACCCGAGGCGGTTCTTCGGCAAGTCGGCCGGGAACGGCGGCAGGGCCTTGGGCACGTCCGGCGTCACCTTGTCCTTGCGCCGGTCGTACTCGCCGCGGTTCAGCACGAAGGCCATCGCCGGGTCGGTCTTTTCGTGCATGACGTGGGCGATGGTCCCGCGGGACTTGATGGCCACTTCCTCCTGTTGCAGCTTGGCCGCCTGCGTCGTCAACTCAAGATACTTCGCGTCGAGGGCCAGCAGCCACCAGGCGAACAGTTCGTCCTTGTCCTTGGCCGTCCGCTTGTCGGCGGCCGTGGCGACGATCTTGGCGATGCGCGTGGACTTGGCGAGGTTCTCCACCTCCGGGCCGGCGACGGCGCGGTCGTACACGCGCACGTCCTGGGCCAGGAAGTTGACCAGCCGGCTGTCGGTCGCCCGCTGGCCGACGGTGAACGGGGCCGGCGAGCGGCTTTCCGTCTTCAGTGTGTTGTTGGCGATGTCCGTCTGTTGCAGCGCGCCGTCGACGTAAATTTTGATGCCGGCCGGCGCGCCGGACCCGTCGTAACTGGCGAAGACGTGGTGCCAGTCGTTGGCCGGGTTCAGGATGGCCTTCGTCGTCACCTTCAGGGCGTCGGTCGGCCACTTGCTGATGACGTGCATGGCGACCTTGCCGCCTTCGTACCACAAGTCCCAGCCGGGGTGGTCCGGCGGGCCTTGCATACGGGCGACGATCGAGCCGTTCTGCGCCCGGCTCGGGAACTTCACCCACGCCCCGGCCGAGAACGCCTGCTTCGTGGAGAAGTCGCCCACGTCCGGCAGGCTGACGGCGGCGCCCGGCTGGATCGAGAACGCCTTCGGCCCCAACTTCGCGTCCGGACTGTCGGCCCACACGAAGCCGTCCTTGAGCGTCACCGGCCGCGGCTTCCCGCCGACCGTCAAGTTAATGACATCCCCCTTGGCCTGGTCGAGCGGGGCCTGGAACACCAGCCCGGCGGTCGGCAGTTTCGCCGCCAGTTCTTCCGGCTTCACCTTGGCCAGCCAGGCGTCGAACTCGGCGCGGGCGGCCTTCTTGCGGGCCTCGGCCTGTTGCTGGAGCGCGGCGATGTCCTTGCTGATCGTGGCGAACTTGGCCCGGTCCTCGGCCTTCGGGATCGGGATGATCGGCGGCGTGTTGTGGACGTTGCCGTCCATCGCGGCCTGCGTCGTGTTGTTGAAGAACGCGGAGAGGGCGTAGAAGTCCTTCTGCGATATCGGGTCGAACTTGTGGTCGTGGCACACGGCGCACCCGGCCGTCAGCCCGAGCCAGACGACGGACGTGGTCTCCGTGCGGTCGCGGGCGTACAGGACGAGGTACTCCTCGTTGATGGCCCCGCCCTCGCTGGTCGTGATGTTGCAGCGGTTGAACCCGGAGGCCACTTGCTGGTCGAGCGTCGCGTTGGGGAGCAGGTCCCCGGCGAGTTGTTCGAGCGTGAACTGGTCGAACTTCTTGTTGGCGTTGAAGGCGTTGACGACCCATTCGCGGTAGGCCCAGACTTCGCGGAAGTTGTCGAAGTGGATGCCGTGCGTGTCCGCGTACCGGGCCGCGTCCAGCCAGTAGCGGCCGCGGTGCTCGCCCCACGCGGGGGAGGCCATCAGCTTATCGACGTACTTCTCGTACCAGTTCGGCGCCGGGTCGGCGGCGACGGCGTCCGCGTCCTCCATGGTCGGCGGCAGGCCGGTCAGGTCGAGGCTCAGCCGGCGGATCAGCGTGCGGCGGTCAGCCGTCGCGGCGGGGGTCAGCTTCGCCTTGTCCAGCCCGGCGAGGACGAAGCGGTCGATGGGGGTTTTCACCCACGCCTCGTTGCTGACGGGCGGGGCGACCGGCCGCTTCGGGGCGATGAGCGACCAGTGCGCCTGGTACTCGGCGCCCTCGGCCACCCACTGCTTGAGCAGCTCCTTCTCGGCCGGCTTCATCACCTTGTGCGCCTTCGGCGGCGGCATCATCTCGTCGGACTTGGTCGAGAAGATGCGCTCGATGGCCCCGCTCTTCTTCACGTCCCCGGGGACAATGGCGGCGAGCTTGATGGCCGCGTCCCGCTGGTCGAGGCGCAAGTCGGCCTTGCGGGCGGCGCTGTCCGGCCCGTGGCACGCGAAGCAATACTCGGTGAGCAGCGGCCGGATGTCGCGGTTGAACTGCAACTTCTCGGCGGCCGCCGCCGGGACGGCGACGGCAATCCCCACGATGAGAGAGAGAGACTTCATCATCAGTGACGGCTCCGGTGTCAATCGGCAAACGGGGCGGGAGGCTTAAAAGGTTAGATGTGTATTCTACGGCGGGGGTGCGGGAAATCCAAGGAATGCGGGGGCGGCTCCCGTCGATCTGACCCCGGGCGCTAAGATTGTCGAAATCTGATTCATGCTCGTTATCCCCCAAGCGAGGGCGTTTCATGGGAAGCCGCCGGATATGGTTGGCCGCCGCCGCGTTGGCACTTCTGGCCAGTGGGCTCCTGTACGGCGTTCTGGTCATGGTCCGGCCCCCGCATTCGGCCGCCCGCCCAGCCCCCCCGGCCGTCGAGTACAAGCCGCGCCGGCAGATGGACACCAGCGGCTTCCTCTCGTCAATGATGAATGTCCGGCCGTGGAAGCCCGACGCTTCCCTGTTTGAAGTCGCCGACGCGTACCGGGCCGTGGCCCCCGAGGGGCTGCGGGCTATGGACCGCGTCTTGGCCGGGCCGGACCAGTCCGGCCCGACCGTGGCCAACGCCCAAATGATGAAGGCCATTTTATTGAACTTCAAAGGCGAGCCGCGGAAGGCGTACGAGTTGCTCGGGGAGATGCGGGCGCGCGTCGCCGAGGACGACGACCTCGCGGCCGACATGCTCTACTCGGTCATCTTCTACCAAGGGGTCACCGCCCTGCGCTGCGGCGAGACCGAGAATTGCGTGCTGTGCCGGGGGGAGAGTTCGTGCATCCTGCCGATCGCCAAGAGCGCCCTGCACAAGATCCCGCTCGGGTCCCGCCAAGCCATCGCCCACTGCACCGAATACCTGGAACGATTCCCGGAGGACCTCGAAGTGCGGTGGATCCTCAACTTGGCTTACATGACCCTCGGGGAACACCCCGACCGCGTCGACCCCAGGTATCTCATCTCGCTGGATCGGTACGCCCAGAGCGCCGAGGGATTAAAGAAATTCACCGACGTCGGCGAGAAGGCCGGGGTCAACCGCCTCAACCAAGCCGGCGGCGCGATCATGGACGACTTCGACGGCGACGGGCTGCTCGACATCGTCGTCACGGCCGTGGACCAAGCGAAGCCGATGGCTTTCTACCGCAACAAGGGGGACGGGACGTTCGAGGACCGCACGACGGCGGCCAAACTCGACGGCCAACTCGGCGGCTTGAACTGCGTCCAGACCGACTACAACAACGACGGGTTCCCGGACATTTTCATCCCGCGCGGCGCGTGGCTGCCCCTCCACTTGGCCACGCGGCCGAGCCTGCTCCGGAACAACGGCGACGGCACGTTCACCGACGTCACCCGCGAGGCCGGGCTGATCGAGGCCGCCAATTCGATCTCCGCGTCGTGGGCCGACTTCGACAACGACGGGTTCCTCGACCTCTTCCTCTGCTGCGAGCGGCAGCCGAACCGCCTGTTCCGCAACAAGGGGGACGGCACCTTCGAGGATGTCGCCGCCCGCGCGGGCGTGACCGGCGGCGGGGTCGTCTGCAAGGGGGCCGCGTGGATCGACATCGACAACGACGGCTTCCCGGACCTCTTCCTCAGCAACATGACCGGGCCGTCCCGCCTGTTCCGCAACAAGCGGGACGGGACGTTCGCCGACGTGACGGAGGAGTTCGGCGTCCGCGGGCCGGCCACCGGCTTCTCCTGCTGGGCGTGGGATTACGACAACGACGGCTGGCTCGACCTGTTCGTCACCGCCTACGATGGCGACACGACCGACGTCGTCAAGGGACTCATGGGGCAGCCGCACAAGGCGGAAACGAGCAAACTCTACCGCAACGTGGGCGGGAAGGGGTTTCAGGATGTGACGGCGGAGGCCGGGCTGGACGCGGCCTTCCTGACTATGGGCAGTAATTTCGCCGACTTCGACGGCGACGGCTACCTCGACGCCTATTTCTCCACGGGCGGCCCGGGCCTGGCGACCCTTGTCCCCAACCGACTGTTCAAAAACCACGGCGGCCGCCGCTTCGCCGAGGCGACCGTCGCCACCGGGACCGGCCACCTGCAAAAGGGGCACGGGGTGGCGTGCGGCGACTGGCGGCGGACCGGCGACATCGACCTCTTCGTCGAACTCGGCGGGCAAGTCCCGGGCGACCAGTTCCACAACGTCCTGTTCCAAAACCCGGGGCACGGGAACGCGTGGCTGACCGTCAAGCTCGTCGGCAAGAAGACGAACCGGCCGGGGATCGGCGCGCGGATCAAAGTCGTCACCGCGGCCGCCGAGCCCCTGACGGTTTGCCGGCACGTGACATCCGGCAGCAGTTTCGGGGCCAACCCGCTCCAGCAGACCATCGGGCTGGGCAAGGCCACGGGCGTGGCCGCGCTGGAAATCCACTGGCCGACGAGCGGGACCACGCAGGTCTTCCGCGACGTGCCCGTCAATCAAGCCGTCGAGGTCACCGAATTCGCGGCGACGTACCGGACACTCGACTGGAAGCCGGTCCCGGCCCCGAAATAATTCGGGGGGCACCGTTCCCTATACCAACACCCACCACCACTCCCGGAGAAAACACCGTGGCCCGCACCCCCTCGACCATGAAGCCCCTCGGCACGCCGGCGCCCGCGTTCGCCCTGCCGGACACGGCCGGCCGCATCGTCATGCTCAGCGACTTCGAAAAGGCCCCGGCCCTGTTGGTGGCATTCATCTGCAACCACTGCCCGTACGTGAAGCACATCCGCTCGGCGTTCACGGAACTGGCCAAGGAGTTCCAAGCCAAGGGGGCGGCCGTCGTGGCGACCAGCAGCAACGACGCGGCCGCGTACCCGCAGGACGGCCCGGTGGCGATGGCCGCCGAGAAGGCCGAGGCCGGGTATTCGTTCCCGTACCTGTACGACGAGACGCAACAAATCGCCCTCGCCTACCAAGCCGCCTGCACGCCGGACTTCTTCCTCTACGACGCGAATCGCAAACTCGTCTACCGCGGCCAGATGGACGACAGCCGCCCGGGCAACGGCCTCCTCAACGACGGCCGCGACCTGCGAGCCGCCTTGGAAGCGGTGCTGGCCGGCAAGCCCGCCCCGGAGCCGCAGAAGGCGAGCATCGGCTGCAACATCAAGTGGAAGCCGGGCAACGAGCCGGCATATTAATTGTCGCTTTTCGCTCCGCGAAAAGTCGGGCTTCCCGTTCAAGGGGCAGTCGCCCGCGGGACGCCGGCCAGACTTTTCGCGGAGCGAAAAGCGACGATCCTCACGCCACCCCGCCCGCGTGGAAGTGACGCGCGTGGAACGCGACGCCGCGAATCAGCGCCTGACGGTCTTCTGCCGCCGGCACGCCCCGAAGAAGGATGCGGCCGATGGCATCGCCCCCGTCGTCGAAGTGATTTTGACGGGCCGATTTGCGGGCGCCGTCCGGTTTCAAGAAAACACGCCGGAGAAAAAATGACCGGGTACGGCCCGGCCGCTACAACATCCCGCGACAATCCCCTCGGTGGTGCGCCATGACAAACGTGAACCTGAATGCCGGCGGCTTCCTCGGCGCCTTGGCCGGCGCCGGCATCGCCTTCGGCATCGTGTTCGCCGTCAATGACGGCGACTTCCCGCCCCTCGGGGCAAGGGCGTTGATCCTGGGCCTTGTCGCCGGCGCGCTCGCCGGCAACGCCCTCTGGGCCGTCATCGCCGGCAAGCCCAAGCCGAAGTCCGATGACGATTACGACGACCGCCCGCGGCGGCGGAGCCCGCGGGACGACGAGGACGAGGATGACCGGCCGCGACGGAAACGGCGGGACGCGGACGACGACCGGGCGTAACGGGCCGCCGGGCGGTCCCCGGCGGGAAGATCGACACACCACTCCGCGGGGGCCGACCGATGCCAGTGTTCGGGGACATCGTCATTTTTGCGCTACGGAGCCTGTGCTTTTTGAGCGCGGCCGTCCCGTTCGCGGTGATTGCGCTGCTCGTCCGGCGGTACGACCGGGACGCGGCCCGCGGCTGGGTCCGGTTGGGCCTCGGCGTGGCCGCCGCCCTGTGGATGATCGTGGAAGTGTACGGCTGCCGGCCCGGGACTTACGGCACGCCCATGCCGCCGCGACAATTCTGACCGGCGAGCGGCCGTGACCGCGGGTTCTCGCTTGCCATGCGCGACCGGGCCGTTTAGCCTTGCCTGCATGGCCGATGGCATGTCACAGGTAACGGTCATGAGCGACAGTCTTCAAATCCACTCCGCCGACCTCCGGCGCTTCGTCCGTGACGCCCTGACCGCGGTCGGCATGTCCGGGGAGTCCGCGACGGCCGCCGCGGACGTGCTGGCCAGTGCGGACGACGCCGGCGTCTCCACGCACGGCGTCAAGCTGTTGCACGGCTATCTGGTCCGGCTGAAGGCGGGCGGCATCAAGCCGCGCGGCGAGCCGAAGATCATGCGCGACGGCCCGGCGTGGGCGCTCGTGGACGGGGACGACGCGCTGGGCATGATGATCGGCCTGTTCGCCATGCGGACGGCCATCGAGAAGGCGACGCACGCGGGGGTCGCCTACGTCGGCGTCCGCAACAGTTGCCACTTCGGGGCGGCGGGGTATTACGCGATGATGGCCGCCAAGGCCGGCCTGATCGGCGTGGCGGTGGCCAACGACGTGCCGTCCGTCGTCGCCCCGGGCGCGACGCGGGCGGTCGTGGGGACGAACCCGTTCGCCTACGCGATCCCGGCCCGCAGGCACCCGCCGATCCTCCTCGACGTGGCGATCAGCACGGTCGCCGGCGGCAAGGTGTACCAAGCCCGCATGCGCGGCCAGCCGATCCCCGCTAACTGGATCGTGGGCGAGGACGGGCTGCCGACGACTGATGCGAACCTGTACCCGGATCACGCATTCCTCGTCCCGGCCGCCGGGCACAAGGGGTACGGCCTCGCCCTGCTGATCGAAACGCTCTCGGGCCTCGTCACCGGGGCGGCCGTCACGCGCGGCATCGGGTCGTGGATGTTCACCAAGCCGTCCGACCCGACGAGCGGCGGCGCGGCGTTCATGGCCCTGGACCCGGCCGTGTTCGGGTCGCGGGACGAGTTCCTTGACCGCGTGGACGCGTTGATCGACGAAATCCATGAGACCCCGGCCGTGGCCGGCAGCCGCATTATGGTCCCCGGCGAAATCGAGGCGGAGAAGGTGAAGCTGGCCGCCGAACGCCCGCTGGAACTCGCGTCGGACGTGGTTGCCAACTTGCGGAAGGCCGCCGAGTTCGTGGGGCTGACTCTGGCGGACTATGCGAGGGCTTAACGGCTCATGGCGCCTAAACCTTGGCAATAGCCGTCGCCAACGTGCGGCGGTGGCGTTGGAGTCCCGCCTTTCAGGCGGTCTTGGAACTTGCCGAGAAGAGGCCCGTGAGGACCGAGTCTTCGAGGGTCCGACCCCGTGGCCAAACAACTCTCGCC
>JAYTTY010000481.1:0-4357 GCA_043744795.1 Zavarzinella sp. | reverse complement strand
AGACCGGCGGGACGCCGGTCCCACCAAGGCACCCTTGACCTGCAATAAGCCTCACTGGTTGGCCCGGCGGTTCGCCTTGCGTCGGGCCGGCGGCCGGGGTATTCCGCGCGGCAGGGGCCGACCTGACACGGGAACGGAATGATCTGGCGAGTGAGTCTGTGGCTGACGGCGCTGGCCGGCTTGTGGGCGGCGCCCGCCGCCGCGCAAGAGGCCGATGAACCGGCGGCCGTCGCGGCGGACCTGTCGGCCCGGCCGCGCGTGTGGCTTCACTTCGACTACCTTCTTTGGCACGTCTCCAACGGGCCGCTGCCGGCCCCCGTGCTGACCGTCAACAACAACCCCAACAGCATCGCGGCTCTGAACGAGCCGGGCACTCGCGTCTTGGTCGGCGGTTCCGAGCGCCGGGATTTCGACTACGGGTTCCTGAGCGGCCTCCGGTTGGCCGGCGGCGCGTGGCTTGACGCGGACGGCACCGTCGGCGCCGCGTTTTCCGGCTTCCGCCTCGGGCCGCACGAGGTCGGCTACACGGCCCGCTCTCCCGGCGGCGCGGGGCCGGTGTTGGCCATCCCGGTGAATGCGGCGTCTCCGTTCGGGAGCGACCCGGCCGGGGAGACGACGCTCAACGCCGGCGGCGCCCCGTCTGCCGTCCGCATTCGCAGTTCCTCGGAGGCGTGGGGCGGGGAAGTCAACGCCCTGTTCGTGCCGCGACCAGACGACGATGTCGTGGTCGGCTTCCTGCTCGGCGGGCGGTACTTCGGCCTGCGCGAGTCGTTCGACTTGTCGGACACGTTCCTCGATGCGGCCAACGCGGGGACCGTCGCCGTGCGGGACGCCTTCGACACGCGCAACCACTTCGGCGGCGTCAACCTCGGCGGCCAAGCCCAGTGGGCCGGCGGCCGGTGGCAGGCGTCCGTCGCCGGCAAAGTGGCCCTCGGCGTCGTCAGCCAACGGCTGGAAATCCGCGGGGCCACCGCCGTCAGCGGCGCGCCGTTCGGCATGGGCGACGCGACCTTCCCCGGCGGCGTGTTCACCCAGGCGAGCAACATCGGGTCGTATTCGCAAGAGCGGTTCGGCGTCCTCCCGGAAGCGAACGTGCGGGTGGCGTTCGCCGTCACGCGGAATCTGCGCGTTTCCGTGGGGTACGACGCCCTGTTCCTCAACTCCGTGCTGCGGCCGGGCAACCAGATCGACCGCACCGTGAACGTCAACCAAAGCGTCCTGTTCGGCGGCGCGGAGGGCGGCCCGCAACGGCCGGCCGCGACGCTGACCGATTCGGGGCTATGGATGCACGGCGTCAGCGTCGGCGTCGGGTTTTCGTTTTGACGGCGGGGGTCCGGCTCCTCGCTCATTTTTCGCCCACGGGTCGGATTCTTCTTTCCAAGCGACCGTCCAAGGGTGTACGATCTAACCACACCGCACCCGCCGGGGAGTTACCCCGCGCGCCACTCTCCAGGAGCCGACTGAGATGACCGCCAAGAAAGACCTGAATTGCCCCGAATGCGGCGTGGACCGCCGCGACTTCGTGCGGGGCCTGACGATGGGGAGCGCCGCCGTCGCCGCCGGCGGCTCGCTGTTCAACCCCGGCCGCCTGTTCGCGGAGTCCCCGAAGCCGGAACGCGGGCCGATGCCGCGCGTCGTCAACACGGTGGCCGAGGACTTGGTGAAGGAACTGTTCGCCGGGCTGACGGACGACCAGAAGAAGGCCGTCGTCAAGCCGTGGGACCACCCGGCCCGCGCGTCGGTGAACCCGAACAAGGCCTTGGACAAGACGCTGAAGGCGGTCTACACGAAGCCGCAGATGGAGCTGATCGAGAAGATCGTGCGGGCCATCTCGTCCGACGAGAAGGGCTGGAACCAGATCACGCGGGCCGGCACGTGGGACGCCAGCAAGAGCTTCGAGAACACCGGGGCCGACATCTTCGGCGACCCGTCCAAGGGCAAGTTCGCCTTCCTGTTCACCGGGCACCACCTGACGGTCCGCTGCGACGGCGACAGCGAGAGCAACGTGGCCTTCGGCGGCCCGATTTATTACGGCCACACGCCCCCCGGCTACAACGAGCGGAACGTGTTCTCCTACCAGTCCGCGAAGGCGATGGAAGCCTTCAACGCCCTCGACCCGAAGCAGCGGGAGAAGGCCGTCGTCACCAAGGGCCACCCCGGCGAAGGGGCCAACTCCATCAAGTTGACGAAGGACGGCGCCCGGCCCGGCATCGCGTATGCCGACCTGTCCAAGGACCAGCAAGACCTGCTCGTCTCCGTGCTGAACACGCTCTTGTCGCCGTTCCGGCAGCAGGACGGGGCCGAGGTGATGACGATCATCAAGCAGACCGGCGGCATGGACAAGGTCCACATGGCCTATTACACGGAAGAGTACGAAGGGGCCGGCGTCACCAAGAGCCAGCCGTGGACGTTCTGGCGCCTGGAAGGCCCCGGCATCGTCTGGAACTTCCGCGTATTGCCGCACGTCCACACCTTCGTCCGCATCGGCGTCCCGGCGTAAGGGGACAAGAGTTTTAACCACAGAGGACACAGAGAACACAGAGGAAAGACCAAAGGCCGAGAGAAAGACATTTTTAGAAACGTCTTCTCTCGGTATTCGTCTTTCCCCTGTGTTCTCTGTGTCCTCTGTGGTTAAAATTGTTTTTACTTATCCGCATTTTTCCTCAAGTTCCACATGGAACACCCACCTTATGCACTTTGACCGCCGCACCGCCCTTGCCTCGTTCGCCAATGGGTTCGGGATGCTCGGCCTCGCGAGCTTATTGGCCGACGACGCCAGGGCCGATGCCGTCGCCTCGCCGTTGGGCGTAAAGGCGCCGCACTACGCGGCCAAGGCCAAGCGGGTGATCTTCCTGTTCATGTCCGGCGGGCCGAGCCACATCGACACGTTCGACCCGAAGCCCAAGGTCAAGGAATTCGACCGCAAGCCGTTGCCGTTTGAGCAGCCGAAACTCGTGCGCACGCGCACGGGGAACCTTTTGGCGTCCCCGTTCAAGTTCGCCAAGCACGGGGCGGCCGGCGTCGAAGTCAGCGAGCTGTTCCCGAATGTGGCCAAGCACATCGACGACATTTGCGTCGTGCGCTCGATGTACGCGGACAACATCAACCACAACGGCGCTTGCCTGCAAATGAACACGGGGGAGCAGGCGTTCTCCCGCCCGTCGCTCGGCTCGTGGCTGCTCTACGGCCTCGGCACGGAGAACCAGAACCTGCCCGGCTACGTCGTCATCAGCCCGGCCCAGCCGGCGCAGGGGGCGCCGTTGTGGTCGTCGAGTTTCCTGCCGGCCACGTATCAAGGGACGCTGGTCAACGACTTGAAGAACCCCGTCGCCAACTTGTCCGCGACCGGCGTCACGCCGGAGAAGCAACGGCAGCAACTCGACCTGCTGAAGAAACTCAACGAACTGCACCGCGACCAGGCAGCCAACGACTCGGCCCTGAACGCCCGCATCGCCTCGTTCGAGTTGGCCTTCCGCATGCAGAAAGAAGCGCCGGAAGCCTTCGGCCTCGACGGCGAATCCCCCGCGACGCAAAAGCTCTACGGCATCGGCGACAAGGCGACCGACATCTTCGGCAAACAGTGCCTGATGGCCCGGCGCTTGGTGGAACGCGGCGTCCGCATGGTGCAGGTGTACCACACGCAGACGGCCGCCCGGTCAAGCTGCCAATTGTGGGACCAGCACGGCGGCCTCAAGACCGAACTGCCGAACAACTGCTTGGCGACCGACTTGCCCATCGCCGGGTTGCTCCACGATTTAAAAGCCCGCGGCCTGCTGAAAGACACGCTCGTCGTCTGGGGCGGCGAGTTCGGGCGCACGCCGACGGCCGAGGGGGACAACGGCCGCGAACACCACCCGTTCGGCTTCACGATGTGGCTGGCCGGCGGCGGCATCAAGGGCGGCCAAGCCTACGGGGCGACGGACGACTTCGGCTGGCACGCGACCCGGGACAAGGTCCACGTCCACGACTTGCACGCCACGCTGTTGCACCTGATGGGCCTGAACCACGAAAAGCTGACGTTCCGCCACGGCGGCCGCGACTACCGCCTGACGGATGTCCACGGGACGGTGGTGAAGGGGCTGCTGGCGTGACGTATTGTCTTGGCGAGCGATGAGGATCGGGTTTTCGGCCTGAAGGGCCGTTTAACATAGCCCAGCCCGAAAGGGCTGGGGACGCACGCACAATGGGTTCTCGGTCTGAAGGACCGATTATAGATTGCCGGCCCGTGGGTCGCCCCCGCGAGCGAGGAGGCTTTAACCGGCCCTTCAGGCCGAAAACCCTTGATGGCTCGTTGACCCAGCCCTTGCGGGCTGGGCTATGTTAAACGGCCCTTCAGGCCGAAAACCCTTGATGGCTC
>JAYTTY010000480.1:0-17144 GCA_043744795.1 Zavarzinella sp. | reverse complement strand
TCGGGTGCTCGATCAGGACGACGCGGTCCGTCTCGGAGCGGTTGGCGATGTCGTAGGTCTTCTCCTCGCGGAACAGCGTGTTGGTGTAGATCAAGCCTTTGACGGCCTTGACGCTGGTGATCTTGCTGGTCGCGTTGCCGTTCTTGGCCGACACTTCCGTCCCCAAGTCGATGGCGTAACTGACGAGCCGTTCTTCGTCGGGTTGCAGGTCGAGGACGCGGGTGTCCCCGGCGTAGGTGGACCCTTCGTAAATCGTGATCGGCCCTTGGCTCAAGGGCATGCCGGACGTGTTCTTGAACTTCAACCCGAGCAGCGGGTGCTTGGCCTGCACGCCGGGGTTGTAGATGCTGACCCGCTTCCCCTCCACCTTCTTGTTGACGATGGGCAACAGGGCCGACTTCTGCCGGCCCAAGTTAACCGGCTGATCCACCACATACTGGTGGTAGTCCCCGAGGGCCGACGCCGTCGTCGCGCTCTGGACGCTGGCCCCGAGGTTCATCTCGGACCGCAGCTTTGTGGCCGCGTCCGTGGCGAAAGCCCGGCGCTGCTGCTCAAGCCCCAACTGGCGGTTCGCCGCCCCCTTCTCGTCCCGCTTAAAAGAGTCCATCACCGGCTCCGGCGCCCCCGCCGCCGGTATTCCCGGCTTGGCGGCCGGGGCGGCCGCCCGCCCGTTGCCCGGCCCGCCGCCGCCGCCCGTCCCCGCGAACATGGCGCCCTCATAGGTCGGCGGCCGCAGGGAGGCGAACAGTTCCGGCTCGACGGTCGGCCGGCCGACGTACAGCGGGTTGTACAGGTCCATCTTGAACGAGATCGGCCGGCCGGACACCAGGGCCATCGTCACCCCGGTCCAGTCTTCATCGGTTGGGTTTTCCACAACCGCCCACCCTTGCAGGAAGGGTTGCTCCTTGCCCAAGACCAAGCGGTAGCTCGTCTTCCAGATCGGGTTCTCGATGACGTACCCAACTTCAACTTTGCGCTTCCCCTCGCCCGTGAAGTTGAGGCTGACGGCCTTCTTCTGCGAGTCGTGCGACAGCGACAGCGTCTCCAGGGCCCGCCGCATCTCGTTCTCGATCACCGGGTTGGAGAACCGCAGTTTCTGCAACTCATTCATGCGGACGGCCCGGACGCCTTCGGCGCACCACAGGTTCAGGACTTCGACCTCCTGAACGCCCTCCTTCGTCGTCACCTTCTGCTTCTCGACGCCAATGATCTTGCCCGTCAAGCTGCCGGGCTGGTTGGCCGTGTTCACCAGCGTCACTTCCACCGCCTCGCCGCGGGCTTGCGTCAGGATGGCCGAGAAGCTCGGGCTGTTGTTCAGGTTGATGGCGAACGACCGCAGAGTCCGGTCGATCGGGTCGTGTGAGTCATACGTCACCGACGAGACGCGGCCGGTCTTCGACGTGTCGATGAGCGTCATCGACTTGATGTGGTCGTTGATGTCCTGCTCGGGGAACGTCAGATCCACGCGGGCGTCGCCGTCGATCTCGCCGGACCGCGTGAAGTGGCCGACGCCGGAGTTGAAGAGGATGACTTGGGAGACCGGCAAACTGACGGCCGGCTTCAAGTCGGTCGGCTTGGCGGCCTTATCGGCGACGGCCGTCACGGGCGCGGATTCGCCGCGCTGGGTCATGAACACGGTGCCGGCGGCCAAGGCCCCGAGGACGGGGAGGCCCCACATCAAGCGACGCATGGAAGTCATGAGAGTTCTCACCAGAGTTGATCGTGGAAGACGGGTACACTACCCAGACGAGCGACGACCGCCTGAGTTTGACGGTTTCAACGTCGATTGTCAATGACGTGTACGGGCGCACAGGAGATTCGGCGACGGCCGGGAATTCTGCCATCTCTGTCACTTCTTCGCCGGCTCAATGACCCCGCCGTCCCACTCGATCCGGCAGTTCGGCAGGGCCTTGCGCAATTCTTCAATCTTCGCGGCCGTCACGTTGGTTTTCTTCAGCGTCAGACGTCGGAGGTTCGGGAACGTGTTCACGACGGCCAATCCCGCGTCCGTCACTTGGGTTCCGTCCAAGGCCAAGAGCGTCATTTGCTTACAGTCTTTGAGCCTCGCCAGCCCCGCATCCGTCACTTTCGTGTACGCCAGAGACACCTCGACGAGGTTCTTCGCCCCGGTCAGGTTCGCGAGGCCGATGTCTGTGATCGGCGTCCCTCGCAGGGAGAACCACCCCAAATCGGGGCAGTCTTTCAGCCGGGCAAGGTCTTGGTCGCCGACGGCGGGGTTGTCCAGGACGACCACGCGTGTCAGCCGGAACGGCTCCTTCGGGAGATCGGCCAACGCCTTGAGGCCCCGGTATTCCCCGTTCACATCCACTTGGCCGCCGACGGACAGCGCCCATTCAGCCGTCTTGCGGTCGAGGGCGAGGCTCTCGGCCAGCGAATTGACGCCGTCGTCCCAAGTGACCGCGCACCGGGGCAGCGCCTTGCGTACCTCTTGAACTTTCGCGGCGGTGACGGCCGTTTTCGCCAGATTGAGGACGCGCAGATTTCTACACGACTTTAAATGATCCACCCCGGCGTCCGTCACGCCCGTGCCGTACAGTTCAAGGCGTCGCAAATACGGGAGGTCGCGAACGGCGAGTATCGTCGAATCGGTCACGCGGGTGCTGTTCAGCAACACTTCGGTCAGGTCACGGTGGTCTTTGAAGAGGGCCACGCCGACATCGGTCACCTGAGTGTTGTGCAGCATCAGCGAGGTGAGACGGCGGCACTCTTTGAAATTTACAAGCCCGGCGTCGGAAACTTTGGTGCTGTCCACCAGAAGCACCCGGAGGTCTTTGCAATTGGTGAAACTCGCCAAGCCGGCGTCGGTCACGCGAGTGCCGAGTAACTGAATGTACACGAGGTTTTCGTGGCCTTTGAAATGGCGTAAGCCCTCGTCGCCGACGGCCGCCCCGGTGAAATCGACGACCTTGAGATGCTTGCAGTCCGCGAATCTCGCCAGTTCGCCGTCCGTCAGTTGTTTGTTGTTGGGAAGGGACACCCGCGTCAGCCGGAACGGCTTGATCGGCAGGTCGGCGGCGGCTTTAATCTCCCCGCCGCCGATTTCCTCCGTCCCGTTCACGTGTAGCGTCCCGCCGACGGCGACGACCCACTCGGCGGCCTTCCGGTCGGCGTCGGCCGGCTCTCCGTCCTCCCACACCTTGCACACAGGCCGCTTCGTGCGGAACGCCGCGATCCCGGCCGGCGTCACGGCCGTCCCGCGGACGAGCACTTCCTGCAAGTTCGGGCAAGTGGCGAGGACGGCTAGGCCGGAGTCGGTCAGCTTGGTCCGGTCGAGTTGGACCATCGTCAGAGCCTTCGACTTCTTCAGCCGTGCCACGGTCGCGTCGCCGACCAGAGTGTCGTTGAAGTTGACTTGGTTCAGATTCGCGAAGTCGTCCAGGAAGGCCATGCCGGCGTCCGTCACCTTGGTCTTGGACAGGACGAGGACATTCACGTCCTTGCACTGGCGAAAGTGGGCGACCCCCGCGTCTCCGACGTTCGGCGCGCCGGCCAAGACGACCAACTTGAGGCCCGTGCACGGCCGGAAGACGGCCAGGGCGTCATCGGTGAGCTTGTCGTTGTCAAGCGCCGTCACCCCCGTCAGCCGGAAGACTCCACCCGGCAGGTCTTTGGCGGTTTTGATGTCCCCGCCTTGATCGTTGACGCGGACCGTCCCGCCGAGAGACAGAACGTACTCCGCGGCCTTGCGGTCGGGGGTAGCGGCCGGCGGCTTCGCGACCCGCAGGATCGCCGCCGTGCCGTCGCCGCGGGCGACGACCAAGTGCCGGCTCTCCGGCGTGAAGAACCGCCGCGTGACCGGGTGCGGAACGTAGAACGAGATGACGGCGGAATCGTCCAGCGTGTCGGTCACGGTGTAGTGACACATGACGGCTTGCCCGGGGACGAGGCCGCCGAACAGCAGATACCGACCATCCGGGCTCAGCAGGAGTTCGAAAAACGGGACGTCCGGGGCGATCGGCTTCCGGCGGACTATTTTCGGGGCCGGCCCGGTCAAATCCCACGTCGTCAGGGCGCCGGCGCCGTACACGGCGGCGCGCCGGCCGTCGGCCGACACGTCGAACGTCAACATTTTGGCCCACTCGGCCGGGGCTTTCACCTCGGCCGGCTTCGGGCCGGTCAAGTCGTACACACGAAGCCGCCCCGTGAAGCTGTCCACCGAGTCCTGGATGTACGCCGCCCGGCCGTCCGGGGCCAGGCGGGCGCGCGGCGAGCCCATCAAGTTCACGGGGATGCGGGCGTATTCCGTGAACTCCGGCCCGCGGCCGCGCTTCAGAACGACCCACGCACTGTCCGCCGTGGCAAAGACGTGCGTCGATTCGTCCGCGGAGACGGCCGGTCGGTGGATGCTGCGGTCGGCCGCGTGGCGCGTCAGGCCGGGGGCGCCCGGCGGGGCCGTGAGGTCGTATTCGGTGTAGGTCCTGTTGTCTGCCGCGAGGGCGTACGCCCGGCCGCCGCCGGGGGGCACGGCCATCAGGCCCGAGAGGAATTCCTCGGCCACGAACCGCGGGTCGGCCTTCGGCGGGCCGACGGCCCCGTCAACCACGGTGAACCGCTCGACCTTCGGCTGGCCGACCGCGTTTCGCGTGTTGACGAAAATGTCACCCGCGGGCGAGACGGCCAACGGCGTCTCGTGCCGGATGCCGGGCACGACGAGCCGCGGCGGCCGGCCACCCCCCCCGACGTCGGCCGCCGCCAATGATTGCGTGAAGTTCGCGCCGAACAACACGGTCTTGCCGTCGGCGGCAAGCCACACCGGCGGCGGGTTTCCCACTTGGTTGACGGCGAGGGCCAGCGCCGGCGGCGCGTCGCCGAGCGGCCACACTTCCACCGTCCCGCCGGAATGGCTCATCGTCAGGGCGATTCGCGTCCCGTCCGCACTGACGGCACTGCCGCCGTGCGTGCCGTTGAGCGGAATGTTAATCTCTTTGGTCGCGGCCAGCCCGGCGCCGTCCAGCGCCCAGCGGCGGATGTCTCCTTCGTTGCCGGACCAGATTAAGTCTTTGCCGTCGCGGGCGGCGTGCAGGCCGACTAGGACGCTGTTGAAAGGCCCGGCCTGCCCTTGCGGCTTGCCGGTGGCGGCGTCCCACACGCGGACGGTCTTGTCGGCCCCCGCCGTGGCGAACGCCGACCCGCCCGTCACGAACACGACGTGCTCCGGCCCGCGGTCCTTGCTCTCGGCCGTCGCCGTCACACGAGTCGGCGGGTTCGTCAACGCCCACACCTCGGCCCGGCCGGCGGCCGTCGTCAGCACGGCCGTTGACCCGTCGGCCGACAGGTCGAAATCGTGCAGGTCACCGGCGGGCGGCGGGACGACCGTGAACGGCTTGACGGCCGGGCCGTCCACCGCGAACACCTTCAACGCACCTTGGGAGTTCACGGCAATTTTCTTCCCGTCGGCCGAGATGCGGACGCGGCCGCGCACGTCGCTCAACGACAAGACCGCAAGCACTTTGCCGGCCGCCACGTCGAACAGGCGGACCGAATCGTTGAAGCCGACGGTGACGGCCAACTTCCCGTCCGGCGTGGCGTCCACGGAATGGGCCGGCACCGCGTGCTTGCCGCCGACCGTGCCGAAGACGGCGACGGCCTCCTTCGGCAGCCAATCGGGTTTCTGGCCCGCCGGGATTTTCGTCACGTCGAGCGTGTCGAACGGCGAGGTCGCCGGCAACTCCACGGCCGGGAGCGGCTTGAACTGACTGATTTTTTCCGGCGACGGCTTCGGCCCCTCGACGACTTCGACCTTGCCCCCGTCGGGGACGGGGATTTCCGCAATCTTCTTGCCGTCCTTGTCGCGGACGATGACGATGACGGCGACCGTCACGATGGCCAAGCCGAGCAGCGAGGCGACCGGGAGCAGCCACTTGTTCGGGCCGCGCGTGGCGGCCGCCGGCCTGAGTTGGGCCTTTGGCTGGGGCTGGACCTTCGACTTGGCCGGAAATTTCGGGGCGTGAGAAACGACGGCCGGCAGTTCCGTGTCCTCAATGCCGCCCCACGGGTCGGCGGCCGCCGCGACTGGGCCGGAGGCGGGCGCGGCCGCGGGCAACTCCGGCAGGGCTTCAAACGTCGGCCGCGTTGTTTGCATGGTCAGGTGCATCAACTCGTCGGCGACCGCGGCGGCCGACATCGGCCGGCGGCCCGGCTCTTTGGCCATCAGCCGGGCGATCAGGTCGGCCAGCTTCGGCGGCACGGCCGGGTTCACCTCGTCCGCCTTCGCCGGGTCGTCGAGGGCCAAACTGGTGAGGATCGACATCATGTCCGGGCCGGTGAACGGCTTCTTCCCGGTCGCCATCTCATAGAGCATGACGCCGAGGCTGAACAGGTCGGCCCGCGCGTCCACTGGCTTGCCGCGGGCCTGCTCCGGGGCCATGTACGCCGGGGTTCCCATCACGGCGCCGCTGGCCGTCAGGTTCCCTTCTTCGCCTTGGCTGCGGGCGAGGCCGAAGTCCAGAATCTTCACGCGGCCGTGCGGGGCCTCCAGCCAGATGTTGGCCGGCTTGATGTCCCGGTGAATCAGCCCGGCCTCGTGCGCCGCCGCCAGCCCCAAGGCCACTTCCCGGCCGATGCGCAGAACCTCGGCCGTCGGCAGCAGGGCTTTGGTCTTCATGATGTGGGCGTCGAGCGGCCACCCTTTGAGGAACGGCATCGCCAGGAACGGCACGCCCCGCGACTCGCCGACGTAGTGGATCGGGATGATGTGGTCGTGTTCCAGCTTGGCGGCCGTGCGCGCCTCGCGGAAGAAGCGGTCCTTCGCCCCCGGCTTCTTGGCGATCTCTTTCTTGAGCGTCTTGACGGCCACCTTGCGGCCGAGGCGCGTGTCCTCGGCCAAGTACACCGTCCCCATGCCGCCTTCGCCCAAGACCTTCTCGATGCGGAAGTATTCGAGCGTCGTCGGCATCGGCTCCGACTCGTCGTCGCCGCCCCCTCCGGGAGCCACCGTCTCGGCCAAGCCGCCCGCAGGCCCGTCGTCGGCCGCCTCGGCCGGCAGGACCACCGTCTCCGCCCGGCGCGACACAGCCGCAACCAACCGCCGCACCAACTTCTCGGCCTGGGAGTCCCCGGCCGTCACCGGGGCCGGGGGGCGCTTCTTCATCGCGTCCAGCAGCGATTCGTCGGCCGCCAGCGCGCGGGCCAACGGCTCCAGCGCCCGGTCGTCGGCGTATGCGGCCGCGAACCGCTCCGCGTCGGCGGGGGGTAACTGGCCGCGCAGCAGTTTCTCTAGGAGGGCGGCGTCGGCCGGGGTCGTCTGGGCCATGGACACACACCTGCGGGGCGAATCGGCACTTTCACCAGCATATGCCGGCCGCTTGGAAATGCCCCGCCGCGCGCCCGCAAAATGCCGGCGGCGTCACTTCGGCCCCGGCTCGATGACGCCCCCGTCCCACGAGACGCTGCATTTCGGAAGTTCCTTGGCCAACGCCTGGACGGCCGCCGCGGTGACCTTGGTCCCCGCGAGGCGCAATTCGAACAACTGCTTAAGGCCTTTGAGGTGGGTCAGCCCCGCGTCCGTCACGTCGGTCCGTTCTAAGCAGACGCTTTTGAGATTTGCGCACTCTTTAAGGTGGGCGAGGGCCGCGTCGCCGGCGGCGGTGTCGTTCAGCACCACGCCCTCGAGGTTTTTGCAGTCTTTGAAGTGCGCCAGCCCCGCGCCGGTGACGCGCGTCTTGCTCAGGGAGAGTGTCACCAGCGCTTTGCAGTCGCGGAAGTTCGCCAGTCCGGCGTCGGTCACGGACTGGTCGTCGAGGATGATGCGTTTGAGATTCTTGCACGGGCCAAAGACGGCCAGCGCGGCGTCCGTCACCCGGTCGTTGCCTTTGAGCGTTACCACCTGGAGTTTTAAGTCGCCCGGCGGCAAGTCCGCGGCCCGCTTGATTTCCGGGAGTTGACCGTTCACCTCCACGGTCCCGCCCACGGACAGCGCGTACTCGGCCGCCTTGCGGTCGGCGGAAACCGGCGCCTTGTTGTACACCGCGGGCGGCCCCTCCGGGCCTTGCAGGCGGATTTCGCAATTGGGCATGGCCTTGGCCAGTTTCTCGACCGCTTCTGGCTTCAGTCCCATCTCGACGAGGGTTAGTAGCCGCAGCGACTTCGCGGAACTTAGTCGCAAAAGGCCGGCTTCCGTCATCGGAAAGCTCACCAGGCTCAACTCGGCCAGTTTCGGGTAGTCCTTGAACCGGCCCAGGGCGTCGTCGGTAACGGGCGTCATGTACACCTGCACCGACCGCAGTGCGGGCAGCCCGGCCAGGGCCGCGAGCCAGGTGTCGTCGGTGGGGCCTTGGAAGTGTTCCAGTTTGGAAAACGCGCGGATGGCGTCGGCCCCCTTCGGTGTCAGCTCGGTGACGGTGACTTCGAGCCGGCGCAATTCCCGGAGGTTGGCCAGGGAAGACAGCCCGGCGTCGGTGAGGGGTTGGCGGGACAGAATCAACTCGTGCAGGTCGGTGAAGGCCGCCAACCGGGGGATGTCGGCTTCGGTCAACTTGCCGCCGTTGTTGGTCGGGTGGAAGTTGAGACTGCGGACCTTGAACGGGCCGCCCGGCAGCGCCGGCAGGTTGGTCACCTCGTCGTTGCCGGCCGCGGTGACGCCGACGGCGTTGAGTTTCTTGTTGTCGAGCAGCCACCGGGCGGCCGCGGCCGGGGTCAGGCCCGTCGGCTGGACGACGCCGCCGTCCCACGCGATGCGGCAGTTCGGCAACGTCTTGGCCGCGGCGGCGACCCCTTTGGCCGTCACCTTCGTCTTGTCCACGTTCAGGTTCGTCAGGTCGTTTAGCCCGGCGGCGAGCCGGGCCAGACCCTCGTCGGTCAGCGGCAGGCCGGTCAGCGCCAGAAACTTCAGCGTCTTTATCCCGGCGACGTCGGCCATCGCGGCCTCCGTTACGGCAGTATTGCTCAACGACAGTTGCTCCAGGCCGGGGACGACTTTCAGTTGCTTCACCCCCGCGTCCGTGAGGTCGGGGCACCCGTCCAGAGAGAGAATCTTCAAGCGGGGGAACGCCTTGAGGGTGTTCAGGCCGGCATCCGTGACCGGCGCGCGTTCCAGCCCGAGGGTGGTCAGGCCGGCGTACACCCGCAATTTGGCCAAGCCGACATCCGTGATCTTGGTGCTTTCGAGGTGCAGTTCCGTAATGCCCGTGTTGTCTTTGAAGTAGTCCAAGCCCGCGTCCGTCACTTTCGTGGCCCACAGGTCGAGCAGTTGCAGATTCTTGCAGTCTTTGAGTTTGGCCAAGTCGGCGTCCGTCACGGCCGTCCGGCCAGACAGGTGGATAAACGTGAGCCGGAACGGCGCCTTGGGAAACTTATTCACCGCCGTGATGGGGTCGCGGTGGTCGCCGTCAAAGCCGACGCCGCCGCCGAGGGCGATGACGTACTCAGCGGCCGTGCGGTCGGCGGCGAACGTCAGTGGTTTGACGACCCCGCCGTCCCACGTGATCCGGCACTCCGGCCGGGCGGCGGCGAACTTGGCGACGCCGGCCGCCGTCACCTTCGTCCCGTCGAGGGAGAGTTCCTTCAACTTCTCGAACGTCGTCAGACGGGCCAAGTCGGCGTCCGTGACGGACAGGCCGCCCACATTCAGAGAGTCCAAGTCGATGCTGTTTTTCAGGGCGTCGAGGCCGGCGCCGGTGACTTTCGTGCCGGTCAGGTTGACCTTCTTGAAGTTGCACCCGGCGAAGACATTCAGCCCGGCGTCGGAGACGGGGGTGTACGGGATGAACAGGCCGGTCAACTGTCGGCATTTGCCGAAGTGGGCGATGCCCGCGTCGCCGATGGCCACGTCCGTCATGTGCAGTTCGGTGAGGTGGCGGAGGTCCTTGACCGCGGCCAACGACTGGTCGGTGATTTTAGGCGAATTGGAGGGCAGCAACAGCATGCGCGCCTTCACGGGCGTTTTCGGCAAGTCCGCGGCCTTCACGACGCGCCCGGCGCCCGCGATTTGCACGGCCCCCCCGACCCCGAGCGCCCACTCGACGGCCGCGCGGTCGTCGGCGACGGCGGTCGGCTCGACCACGCCGCCGGCCCAATCGACCTTGCACTGCGGGGCCGCCGCGGCGAATTCCTTCACGCCCGCGGCCGTGACCTTCGTGTCGTACAGAATCACGTAGGTCAGATTCGGCAGGTTCTGGATTTCCCGCAGTTGCTCGTCGGAGACGGGCAACCCGTGGAGGTTTAGGTAATGGAGGTCCGGGAAGTTTTTCAACACGGCCGGCAACCCCGTCTCGACCTTGGTGTAGGCCAGATTGAGTAAGCCGAGCCGGCGGCAGTTTTTGAACGCCTCCACTCCGGCCGCGGTGACCGGGGCCTTGCTCAGATCGACGGCCACAAGGTCCCGGCACCCCTCGAACACCTTCATCCCGTCGTCCGTTATCAGGGGGCCGCCGACGTTCACGGCCCGCATCGTGAACGGGGCGGTGGGTAAGTCTTGCGGCCGGCGGGCCACGTCGGGTTTGTCGTCCAGCGTCATGTACCCGTTCATCTTGAACACCCACTCGGCGGCCGCGCGGTCGCCGTCCCGCTTGGCAGGCATGGCCGGGCCGCCGCTGATCGGGGCGGCGGGCTTGGCCGGGCCGCTGCCGTCCGCGATCTCGACCTTCCCCCCCTCGGGGACTTCGATCTCGGCGATCTTCTTGCCGTTCTTGTCCCGGATGATGACGACTGCGGCGGCCATCACGATCAGCAGGCCGAGGACGGACGCGGCCGGGAGCAGCCAGCGGTTGGGCCGGCGCTTGGCGGGCCGGGCTTCTGGCAGGGAAGCCGCGACGGCCTCGGTCGGCGCGGCCGTGTCTTCGATGTCGCCCCACGGGTCGGCGGCGGGCGCGAGCAGTGGCAGTTCTTCAAAAGTCGGCCGGCTCGCCAGCGTGGCCAGGTGCGACAGTTCGTCAGCGACGGCTTTGGCCGACATCGGCCGGCGGCCCGGCTCCTTGGCTAACAGCCGCGAAATCAGGTCGGAGAGGTTCGCCGGCACCGCCGGGTTGACGACGTTGGCCGCCGCCGGGGTGTCCAGGGCCAAACTGGTGAGGACCGCCATCATGTCGCGGCCGGTGAACGGCTTCTTCCCGGTCGTCAGTTCGTACAGCATCACGCCGAGGCTGAACAGGTCGGCCCGGGCGTCCACGGGCAGCCCGCGCGCCTGCTCCGGGGCCATGTACGCCGGCGTGCCCATGATGACGCCGCTGGCCGTCAGGTGGGCGTCGTCACTCTGGCTGCGGGCGAGGCCGAAGTCGAGGATCTTGGCCCGGCCGCGCGGGGCCTCCAGCCACACGTTGGCCGGCTTGATGTCCCGGTGGATCAGCCCGGCCTCGTGCGCGGCCGCCAGCCCGAGGGCGACTTCGCGGCCGATGCGCAGCGCCGTCGGCAACGGCATCGGCCCCTTCGCCTTCTTGATAAATTGATCGAGCGGCTCCCCCTTCAGGTAGGGCATGGCGATGAACGGGATGCCTTTCGACTCGCCGACATAGTGGATCGGGATGATGTGGTCGTGGTCCAGCGCGGCGGCGGCCTGGGCCTCCCGGAAAAATCGCTCCTTGGCGGCCGCCTTGGCCGAGAGTTCTTTCTTCAGCGTCTTGATGGCCACCTTGCGGTTGAGGCGCGTGTCCGTCGCCAAGTACACCATGCCCATGCCCCCTTGGCCCAAGATTTTCTCGACGCGGAAATATTCCAACATGTCTGGCATCGGCTCCGATGCGTCGTCGCCGTCGGCCCCCGGCGCCGCGGTGGCGGTCGGGTCGTCGGCCGGGCCGGCGTCGTCGTCCGCGGGGTGGGCCAAGGTCTCGTCGCGGCGGCTGATCTCCGCCTTCATCCGGCTCACCAGCCGCTCGGCCATCTGGTCGTCGGTCGGGTCCGATGTCTGCGACGTGTCACTGAGGCCCCCGAACAAGGTGTCGCCCGCGTCGAGCGCCTGCCCCATTGCCGCGAGCCGGCCGTCGGCCGCGTACGCCGCGGCGAGCCGGTCGGCCTCGGCCGGCGGGAGTTCCCCGGCCAACAGTTTGCGCAACAATTCCGTGTCGGCCGCGGGCGCGGTATTGGGCATGAGAACCACCTGACGAACGGGCGGGATCGAGTCGTTACCAAGATATGGTGACAAGCGGGCGAAAACCTGTCACGAAAATTCGCTTATCGGTCCAAGTCGGCGAATTCGTGCCGCAATCGGGCCAAGACCCGGCCGCGGATGAGGTAGACGGCGTTCGGGCTGACGCGGAATTGCTCGGCCACTTCGACCCCCGAGCGGCCCTCGGCCGTCAGGGCGAGGAAGATGTTCCACGTCTGGGCCGGGAAGTCGGTCTTCACGAGTTGCACCATCCGCTCGACGACCACGCGGCGGTACTCGGCCTCCGTCGCCGCCGCCACCGTGTCCGGGCAGTCGAGCGCCTCCAAGCGGGCCACGGTCATCGGCAACGGCCGCGTCTGTCGCTTTCGCCAGGCGATGACCTGATGCCGGAAGACGGTCCACAGCCACGCCCGGAAACTCCGGGCCGGGTCGTACCGGAAGGCCGGCAGGTCGCGGATGAGGGTCAGGAAGGCGTCTTGAAGCACGTCTTCCAGGTCGGCAGCCGGCACGCCGAGGGAGATGCCCCACCGCCGCAACAGCGGCGTGAACAGCCGGACGAACCGTTCCCAGTGGGCGTCGGCCGGGGCGCGGCACAGGCGGTCGAGGAGCGAAACCGGCGTCTCGGTCATGGGGGAACCATACGACCGGACCGCCGGGAAGGGAACATTCAGCGACTGCAACAAGTCATCGGCTTCATGGCGAACGCCGCCCGGAAGTGCGGCCAGTAGATGCCGACCAAGACGAAGCACAGGACCGTCAGGACAAGGCCCGGCCCGACGGGCTGCTTCGCGATGTAGATGTCGAAAAGCAAGATGTTCACGCACACGGGTGTCAGGAGGGTGATGCCAAGGCCGACGAACAGTCCCGTGAGCAGTAACAACCCGCCGACGGTCTCCAACACCTTCACTACGGTTATGTATCCCCCGCCGACGTGGCTCATGTACCCTTTCACACCCTCCGGCATGGCTTCCGCTTGCGCGCTCATGTCCAGGAAGTTCAGAAAGTGGTTCAGGCCGAGGACGAAGAACCCTAGCCCGACCAGCGTGCGGATGATGATGCCGGCCCATTTCATGCGCGTGTCTCCGTGTTTGTGGCGTGCGATTGGGTTGGTATACTGGCCGGAGGCAGAAACCCTTTCCGTCGGCCGCCCCAAGCGTTGTTTTCGGAGCCGAGCGCAGCGAGGAAGGCGAGCCAGAAGAAGCGTTAGCGACTGGAGGAGTTGCCTGAGTAAGTGCGCCGCGAACCGAGTCTTCGAGGTTCGCTGCTTGGGAAGCGGCTCGCCCCAAATTTGACGGGCGACAGTCGTTCGCCCAATGGGTCGGGCTTCGAAGACTCGCCCTCTCGCGATCGCGTATGCGAGGCTCCTCCAGTCGCTGACGCTTCTGGCTCGCCTCCCTCGCTGACGCTTCGGTTCCGAGACCCCGCGAGGTGGTTCTCCGGTTCAATTTCGCTACCCTGACAGATGAATTCCGCGGTCCCCCGAGTCCCCCCATGTCATTGCCATACAAGATCGTCGTCGGCCTCGAAGTCCACGTCCAGTTGCTCACCAACACCAAACTGTTTTGCGGGTGCGCCACCACGTTCGGCTCCCCGCCCAACTCGCAGACGTGCCCCGTGTGCCTCGGCATGCCGGGGACGCTGCCGGTGATGAACCGCAAGGCGTTCGACCTCTCCTTGCGCGCGGCCTTGGCGCTGAACTGCTCCATCGCCGAGTTCACCAAGTGGGACCGCAAGAACTACTACTACCCGGACTTGCCGAAGAACTTCCAGATCAGCCAGTACGACCTACCGTTCAGCTCCGAGGGCTTCCTCGAAATTAACGCGGCGGCCGACCTGAAGAAGGAGTACACGCCCAAGCGCATCGGCATCTTCCGGGCGCACCTCGAAGAGGACGCCGGCAAGAACACGCACGACGAGTCCGGCCGCGGGGGCGACTCCAAGGTGGACCTGAACCGCACCGGCACGCCGCTGCTCGAAATCGTCAGCAAGCCAGAGATCAACAGCCCGGAGGAGGCGAAGGCGTACCTCGAAGAAATCCGGCTGATGCTGCGCGAGATCGGCGTCTCCGACTGCGAAATGCAGGAAGGGAGCCTGCGCTGCGACGCCAACGTGAACATCCACGTCCCCTACGAAGGGGGCATCGCCGCCACGCCGTTGGTGGAAGTGAAGAACCTGAACAGCATCTCCAGCGTCGGCCTCGCCATCGCCCACGAGGCCGAACGGCAGTACGCCGAGTTTCAGAAAGACCCCGTCAATTACCGCATCCAAAAGGTAAACAAGACGACGGCCGGGTGGAACGCCGTCCGCGGCGTCACCCAAGTGCAACGGCACAAGGAAGAGGCGGCCGACTACCGCTACTTCCCGGAGCCGGACTTGGTGCCGGTGGTGGTGACGCCGTCCGAGGTGCAGGCCGCCAAGATGGCGATGGGCGAACTCCCCGCCGACCAACGGCGGCGGTTGCAGGCCGCCCCATTCAACCTGACGCAGTACGACTCCCAGGTGCTGACGGCCAAGGGCCGCCGCATGGTGTCGTACTACGAGGAAGTGACGGCGGCCGTCGGCGACGGCAAGCAGGTCATCAACCGCATGAGCGACTTGGTGATGGGCGCCCTGAACGAGCGCAAGGAGGAGATCGACCAGTTCCCGATCACCGCCCCCAAGTTCTCGGACTTCATGAAGAAGACCGCCAGCATCAACCAACAGGACCGCCGCGACGTGTTCAAGCACATGCTCGAACACGGCGCTGACGCCGGCGCCGCCCTAACGACCCTCGGCATCGCCACCAGTTTCGACGAGTCGAAGTTGCTGGCCGCCGTCCTGGAGGCCATCGCCGCCAACGGCCCGGCCGTGGAAGACTTCAAGAAGGGCAAGACCGCCGCCGCCAACCGAATCAAGGGCCACGTGATGAAGACGCAAAAAGGCGCCCCGAACGACGTAGTCCAACGGCTGCTGGAGGCGGAGTTGGCGAAGCTCATGTTTTGAAGAGAAGACATTTTTAGCCACGGATCGAACACGGATCGAACACGGATAAAGGCAACAGACAGAAGAACTTCACCACAGAGGACACAGAGAACACAGAGGAAAGACCGAGGAGAGAGAAGACATTTTCCTCATGCCTTTCCTCGGTTTTGGTTTTCCTTTGTGCTCTCTGTGTCCTCTGTGGTGAAGTTCTTCTGTCTGTTGCCTTTATCCGTGTTCGATCCGTGGCGAAAATGTCTTTTCCCCCGCCCGCCCCATCCGCTTGTCGCCCCCGCCGGCCCCGAATATCATTCCTGTTTGCCCGAAATCCACCAACCGTGTGAAGTCCCATGTCGATTGATAAATCCCTGAAGCGCAAGTCCGGCGGGTCCACGAACCGTAGCGTGCTGACGCGGGCCGAGCGCATCTCCACCCTAAAGGACGCGGACAAGTGGACGGACGGCCAAAGCCCGTTCGGCCTGCCGAAAGTCCGCGTCATGAAGATCGTGCTGAAGAAGGCCAAGAAGGAAAAGACCGACGAAGAAGCCGCCCCGGCCAAGAAGAAGTGACACCGGGTTTGGTGAGCCGAGCGGCGTCAGCCGCCGGGTGACTGACACGGTGACAAGGCCGGGTGTCTTGCACCGTGTCCGCGTATTCAATTCCGCAATCCGAAATCCGCAATCCGAAATTCCCGGATGGTTCGCACCTATCTGGCCCTCGGCGGCAACCTCGGGGACCGGCAGCGGTTTCTCGACGAGGCCGTCCTGCGCCTGCGGGCCGTGCCGGGGCTGACCGTCCGCCGCGTATCCCAATATTACGAGACGGCCCCGGTCGGCGGGCCGGCCGGGGCCGGGGCGTATTTGAACGCCGTGGCCGAGGCCGACACGCAACTTTCGCCGGAACACTTGCTGGCCGCCATTCTGGAAGTCGAACGGCTTTTGGGCCGCTTGCGCTCGGAGCCGAACGCCCCGCGCACGCTCGACCTCGACGTGCTGCTCTACGGCGACCTCATTCGCTCCGGCCCGGACCCGGTGGTGCCGCACCCGCGGATGCACCAGCGGCGGTTCGTGCTGGAACCGCTCGCCGAACTCGTCCCCGACTTGGTTCACCCGAGTCTTGGCAAAACCGTCGGCGAACTGCTCAAGGAACTGCCGCCGGACGACTTCCCCGCCAAGCCGGTCCCCCGCCGAGAGCCGGCCTCCGCGCGGGAACTCGGCGGCCTGCGGGCCTTGGTGACGGGGTCCACGAGCGGGATCGGCAAAGCCATCGCGGCCGAACTCGCCCGCGCCGGGGCCGACGTGTTGATCCACGGCCGGCGGTCACGGGAGAACGCCGGGGCCGTCGCCCAAGAATTGGCCGTTTACAGCGGCCGCATCGGCGTCGTGATGGCTGACCTCGCCGATTCGGCCGCGTGCGACGCGCTGGCGGACACCGCGTGGAAATTGTGGGACGGACTGGACATCGTCGTCCTGAACGCCGGGGCCGACTTGGTGACGGGCGACGCCCCGGACTGGTCGTTCCGGCAAAAGTGGGACGCGCTGCTGGCCGTCGATCTCACGGCCACGGTCATGTTGGGCCGGGCCTTCGGCGAGCGCATGAAGGCCAAGGGGTCCGGCAGTCTCGTCACGATGGGCTGGGACCAAGCGGAGACGGGCTTCGACGGCGAGAGCGGCCAACTCTTCGGCCCGGTGAAAGCGGCGGTGATGGCCTTCACGCGCAGTTTGGCCAAAGCGGTCGCCCCCGAGGTGCGGGTGAACGCCGTCGCCCCCGGCTGGATCAAGACCGCGTGGGGCGAACAGGCGTCGCCCAAGTGGCAGGACCGCGTCACCCGCGAAACCCCGCTCGGCCGCTGGGGCCTGCCGGAAGACGTGGCGAAGACCGTGAGATGGCTGGTGTCCCCCGGCGCGGCGTTCATCACGGGGCAAGTGATCCGCATCAATGGGGGGGCGGTATAAATTCACCGACGTGAGGCGGTCTCGTTGGAGTCCCGCTTTTAAGCGGTCTTAGAACTCCCCGCGGAGAGGCCCAAGAGGACCGAGTCTTCGAAGGTCCGACCCCTTGGGCGAACAGGCGTCACCCACGAAGGCGAACCCTCGAAGACTCGGTTCGCCGGCCGCCTCCGGGTGTC
>JAYTTY010000479.1:0-4366 GCA_043744795.1 Zavarzinella sp. | reverse complement strand
CCAAGAAGAACAATCATTTTTGATTTGTCTTCTTGGCGTCTTGGCGCCTTGGCGGTTCAACGGTCTTTACTGCCCGAACATTATGATTTGTCTTCTTGGCGTCATGGCGCCTTGGCGGTTCAACGGTCTTTACTGCCCGAACATGCCGATCCAGAAGCTGAACACCTGCTTCTTGTCGCCGGGGGCCTGGGCCAGCGGGAAGCCGAAGTCGATGGCCAGCGGGACCGGGCCGAGGAGCTGCGGCATCGAGATGCGCAGGCCGACCCCGGCCGTCACGCGGTAGTCCCGCAGGCTGACGCCGCGGGTGACCGTCCCGGAGTCCACGAACCCGACGACGTACAGGCTGTCGCTCGGCACGATCGGGATTTGGTACTCGGCGCTGTTCAGGAAGGCGAAGTCGCCGCCGGTGTTCAGGTCCGCGTAGTGCGGGCCGACGCCGCGGAACTGGAAGCCGCGCATGCTGCGGAAGCCCCCGGCGTAGAACCGCTCGAACACCGGGGCGTCCGACGTGGTGACCGACACTTGCGACCGGGTGGCCAGCACGTGCTTGCCGCTGCCGTCGAGGCGGGAGTAAGTGTTGAAGAAGTTCGTGTACTCGGCCGTGGCGATCGGGAACTGGTAGTCCCCGAGGACTTGCTCGACGTTCACGTCGAACACGCTGCCGGACGTCGGCCGCAGGTAGTTGTCCCGCGTGTCGTAGCGGAGGCCGAGCGACGCGCCGAAGAGGAAGCTGCTGCCGCGGTTGTCCGTGATTTCCTTCGGGGCGTAGTACGGGATCTGCGTGAGGTCCACGTTCTCGGCCCGCAGAGAGGTGGTGACGCTCCAGTTCGGGCTGAGGCGGCGGCCGAGCGAGGTGCGGATGCCGGTGCGCGTCTCGTTGTACTCGGTGAAGCCGCGCGTGTAGTAGTACCCGCTGACGCTCAGGGAGTAGAGGCTGTCGAACAGCCGCGGGTCGCGCCAACTGGCCGTGTACCGCTGGTACACGTTGCCGGGCACGGCCTCCAATCGCAATTCCTGCCCGCCGCCGCGGAAGGCTTGGCCGCTGAGGATGTCTTCCACGCTCGTCGGCAGGCGGGTGATGTCGAAGTTCCGCTCGTTCAGCACGATGCTGCCGGTCACGCCGGCGTCCGAGTTGATGCCGGCCCCGAGCATGAAGCTGCCGGTCTGGGCCTCACTCACCGTCACCAGCAAGTCCTTGAACGGCGAGTCCCCCTGCGGGTCGAGGACTTCAATCGTCGGCTTGATGCCGTTCTGCGGCTCGTCCTTGAAGATGCCGAGCCGGGACAGATTGTTCTGGCCCGCCAGCAGGTCCGGGTAGGTGAGGATCTGCCCGGGGTACAGCGGGATTTCCCGGCGGATCACGTTGTCCCGCGTCACGTTGTTCCCGATGATCTTGATGTCCCCGACGCGCATCTGGGGCGCTTCGACCACTTGGTAGTGGACGTGGACGACGCCCTTGCCCGGTTCCGGCTCGGGGTGCTCTTCCCGCACGCCGACCGGCCGGCCGGCGTACCCGTAGTAGTCGCGGATGCGCTGCAGGTCGGCCGTGATGGTGCCGCGGTCGTAGAACTTGTCCTCGCGCAGGTCGGTGAACTCCAGCAGCTTGGTCTCGTTGTAGACCGTGTTGCCGGAGATTTGCAGCCGGCCGACCTTGTAGCGCATCCCCTCGGAGACGAAGAACGTGACCGTGACGTGCCGGTGGTCCGCGGAGTAAGTGAGTTCCCGGCTCACGCGGGCGTCCAGGAAGCCGAGGCCGCTGTAGTATTCGGTCAGCTTCACCACGTCGTAGTCGATCTGGCCGGGGTTGAAGTCCCCGCCGATCAGGCCGGCCAACTTGGCCCGCGACACGGTGAGCTGCTCCCGCAGCCGGCCGGCGGTGATGCCGGACTCGTGCGGGCCGACGAACTTAAATTCGATGTCGGTCACCTTCACCACCGGGCCTTCGACGATGTCGAAGACGACGCGGCGGTCGTCCAGTTTCGTCCCCTCGCGGATGGTCACACTGGCGTGGACGCGGCCGGAGTCTTGGTACTTGCGCAGGATATTGAGCCGGGCCTGCTGGTTCAGGTGGGGCGACATGGCCATGCCGCGGCGCAGCCCGGTAAGCGTGTCGAGTTCCGTCCGGCCCAGGTGGTCGGCGCCGACGTACTGGATGTCCGAGATAAAGCCGGTGAGTTCCTTGACGATCAGCTTCACGACCACGGCGCCGTCCCGCTCGACGGTGCGCAACTGGATGCCGTCGGACGTGAACCACCCCTTGGCGTACAGCTTGTCGACGCCGGCGCGGATGGTCTCTTCCACATAGACTTGGCCGGGGCGCACGCCGAAGACGGCCAAAATGTCCGGGGCGGCGCGCAGACTGTTCCCGGTGACGACGACGTCCGCGATTTCCTTGCCGCCGGGGGCGTCCGCCCGGGCGGCGGAGACACCGAGGCCGAGCGTTGCCACGACGAGCGTTGCCGTGCGGATCCAGCCAATCATGGTCCACTCCTGGACGTGTAGCCACTTCCCTGCGCGAACGGCCCTCATACCGGGGCGGGAAAAATGTGTCAAGTCGGGACCGGCGGCGGCCGAAAGCCCCAAAGAGACCGGGTGACAAGGTGACAAGGTGACAAGGTGACAAGGTGACAAGGTGACAAGGTGACAAGGTGACAAGGTGACAAAAACCGGGCGAGCCGACACTGTCAGGCGTCGGGTGGGTGGCATCGGCTCGTTTGGCTTTGGTCACCTTGTCACCTTGTCACCCGGTCACCTTGTCATCCCATTTGCCCCCGTCCCCGCCATCTGTTATCGTGAACCATTCAGCCACCCTCTCCCCGGACGACGCGCGACCATGTGGGAATTCCTCAAGCACCAGACGCGGCGGCAGTTCTTCGGCCGGTCGGCGGCCGGCGTCGTCGGCACGACGGCCCTCGCCTCCTTGCTGAACGCCGACGAGGGGGGGGCGTTGCCGAAGTTGCACTTCGCCCCGAAGGCCAAGCGGGTGATCTACCTGTGCATGTCGGGCGGGCCGAGCCACCTGGACTTGCTCGACCACAAGCCGAAACTCAAGGACCATTTCGGGGAAGACTTGCCGGCGACGGTCCGCATGGGCCAGCGCATCACCGGCATGACCAGCGGGCAGAAGACGTTGCCGGTCGCCCCGTCCATGTTCAAGTTTTCCCAGCACGGCAAAGCGGGGACGTGGATCAGCGAGTTGTTGCCGCACCTCGGGGCCGTGGCGGACGACATTGCCGTCGTGAACTCCCTGCACACGGAGGCGATCAACCATGACCCGGCGATCACCTACTTGCAGACCGGCAGCCAGCAGCCCGGCCGGCCGAGCCTCGGGGCGTGGCTGTCCTACGGCATCGGCAGCATGAACAAGAACCTGCCGGCCTTCATCGTGATGATCTCCCAAGGCAGCGGCAACAAGACGGACCAGCCCATCTTCTCCCGCCTGTGGGGGACCGGCTTTTTGCCCACTCAGCACCAAGGCGTGCGCTTCCGGTCCGGCAAAGACCCGGTGCTGTACTTGTCCAACCCGGACGGCGTCGCCCCCGACGCGCGGCGGGACATGCTGGACGCCGTCGGCGAGTTGAACCGCATGGCCAAGGACAGTTTCGGCGACCCGGAGATCGCCACGCGCATCGAGCAGTACGAGATGGCCTTCCGCATGCAGACCAGCGTGCCGGACCTGACCGACCTGAGCAAGGAACCCAAGACGGTGATCGACGCCTACGGCATCGACGACACCGGCGTGGACGGCGGCTTCGCCCGCAACTGCCTCCTGGCCCGCCGCATGGTCGAGAAGGGCGTCCGCTTCGTGCAACTGATGCACCGCGGCTGGGACCAGCACGGCGGCCTGCCCGGCCAAATCAAAGGCCAGTGCAAGGACGTGGACAAGCCCTCGGCCGCGTTGGTCAGCGACCTGAAGCGCCTCGGCCTGCTGGACGATACGCTCGTGATCTGGGGCGGCGAGTTCGGCCGCACGGTGTACAGCCAAGGCGCCCTGACGGCCACGAACTACGGCCGCGACCACCACGGCCGCTGCTTCAGCATGTGGCTGGCCGGCGGCGGCGCCAAGCCCGGCATCACCTACGGCCAGACCGACGACTACGGCTACAACGTCGTGAAAGACCCGGTCCACATCCACGACTGGAACGCCACGATCCTGCGCCTGCTCGGCATCGACCATACGCGGTTAACGCACCGCTTCCAGGGCCGCGACTTCCGCCTGACCGACGTCCACGGCGAGCCGGTGAAGGGGCTGATGGCGTGACGGACTTCGCCATTTAGAGCATTTTCAGTTTCGGTGTTGCGGTCGGTGTTGCGGTGGGACCGGCGTCCCGCCGGTCGGTTGTTCCTCGACGACCGGCGGGACGCC
>JAYTTY010000478.1:0-4373 GCA_043744795.1 Zavarzinella sp. | reverse complement strand
GCGTTTGTTCGCCGACATCGAGAAAACGCGGCATGGTCGCACTATTGCGACTTCCGCCTGAATTCTTCGCTCTCGCCTGACCTACCCCTGTAAGGGGGCCGGGGGTGAGAGCGGTTTCGACTCCCCAGAGAATCTGGTCGCACCCGGAAAAGATCGGCCCGGCGGCCCCTTACCGTTGTCTGACCGGGCCGGCGTCCGGGGCCGCGGCGGGCGCCGGCATGTGGAAGGTGTAGTCGCCGAAGCGCTCCTTGTCGGCCCCGGCGTCCTCCCAGCCGTAGCGGTAACTGCCGACGTGCCACAGGCGGACGGCCGTGTCGGCCATCACCTTGATCCCGGCCAGGCGGGCGCGCTCGCAAAAAGCGTAGTCTTCCCCCAAGTACCACGGGCCGGAGCCGTCGTCGGCGACCAGCGGGGCGAAGTACGGCACCAGCGTGGAGCCGAAGCGGCGGTTGCACACCGGGAGTTTGAGTTTCTCCTGGATGGCGTCGTACACCACCCGGCGGGTGTAGTTGAAGCCGAAGCCGCAGTAGCGGACCTCCGTCAGCCCGCCGCCGCGGCCGAACTGGACGGCCGGCGCGCCGGGCAGGAACGCGGCCGCAAACTCCCGCCGCGACTTCTTGGGGTAGATGCCGCACACGAACGGCAACTGGTGGGACCGCAATCGGTCCACGTCGTCCGCGGCGAACACCACGTCGGAATCGACCCACATGAGTTCGTCGAAGCCTTGGGCCAGGGCGTCCGTCGCCATCTGGTTGCGGGCGGCGTCGATGGCCGAGTAGCCGCGCACTCGCCAGACGGCCCACCCGCGCCGCTCCAGCGCCTTCAGGCCGTCCTCGCACCCCGGCTCGACGGCCCCGCCGACGGGGACCAAGACGACGCCCGTGGCCGGCCCGCGCCGGTCGGCCGTCTTCTCCACGAGCCACGTGTCGGCCTCGGCGACGACCGTGACCGGCCCGAACAGGCCGTCCACGGCCCCGGTGACGCCGGGGAACTTGCCGTAGTCGTGCCCGGCGAGTACGCCGCCGACTTTGACCTTCGGCCACCACGCCAGGATGTCGGCCGACACGGACACCGGGTCGTGGGCCGCGTCGATGTACACGAAGTCGAGGCTTCCGTCCGCGAAGTCGCGGGCCGCATCCACGGACGGCTTCTGCACTGGGGTGATGAGGTCCAAGACGCCGTTGCGGGCCATGTTTGCCCGGAACGCCGGGAACAAGTTGCCGCCGTGCTTGGCGACCTCTTCTCGGTGGGCCGCCTCGTTGGGCGACCCCTTCCACGTGTCCACGACATGCAGGCCGATGCGCTTGCCGGAGGCCCGAATGGCTTTGGCGAGATAAGACGTGGACCGCCCGAGCCACGCCCCGACCTCGACGAACGCCGCCCCGTCCGCGGCGCGGGCGACCATGCGGTCGTAGACGGCTGAGAAGTTGAACCAACCGGGGATCGAGGGGTCGTCGAAAGAATTGGGCATGAGTGCTTGATGCAAGAAGAATGGCCGGCGGCGGCACTCCGCCGGCGGGAACGCCACGCCGAACGGCCGGCGTGGCGAAGAGATTCGAGGACATTGACCGACGCCTCAACTGCTGCCGGACGCGGAGTTGGACCCCTCCCAGCCGCCGGACCCTGAGCCGGACCCCGAGTTAGACCCGCTGTCCGACCCCGAGCCTGAACTGCTGCCGGCCCCACTGTCCGACCCGTTGTTGGTCCCGGACCCACTCCCCGAATTAGACCCGACGCCGCTGCCACTTCCCCCGCCACCGTTCCCGCCTCCACCACCATTCCCGCCATTCCCGCCATTCCCTCCGCCGTTCCCTCCGCCGCCGGCACCGCCGCCACCGCCGTTCCCGCCGCCGCCGTTCCCGCCGCCGCCGTTCCCACCTCCGCCGTTCCCACCTCCGCCGTTCCCTCCACCGTTCCCGCCGCCCCCATTGCCGTTGCCGCCGCCCTGATCGCCGCCACCGCTCCCAGCGCCGCTATTGGATCCGGAGCCGCTGCCGGTGCTGCCCGAACTTGATCCGCTGCCTGTCGCAGAGCCGGACCCGCCGGACCCGCCGCCGGCTCCGCTTCCACCGCCGGCTCCGCTTCCGCCGCCGGACTCGCCGCCGGCTCCACTTCCGCCGCCGGCTCCGCCGCCGTTGCCGGGCCCGCTGGCAGAGCCTGAGCCGGACGCGCCACCGCCGCCCGTGCCACCGCCGCCCGTGCCACCGTTGCCCGTGCCACCGTTGCCCGTGCCGCTCTCAGACTCGGACCCGGACGACGATCCGCTGCCACTGCCGCTACCCGTACCGCTTTCAGAACCTGACGCGGACCCCGATCCACTGCCACTGGCGCTGCCGGTCCCACTGTCAGACCCGGACCCAGAGCCGGAGCCGCTCCCGCTCCCGGAATCGCTGCGGGAGGGATGCAGGCCGGCGTCCACGTCTGTCCGCACGCTGCCCGCCGCAAGCGAGAACACGGCCGTACGGCCGGACAGCGGGTCGGCGTCACTGTCAGTCGCGCCGTTCTGGCCCTGATACTTGTGGCTGAACTCGTCTCCCGCCGGGGCGACGAACTCGATTTGGTACAAGCCGGCGGGCAGCCCGGCGAACGAGTACTGTCCGGCGGAATTCGTCACGGCGGTGGCGACCAGCGCCCCTATGCCGTCGCGAAGTTTCACGGTGACATTGCCCGCGCCGGTCTCCCCGGAATTTTGCACGCCGTCGGCGTTGGCGTCGAGCCACACGCGGTCCCCGATCAAGCCGCCCACGGTGACGCCGGGGTGTATGCCGGCGTCCAAGGCCGAAAGGGCTTGATTCTCGGTAAGCGTGAAAATAGCCGTGAGGCCAGTTTGCAAATCGACATCGCTGTCCAAGGCATTATCTGTGCCTTGGTTTGGCAACGTGAACACGAACCCCGTCGGCGCGGCGAAGGCCGCCCAGTACCGGCCGGGCCGTAGGTCGCCGAAGTTGTAAGTGCCGTCCGCACCTGTTATCACAGAGGCAATGACAAGATTCGCCGAGTCGGAAAGGGTGACGGTGATTCCTTGGGAAGCGACTTCAGCGCCCTCGCGAATGCCATCCCCGTCCGCATCGACCCATGTTTCGCCGGCTATCGACGCGACGCGGTAAAAGCCCGCGTCTGGCCCACGCAGGAGATCGCCAGACACTAGCGTCACGGCCGTCGAAAGGCCGGTGAGCGGATCGAAAGCGCTGGCCGGGTGATTGCCGACTTCCGTGGTGAAATTCCACGGGGTTGGCGGCGTGGCTTGAACGATGTAGTCGCCGGGTCGAATATTGTCAAAGTTATACTTCCCGGTCGCGGTCACGGTGACAGCCGCGACATCGTCTCCGGCCGCATCGACGGCGAGCGTGCCGTCGGTGTTGCGCAGGGTAAACGTGACCCCCGCAAGGAACGTCGGCGTCGGATCCCATAAGCCGTCCGCGTCGGAGTCGATCCACGAATACCCGGACAATGTGGCGGGTTCGTACACGCCCGCATCAATGCCTTCTAAATGGTCGCCGGGATCGAGCGCAAACGTCGGCGTCAGGCCGTCTGGGAGAGCGGGGTCCACAAGATTGCCGGTGGGACTGAGGACAAAATGTTCGGGTGGAGTCACGCTGATGGTGTAGTCACCGGCGGGAATGTCCTCGAACTGATATTGCCCGTCCGCGTCGGTGCGGGCGGTAAAGAGGGGCGCGGAGGTTGCGTCGAAGAGTGTGACCAATACCCCTTCCGACCCGTCCTCGGCAGTATCCTGAACGCCGTCCGCGTTTCGGTCAAGCCACACCAATCCGGAAACTGTCGCGGGGGGTTCCGTGCCTGGTGGAACAGTCTTGACGGTTAAGACTAAGTCATTGCCGTTACCGCCCGTATAATTGACTTCAAGTGTATAGCCTTTGAGTGTCAGAATATCGCGTCCGTTCGATGCGTTGACAGTCTTTATTAAAGGTGCGCCAGCCTGGTCGGTAAATGAGAACGTTCCGGCAATCGCGGAACTGGTGTTGTTGTCAAGAAGGGTAAACTGCTGGCCGACCAGCCCCTTGAAACCGCCAAGAAGTCCAAGTTGGATAGCGCCAGCGGCCGTGACTGTGTTTGAAGAACCGTCCGCGATGATCGTATCGTAGTCCACCCCTGCGGCCGGCGATCCGGAGGCGGGAGACCCAAGCTCGAACAAAAGCTTGCTGGAGGAATTCGTGACGACGTGCGCTTTAAAGTAAAAGCGGTTCGCTTTGCCGACGAAGCCCGAGTCAGCGCCGGCGCCGGGAACCATGTCCGTGAGAGTGGCGTTATCACCGCTCTGACTAGTCTTTCGCACTTTTTGGCGGGTTGAAAAGGAGTGGCGGGGCTTGAGCGCCGGCGGTAGAGTGTTGGTGCTCAAACCTTCACCCTCACGC
>JAYTTY010000477.1:0-4379 GCA_043744795.1 Zavarzinella sp. | reverse complement strand
ATGCCAACAGCGACCCCCGCCTAAATTTCCCTCTGCCCCGGCCGGAAACCTACCCTTGTAAGCCCCCGGCCCCTCTCCGCAGCGGAGAGGGGAGCAAGTGGGCGAGAGACTTCTTAGTTTGGTTCCCCCTCTCCGCTGCGGAGAGGGGGTTAGGGGGTGAGGTTGTCTTTGCGGCGAGCGCGATTTGGGTTCCGGCCCGCGCTCTACTTCGAAGCGTTGCGCCCGCAAACTGGATCGGGATTCAACTAAGGACTGCCGCGTGGCGAAAGCACCGACGATGCCCATGGACGCCAACACCCCCCGCCTGCCCGCCACGCCCGAGGAGTACTGCTCCCGCGGCATGGACCGGCTGGAGGCCGGCGACGTGCGCGACGCCATCGACGACTTCACGCAGGCCATCAAGCTGCGGCCGGACATCGCCGCCGGCTACCGCTTCCGGGCGATGGCCCACGCCGAACTCGGCAACGTCCCGCGCGCCATCGCCGACTTGGATCAAGCCATCCGCCTCAAGCCGGACGACATCCAAGCCCTGCTGAACCGCGGCACCTTCTTCCTGCGCCAGAAGCAGTACGACGAGGCGCTGGCCGACTGCAACCGCGCCTTGGCCATCGACGCCGCCCGCGCCGACCTGGTCGCCCTGCGCGGCCGCGTGAACGAGGCCCGCGGCGCCGCCGAGATGGCGGACGCGGACTTCTCCGCGGCCATCGAGATGGACCCCGGCCACGCGGCCGAGTACTTGGTCTGGCGCGGCGACCTGCGCCTGAAGTCGGACGAACTGGTCGCCGCCATCGACGACTTCGACGCCGCCCTGCGCATCAACGACGCCAACGTGTACGCCCTCAGCCGGCGGGCCAGCGCCCACTGGGCCAACCACGACCTCGACGCCGCCCTGCGGGACTTCACGCGGGCCGTGGACTTGGACGTCGATTGGGTGTGGGTGCGCAACGGCCGCGGCCTGGTGCTGCACGACCTCGGCAAGTACGACGCGGCCCTGTCGGACTTCGACAAGGCGCTGGAACTCGACCACGGCCACGGCCCGACGTTCGAGTACCGCTTCGAGACGCTGCACAAGCTCGGCCGCAAGGCCGACGCCATGTCCGCCCTGAACGAGGCGATCAAGCGCAACCCGGAAAGCCCCCGGCTGTTCAACCGGCGGGCGATGATGCACTACTTCAATCGCGAGTACCCGAAGGCCGTGCGGGACCACACCGCCGCCCTCAAGTGCGACCCGGCGAACGCGACGACGTTCAACTACTTGGGCTGGGTCTGGGCCACCGCCCCGGACCCGACGGTGCGCAACGGCCGCCGGGCCGTGGAGTGCGCCACCCGCGCCTGCGAACTGACCGAGTGGCAAACCCCCGGCTTCCTGGACACGCTCGCCGCCGCCCACGCCGAGGTCGGCAACTTCCCGGAAGCCGAGAAGTGGGCCGACCGCGCCCACGACGTGGCCGAAGACGACAAGACGCGGAACGAGTACGCCGCCCGCGCCGAGCAGTACCGCAACCGCCAACCGCTGCGCGTGAACCCGGCGGACTTGGAGGGGTGAGCAGAGCGGGAAGAACGCTGGTCGTCGGCCTTTCGGCCTGAAAGGCCGTTTAACATAGCCCAGCCCGCAAGGGCTGGGTAAATACCGTGCGGTGGCCTCGGTCTGAAGGACCGATTATTGGGGAGCCGGTCCCGTAACGGCGATGCTTTAGTCGGTCCTTCAGACCGAAATCAATTTTCGGCCGTTGTCCCAGCCCTTGCGGGCTGGGCTATGTTAAACGGCCCTTCAGGCCGGAAAACCATGCGCTGCGTGCCGAACTTCGCAAGAAGGCGAACCCATCAATTCACAACTGGCATTGCCAATTGAACTCAACTCACGTGTCCGATTCTTTGCGGCCCCTGAGTTGACCGGCAAGGTCGTCGAGTTCCGCGGGCCGTTGGGGCCGAAGGGCGTCGAAATTTACCGCGTCCGGTTCTTGAACCGGCCGTACAAGTCGTATGTTGAAGTCCGCGGCGATCAAATTGAGGCGCTCCCGCCCAAGAGTTGAGGCGCTCACTCCTTCGCCACCCACTTCTCGAACCCCTTCGACTCCGCCGCCTGCTCCCCCTTCTCCGTCAGCACGACGATCAGCGTCGCGGCCCCGGCGATCTTGTCGATCACCGGGACCACTTTGTCGGCCGGCAGGATGCTGGCCATTTTGGTGAGGCTGTCGGCCTCGATGCCGTGCTTGGCGATCACGGTCACGCTACGGCGGCCGGTCAGCCCCAAGCCGGTCTTTGGGTCGGCGATGTGGGAGTAACGGGTGCCGGCGATTTCCACGAATTGGACTTCGTCCCCGGACGTGGAGATCGCCGCGTCCTTGAGCCACACGTATCGCGGCTCGGCCGTCGAGCCGGGCAGGCGGCCGATGGCCACTTTCCAGCCGGGGCGGCCGGGGGGGGCGTCGCTGACGGCGATGTCGCCGCTGGCGGCGACCAGCGCCCGCGTGATGCCGTGCTTGGCAATGACTTTCAGGCACTCGTCGGCCGCGAAGCCCTTGGCGATGCCGCCGAGGTCGAGTTGCATCCCGGCGACCGTCAGGTTCACCGTCTTGGCCTTCGGGTCGAGTTCCATCTTGCGGTAGCCGACGCGGGCCAGGGCTTCTTTCAGCACGTCCGGGTCCGGCAGTCGGCGGTCTTTGCGGGCTTGGCGCCAGAGTTTCACCACCGGGCCGATGGTCACGTCGAAGGAGCCGTCGGACAGGGCCGACACCTCTTGGGCCTTGGCCAGTACGGTGAACAAGTCGTCCGACACGTTCACCGGGCCGGCCGGGGTCTTGGCGCTCTTGGCGCACAGCTTGGACAGTTCGCTCTCCGCCGAGTAATCGCTCATCGTGCGGTTCAAGTCCGCGACGCGGGCGAACGATTCTTTCGCCGCGGCGTCGGCCGTCGGCCGGTCCTTGGCATAGACGACGACGTGGAATTTCGTCCCCATGTGGGGTTCTTCAAATTCAAATCTTGCCGGGTCTTCGGCCCGGCCCGTTGAAATCCCGAGCAGTCCCGTAAGAAGAATGACGGCGGGTCGCATAGAATAAACTCCTCTAAAATCAGTCTACACGCGCAAGACACGCTCGGCGCCCGCCCGACAGGAGACTTTCACCCCCATGACGTACCGAATCCCCTTGGGCGCCGTGCTTGTGCTGGGCGGCCTGATGGTGGCCGCCGCCGTCGGCGACCCGGCCCCGACCAAGCCGGCCGCCGCCCACTTGAACTACACCGAGACGCTCCCCGCCCCGGACGGCGGCAAGGTCTCCTTCGACATGGTCGCCGTCCCCGGCGGCAACTTCCTGATGGGCAGCCCGGCGGACGACCCCGACCGCAAGCCGGACGAAGGCCCGCAAGTGAAGGTAAAGATTAAGCCGTTCTGGATGGCCAAGTGCGAAATCTCGTGGGACGAGTTCGACCTGTACTTCCGGCTCAACAACCCGGAACTGCTGACCGACGAGGAGGAGAAGAAAAAGGCCTTGGCCCGGAAGCTCGACCCGAAGAGTCCGGACGCCGTCTCCAAGCCGACGACGCCCTATGTGGACGAGACGTACAACCACGAGCGCGAGAAGCACCCGGCCATCTGCATGACGCACCACGCGGCCATGAAGTACTGCGAGTGGCTCTCCAAGAAGACGGGCAAGACCTATCGCCTGCCGACCGAGGCCGAGTGGGAGTACGCCGCCCGGGCCGGGACCACGACGCCTTACGGCATCCCGAAGGACGCCAAGATCGACGAGTACGCGTGGTACAAGGCCAACTCGCCGGACGAGACGCACCCGCGCGGCACGACCTACGAGGGGGCCAAGAAGAAGCCGAATGCGTGGGGCCTGTACGACATGCAGGGCAACGTGATGGAGTGGTGCCTCGACCACTACGTGGCCGACGCCTACACCCGCTTCGCCGCCAACGCCAAGGACGGCTTCGCCCTCGGCCCGTACTTCAAGCCGACCGAAAACAAGTGGTTCCACGTCGCCCGCGGCGGCCACTTCAAGAGCGAGATGAAAGACCTGCGCGTCGCCGCCCGCACCCGGTCGGACAAGAACTGGATGAAGGCCGACCCGCAGGAGCCGCAGAGCATCTGGTGGCTGACGAACTTCGACATCGTCGGCTTCCGCATCGTTTGCCCCGTGGAGGACGACGACTTGAAGGGCCTCACGTCCAAAGTCGTCAAGGAAAACGACCAGACGTTTAGTATTAAGTGACTTTCGCCCGGGAAAACAGTGATGGAACCGCCAAGGCGCCAAGACGCCAAGAATACATATTTTATGGCACAACTGTCCGGCTATAAGTCGAACAGTGACAATTGTTTAGGGTCAGTGATATCCTTGTCTTGCGTTTTCGGCTTCGACAACGCTTGGAAAAGCGGG
>JAYTTY010000476.1:0-4398 GCA_043744795.1 Zavarzinella sp. | reverse complement strand
GCCGACGATGACCCCGAGGGGGCTGCGACGGATGCCAACAGCGACCCCCGCCTAAATTTCCCTCTGCCCCGGCCGGAAACCTACCCTTGTAAGGGGCTAGGGGGTGAGGTTGCCTTTGGCGGCGAGCGCGATTTTAGAAAGTAGCCCAGTGCTCCAAATCAACAACGTCCGCAAGACTTACGGCCCCGTCGAAGCGGTCGCCGGGGTCACGTTTAACGTCGCGGCCGGGGAGATGTTCGGGCTGCTCGGGCCGAACGGGGCGGGGAAGTCCACGCTGTTGGGCATCTTGGCTTGCCTGCACGACGCCACGTCCGGGGAAGTATTGCTTAACCGCGAGCCGTTGCGGCGGGAGAACTTGGCCCAGCGGCGGCTGGTCGGCATCGGCACGCAGGACTTGGCCCTGTACGGCGACCTGACAGCCCGCGAGAACCTGCGATTCTTCGGCAAGCTGTACGGCATCACCGGGAAAGCGCTGGCGGCCCGCGTGGACGAGGTGTTGGACCTCGCCGCCCTGCGAGACAAGGCCGACCTGCGGGCCGGGACGTTCTCCGGCGGGATGAAGCGCCGACTCAACCTCGCCATCGCCGTCGTCCACAAGCCGACGATTCTCTTCCTCGACGAGCCGACGACGGGCGTGGACCCGCAGTCCCGCAACCACATCTTTGAACAGGTGAAGGCCCTCAACGCCGCCGGGCTGACGGTGATCTACACCAGCCACTACATGGAAGAAGTGCAGGCCCTCTGCCCGCGCATCGGCGTCATGGACCACGGCAAACTAATCGCCTGCGACACCCTCGCCGCCCTGCTGAAAAAACTCGACGACACCGTGACCGTCCGCGTAAAATCCGGGGCCGACCGCGTCAAGGACCGGCTGACGGCCGAGGGGATCAAGATCGTCCGGGCCGCGGGGCAGTCCCTCACGGTCGCCGGCCCGGCCGTCGCCCCGTTGGTGGTCAAGGTGATGGCCGTCCTGCGCGAGTTGGACAGCGAGTTGACGGGCTTCAACACGCACGAGACGAACCTGGAGAAGGTGTTCTTGCACCTGACCGAGCGGACGCTGCGCGATTAGACACTGGTGAAGGCGGAAGAGAAGAGAAGAACTTCACCACAGAGGACACAGAGAACACAGAGAAAATCCAAAGCCGAGGAAAGGCATTTTGAAAATGTCTTCTTTGCCTCTGTCTTTCCTCTGTGTTCTCTGTGTCCTCTGTGGTGAAGTTCTTCTCTTCCACGTTCGATCCACGACTAAAAATGTCTTTTTTCAGGCCGGCGAGAGGATCACCCGTGCCCAAACTTTTATCCGTCCAAGTCGGCCCGGTGCGAATCCACGGCCGGCCCGGCTCCGACGACCCGATGGACGAGGTGTGGACGACGGCCTTCTTCAAAGAACCCGTCGCCGGCCCGGTGACCGTCCACTGGGAATCGCTCAACGGGGACGGCCAAGCCGACCGCGAGAACCACGGCGGGCCGGACAAGGCCATTCTGGGCTATGCGGCCGCCCATTACCCGGCGTGGCAAGCGGAACTCGGCGTGGCGTTCCCGCCGGGGGCGTTCGGCGAGAACCTGACCATCGGAGGGTTGACGGAAGACGCCGTCTGCATCGGGGATGTGTGGCAAGTCGGAGACGTGACGCTGGAAGTCACGCAGCCCCGGCAGCCGTGCTGGAAGCTGGCCCGCCGCTGGCGGATGCGGACCCTGCCCGCGCTGGTGGTGCAGAATGGCCGCAGCGGCTGGTACTACCGCGTGCTGCAAACCGGGGCCGTGGAAGCCGGGTTGGAGATGACGCTGCGGGCCAGGCCGAACCCCGAGTGGACGGTCGCCCGCTGCAACCGCGTGATGCACCACATGCGCAACGACCGCGTGATCGCCGGGGAGTTGGCCGCCGTCCCCGGGCTGTCAGAAAGTTGGCGCGCGGGTCTGCGGCGACGGGCGGTTTAAGAAAGCCCACGGACGGCCGTCCGTGGGCTTCCGCAGCCCACTTAAAACTTGTACAGCAGCGTCACAAAATAGCCCAAGTCATTATGCTTGGCGTCGCCCGGCCGGGAGTCGTACCGCTCCAGCAAGCCGGTGCGGATGCTCAGGTTCAGTTTCGGGTCCACCATGAACTCGAAGGCCGCCCGGCCGCGGACGCGGTAGTGGCCGAAGTCCGACACGTCCGGGTAGTAGTCGAGGCCGGCGACGAATTTCGTGGCCTTCGTGAGTTGCCACTCGAAGTCCCCGCCGAGGTCGCCTTCCGGCGCCCAGCCGTTCTCCGGGCCGCCGTGCTCCTGCGACGCCCCGAGGCCGAGCCGGGCCTTGAGCAGGATGTCGGTGTCCTTGATGATGTTCACGCTGAGGCCGTTGTGGACGCCGAGCCGCCGGTCCACGACGCGCAGGTCGTCGTACTCGAACTGGAGTTGCGAGAAGAAGCCGAAGGTGCCGTCGTACATGAGTTCGTTGCGGGCCGTCAGCCAGAGCATATTCTGGGTGATGTCGCTGGCGTCCCGGTTCAGGCCGTACCACCCGAAGACGGTGCAAAAGTCGTCCGGCGTGTCGTAGGTGAACTGCCCGCCGAGTCGGAGGCTGAGGAACTTGCTGTTCCCCTCGGCCCCGTTCAGCCCCCCTTCGAGGAAGCCGGCGTACGGGGTCTTCTCGAACTCCATGCCGTTCATCACGCGGCCGTCCGGGTGGAAGATCGGCCCCCCCTGCGGCTGCGGCACCGTGAACGGCGAGCCTTGCGCGAGCAGGGCGCCGGTCGATAATAACAGGCCGGCGGCGGCCCACAGGCCCAGGTGACGCATCCCGATGGACTCCGCGGAAGAGGGTTCCGCGGCCGGGCATACCACAAGATTCCGCGGAAAAGAAGTGGAGTTTGCCGGCCGGAAAGCCGGTGGCCCGCGCCGGCGGTTGGAAACAGGCCCCCCCGCCATAGAACACAAGGATTGGCGGGCAACTACCCACGGAGACGGAACGGTGAGCGAGCGTTACCTGTTCACGAGCGAGTCGGTGTCGATGGGCCACCCGGACAAGGTGGCCGACCAAATCTCGGACGCCGTGCTGGACTTCTGCCTGGCCCACGACCCCAAGAGCCGGGTCGCCTGCGAGACGCTCGTCACCACGAACCTCGCCGTCGTCGCCGGGGAGATCACCACCAAGGCCCCGCTGACGGTCGGGGCCATCCAGCAGTTGGTGCGGGACGCCATCACCGAGATCGGCTACACCGACCCGGCGATGGAGTTCACCGCCCAGACGTGCAACGTCATCAGCTACATCCACGCCCAAAGCCCGGACATCAGCATGGGCGTCGATGTCGGCGGGGCCGGGGACCAGGGGATGATGTTCGGCTTCGCCTGCGACGAGACCAAGTCGCTGATGCCGTTGCCGATCCACGTCGCCCACCGGCTGGTTGAAAACCACGCCGCCATGCGCAAGGACGGCCGCCTCGCCTTCCTGCGGCCGGACGCCAAGAGCCAAGTGACGGTCGAGTACAACGCGGACGGCACCCCGCACCGCTTCCACACCGTCGTCCTGTCCACGCAGCACGACGAATCCGTGATGACCAAGCTGGACGGCAAGGACAGCTTCACGGACAAGGCCCGGCAGCAGATCATCGACAAGCTGATCGAGCCGACGCTGTCGGCCGAGCGCAAGGACCTCATCAAGGGCAAGCTGGTGGCGATGTCCCCCAACACGCCGGACCAGAAGCTCGGCGAGAACGACATCCCCTGTTACATCAACCCGACCGGGAATTTCCTCGTCGGCGGCCCGCACGGCGACTGCGGCCTGACCGGCCGCAAGATCATCGTGGACACCTACGGCGGCCGCGGCCGGCACGGCGGCGGGGCGTTCAGCGGCAAGGACCCGACGAAGGTGGACCGCTCGGCCGCCTACGTCGCCCGGTACATCGCCAAGAACATCGTCGCCGCCGGCCTCGCCAGGCAGTGCGAGGTGCAACTGAGCTACGCCATCGGCCACCCGGACCCGCTGTCCATCTGGGTGACCACGAACAACACCACCAAGCCCGGCGTGACCGAAGACCAGTTGGTCGCCCTGATCCGCAAGAACTTCGACCTGACGCCCGCCGGCATCATCAAGATGCTGGATCTGCGCCGGCCCATCTACAAGGAGACCGCCCGCCACGGCCACTTCGGCCGCGAGCTGCCGGACTTCACGTGGGAAAAGACGGACAAGGCCGAGTTGCTGCGGAAGGGCGTGTGACCGCATCACATGCGGGGCCGGTTTTCGGATTTCGTTGGAGTCCCGGCTTCAGCCGGTCTTCGGCGGATGACCGCATCACATGCGGGGCCGGTTTTCGGATTTCGTTGGAGTCCCGGCTTCAGCCGGTCTTCGGCGGATGACCCGGTGACACGGGCGGCGGCCATTCGATGGGTGACGTTCCGAAGACCGGCTGAAGCCGGG
>JAYTTY010000475.1:0-4416 GCA_043744795.1 Zavarzinella sp. | reverse complement strand
GCCGGTCCCACCAATGACTGGCCGCCGGTCCCACCAATGACTGGCCGCCGGTCCCACCAATGACTGGCCGCTACAACATCCTGAACTTCGCTCTAGTGGCCGGCCCCGCGCGCCGCGACGAAAATGCCGTAGCCGATGAGGGCGACGCCCGCCACGACCATCAGCGGCCGCTTCGGGGCCGGCTGCGCCACGCCGTCCTTGGGCCGCGGCTTGCCGATGACGCCGAGGCCGAACACCAAGCAGTAGACGCCCAAGGCGGCTTGGAGCAGCCCCGCCCCGGCCGTGCCCAACAGGTTTTCCAGCACGCTCATTTGGCAAATCTTCCTGTGGGCGCTATCAGCGTATCCTCAACACTGACCGCTTGGATGTCAACGAAAATGTGGGGAAGGTTTTCACCCGGCGGCTGACGCCGCTCGGCTGACGGGAGCACGATCCATACACCAACGCCCATGCCCCGATCCTTCCTCCGCGAGTTCGTGACCTTCGGCGTCAAGCAGGCGAACGCCTGCCTGTTCGCGGGGGCGTTGTTGGCGGCGATCCTCGTGACGCACTGGTGGTACCCGGTCCCCGGGCTGTTGCGGTACGACTTCCTGTTTCTGTTCGCGCTCGCCGTTCAGGTGGTGTTGCTCGTCACGCGGTTGGAGTCGTTGCGAGAGGCGGCGGTCATCGTCGTGTTCCACCTGCTGGCGACGGGGATGGAGTGGTTCAAGACGTCGGACGCGATCGGGGCGTGGCGCTACCCGGAGCCGTTCCGGCTGGGGTTCTTCAACGTGCCGCTCTTCGCCGGGTTCATGTACAGCGCGGTCGGGAGTTACATCGCCCGCGTGTGGAAGGTGTTCCAGTTTCGGTTCTCGCACTACCCGCCGCGCTGGCCGACGGTCGTGGTGGCCGGGCTGATCTACGCGAACTTTTTCACGCACCACTTCATCTGGGACATCCGCTGGGCGTTGTTCGTCGCGGTGGCCGTCCTGTACGGCCGGTCGTGGATTTACTTCAAGGTGGCCAAGACGTACCGCCGGATGCCGCTCTTGATGGGCTGGTTCCTGGTGGCGATGTTCATCTGGTTCGCCGAGAACTTGGGGACGTATGCCCAAGTGTGGATCTACCCGAGCCAGACGGCCGGGTGGCAACTGGTGCCCCTCACCAAACTGGCCGCGTGGCTGCTGCTGTTGATCCTGAGCTTCGTGCTGGTGTCACTGGTGCGGAAGCCGGAAGCTATGGAAGAGAAAACTTTTTAGCCACGGGTCGAACACAGATGGAAAACAGAAGAGAAGAACTTCACCACAGAGGACACAGAGAGCACAGAGGAAAGACGAGAAGAGAGAATACATTCTTATAAATGCCTTTCCTCTGCTTTGGTTTTTCTCTGTGTTCTCTGTGTCCTCTGTGGTTAAGTTCTTCTCTTCTCTTCTCTTCCTCTCATCCTCACCCGAACAACTCCAGCAGCGGCGAGCCGGTGCTGAGGGGTTTTGTCAGCCCCTCCTTGGTGACTTTCGACTCATACGGCACGCCCAGCGCGTGGAAGATGGTCGCGCTGAGATCTTGCGGGCGGACGGGCTTGTCCTTCACGAAGGCCCCGATTTTGTCGGACTCGCCGTAGACCGCGCCGCCGCGGATGCCGCCGCCGGCGAGGATCGACGTGTAGCAGCCCGGCCAGTGTTGACGGCCCGGCGTGGCGCCGCCGTTCTGGTTGATGCGCGGCGTGCGGCCGAACTCGCCGGTGACGACCACCAGCGTGTTGTCCAACATGCCACGGTCGCCCAGGTCGGTGAGCAATGCCGACAGGGCGACGTCGAGGGCGGGCAGACAGTAGCCCATGCCGTAGGAGCCGGCGCCGAAGGCGCTGCCCATGCCCATCTCGCCGCCGTGCATGTCCCAGCTCGAACTCGGCGGGCCGCCGCCGGCCTGCCCCGGCGCCGGGCCGACCCACCCGTTGACGGTGACGAACCCGACGCCCGACTCGACCAACCGCCGGGCCAACAGCAAGTTCTGCCCGAGCGGGTTGCGGCCGTAGCGGTCGCGGACGCGCGGGTCTTCGAGGCCCACGTCGAACGCCTTCCGCGGCCCCGACGACGTGGCCAATTCAAACCCGCGCCGGTGCAGGTCGGGCCAGCTTTGCTTGCCGGCCTTCGACTCCAGCCCGTTCAGCAACTCGCGGCGGCCGGCCATGCGGTCGGGCGGGTATTGCGGGGTGAACACGTCGGGCGCCTTGAAGCCGGGCATGGCCGGGTGGTTCTCCGCGGAGCCGACGAACAGCGGGGCGTGCGGGGCGCCGAGGTTGCCGCCGGTGGCGAGGTTCGGCGCGCAGAAGACCGGGTCGCCGACGCACTTGATGAGCCAGACGTAAGACGCCACGCTCTTCTCGCTGGGCCGGGCCTTGGACAGGATCGACCCGAGGTACGGCGAATCCGCCGGCGCCGCGTCCTGGCCGCTCAGGAGATTGTGCATCGCGTCGAAGTGGTTGCTGATGTTCCCCGTGTGCGACATCGAGCGGATCATGGCGAAACTCTTGGCCATCTTCGCCAAGTTCGGCTGCAACTCGTTGATGCGCATGCCCGGCACCGTGGTCGCCGCCGGCTTATACGGCCCGCGGATCTCGGCCGGGGCGTCCGGCTTCAAGTCCCACGTGTCGAGGTGGCTCGGCCCGCCGCACAGCAAAATAAAGATGCACGACTTCTCCCCGCTCCGCACCGGCGCGCCGGAGCCGACCCGGGCCGCCACCATCCCGTGCGTGCCGAGGCCGACCGCGGCCGCCCCGCCGAGTTGCAGCAGGCGCCGGCGTGAAATCGCGTTGAGAGGAGTCGTCATCGGCGTCTTCCGAACGGGAGAGGAAAGCGGGTGGGCAGGATTTGAGGATACACGATGGCGGCGGGGGGCGCCATCGGAAAACTCGTTTTGGAAGCCTGATCGCGCTCGCCGGAAAGGCAACCTAACCCCCCGGCCCCCTTCCCGAGGACGGGAAGGGGGAGCAAGTGGGTTTGAGTCTTTCGCCCAACAGTACCAAGCGACTCTGGCGGCGATGTCCGCCCACTTGCTCCCCCTTCCCGTCCTCGGGAAGGGGGCCGGGGGGTTAGGTTGCCTTTCGCGGCCAGCGCGGACTTCGATGACGCCCCACGATCCGCAGCGGCGAAACGAACCTCAGTTCACGCTCGCCGTCAGCTTCTCCCCCTTCAACCCCGCGATCAAATTCTCGGCGCATATCTTCGCCATCGCGTTGCGGGTATCCACGGTCGCGCTCGCGATATGAGGGGCGATCACGCAGTTCGGCAGCGTGAACAACTCGTGGTCTTTCGGCAACGGCTCCGGGTCGGTGACATCCAACCCGGCGGCGAAGATTGTCTTGTTGCGTAACGCATTCGCCAGCGCGGTTTGATCGACGACGGGGCCGCGGGAGGTGTTCACGAACACGGCGGTCGGCTTCATTTTTGCGAACTGGGCGGCGCCGAAGAGGCCCTTCGTTTCCGGGTTCAGGTCGGTGTGGACGGAGACGAAATCGCTCTGGGCTAACAACTCATCCATCTCGACTCGGGTAGCTTTCAGTTCCTTCTCGGCGTCCGGCTTCGGCTTGCGGGCGGTGTAGAGGATTTTCATGCCCCAGCCGTGGTGAAGGCGCTTGGCGGTGGCCAGGCCGATGCGGCCCATGCCGACGATGCCGAGCGTGCGGTTGCTCAGGTCTTGGCCGAGCCAGCCGCGCGGGTCCCACGTGAACCACCGGCCCTCCCTCGCGTCGATGGCGCTGTCCCACAGGCGGCGCGTGGCGGCCAGTAGCAGCGTCACGGCAATGTCGGCGGTCGCCTCGGTCAGGACGCCGGGGGTGTTGCCGACTTTGATGCCGCGGGCGGTCGCGGCGGGGATGTCGATGTTGTTCACGCCGACCGCGAAATTGCTGATGACCTTCAAGGTCGGGGCCGCGTCCATCAGGGGGCCGTCGATCTTGTCCGTCAGCAGGGAGACGAGGCCGACGCACCCGTGAACTTTTTCCTTCAGCGCGGCCGGCGCCGGCGGCAACAGGTCGGGCCACACGTCCATGTCGCAATGCGGGGCGATCAGGTCGAGGCCGAGGTCGGGGATGCGGCGGGCCACGAACACGCGGGGCTTGGCGGGCATGGGTCAACTTCCGGGGCGGTGTCAAGGCGAGCGGGCCGGGGGATTCTACCCGGCCGCGGCGGCCCCGGCGAGTTGGCATTGGCACGGGGGGCGGGAGGTGGTATTCCCGGCGGCGGGGCAAAGGCAACCTCACCCCCTAGCCCCCTCTCCGCGGCGGAGAGGGGGGACCAGACGAGCCACGGAAGACCGGAAGACGCCCCCGAAACCGGACGCCCACTTGCTCCCCCTCTCCGCCGCGGAGAGGGGGCCGGGGGGCTTACAAGGGTAGGTTTCCGGCCGGGGCAGAGGGAAATTTAGGCGGGGGTCGCT
>JAYTTY010000474.1:0-4422 GCA_043744795.1 Zavarzinella sp. | reverse complement strand
TTTCGGGCGGGGCGCCGGACTTTTCGCGGAGCGAAAAGCGACGATGCTTCGCCCGGCCCATTACTCCAGCACGCTCCCAATGCCGGAAGTGCCTGACCCCCGTGAACAGCATGGTCAGCCCGCGTTCGTCGCAGGCGGCGAGCGACTCGGCGTCGCCCCGGGAGCCGCCGGGTTGCACGAAGGCGACGCCGCCGGCCCGCTGTCCCGGCGGCCGGAAACCGCCGTAACTTCCACCCGCACTTCGCTCAGTGTTTTGCGTCCCGTCATCGCCCCCGCGCTCCCGCGACCGTCGCTTACGGCGCCCGCTTGAACTTCAGTTTCAGCGACACCACGTCGCCGAACTTCAAGTCGAGGCCGGCGACGGCCTTCTGGTCAAGGACGATCTCCGTCTCGCCCATGAGGTCGTGGAATTCCAAGTCCTTGTCCATGACGCGGATCAGCACGCGGTCGCCGAGTTTGGCGGTGACGGTGTCGAAGTTGTACACGGCTTCCAGCGTGTCGTCCCGGTGCGGCGTCTCGCGGACGAACTTGGCGCGAAGGCCCGTCCGCTTGGCGTCGATGGCCCGCGTGAGCGGGTCGCGCTCGAACGCGGCGGCCCACGCGTCCGGGTCGCGTGTCTTCTCGTACCGCTTGATGAACGCCGCCTCACGGTCGTCGTACTGGCGGTCGAGGTCGTCGCACTGCTTTTCCAGCGCCTCCTCGCGGCGCTGGACGACCACGAACGGGTCGGGTAGTTGGCCCTTGGCGGTGAAGGCGAAGTCCCAGACGTACGGCTTGCCGTCGCGCATGTCGGAGACCGTGACGCGGTCCACGATTACGACGTACCGCTTTTCTTGGGCGGCCAACCCGCCGGCGCCGAGCGCCGCGAGCAAGAACACGCATCGTCGCATAACACGCTCCCTTTTGGTGATTCGCGGGACCGCGACCGGCGGGCCGCGATTACTTCTCCAGCGTGACCGCCCGGTACGCCGATAGGTACGACGCGGCAATGCCGCCGCCCGCCGGCGTAGGCGCTTGCAGGCCGGGGTCGGTGGTGCGCGCCCAGCGGACGCGGGCCGGGCCGTCCCGCAGGGCCGCCAAGTCTTCCCGCCGCAGTTCGACCGTCGTCGCCCCGGCGGCCTTGGCGAGCACTTGCACCAGTCCCGGCGCCGCGGGGCCGCCGAACGGGTCTTGGGCGGCCGCATTTTTGCCGGCGCCCGGCCCGGCGACTTGTTCGATGTGCAAGGCGACGGTGTCCCCGGCCCGGACCGGCGGGCCGTCGAACGTCAGCGTGTGCGCCCGGCCCCGGCTCAGCGTGGCCGGCGTCTGGGCGTCGAACCCGATACGCTCGGCCCGGACGGCGTTGACGAACGTCTTCCCCTCGGCGTCGGTGAAGACGAACTCGTAGTCCCCGGCGAACCCCTGGGTGGTTTGCTCGTAATACCGGCCGAGGACGCCGAACAGGCCCTCGCGCAGCGGCTGCTTGTTGCACGTCACGGCCGCCCGGCCGGCCAAGTCCACGTTGGTGCCCGTGCCGCCGCCGACGCGGAAGCGGGCGTAGGCGTGGGACGTGTCCGCCCCGGCGTCGTAGGTCACCTGGTAGGTCTGGTAAATCGCGTCCGTCTTGACGTGGCCGACGCCGACGTTCTGGGTGGAACACCCGGCGAGGCCCGCCAAGGCGGCGACGAGTCGATTGCCGATGCCCATGTCGATACCCCTGATTTCGGGCGGCCGAGACATCGGACGAAATGCGGGCCGGTTATCGCCGCCCGGCCGGCGCCTTCCCGATTGTCCTTCATAATAGCCGAAGTGGACTGTCGCGAGTCGTTGTCAATCCCGTCTTAATGCCGGAAGTGCCGCACGCCCGTGAAGAGCATGGTCAGGCCGCGTTCGTCGCAGGCGGCGATCGACGCGGCGTCCCGCTGGGAGCCGCCGGGTTGGACGAAGGCGGGTCAATCATGGCGGCAAGAAGGGTTTGACCATGACGCGAACCATCATCACGTCCGACGGCGGCGCCGGGCGAGCGAAATGACTGCGACGATGACCGCAAAGCCGTTGGCCGTCAGCTCGCGTGGGACAACTCGTAGGCCGCCAGCGCCCGGCCGGCGGCCAAGCCGTTCAGGTTGGCGCTCATGAAGTGGATGCCGCCGTAAATGCGGCTCATGCCGGCCTCGTCCGCGGCTTGGGCGAAGCTGTTGAAGTGGCGGGTGACGGCCCCGTCCGCGGACGTGGTCGAGAATGGCCGGTCGGCCCCGAAGTACGCGGCCAGCACGGCGCTGGCCGCCCCGCTGAACGTGCTGTGGCCGGACGTGTACTCCGGGAACGGCGGCGTCGTCAACAGGGGCGTCCAAGAGGCGTCCGGGAGCGTGTACGGGTTGTTGTCCGTGTCGCCGGCCCGAATGGCGGTGACGGGGCGCCAGTAGTTGTAGGTGAACTTGGTTTTCCAGCACACGATGCCGGCGTCGGCCAACGCCGTGTCGAGTTGGGCGAACAGGTGGGCCGTGTCGTACAGGCTCAGGGCGTCGTCGCGGGACAGGCCGGCGGCAATGTCGTTCCAGTGGCCCGGCGGGGTGAACGTGCCGCCGCCGTCGGCCCAGAAGCGGGCGATCTCGGTCTGGTCGGCCGTGCGCAGAGCGCTGGTCGCGGACCCGTAGTCCTTGACAATGTTGAAGTCAGACGCATACGTGAAGCTGGTCAGGGCCGGCGGCGGCCCCGCGACGAAGTCGGCGACCTTGGCGGCCGGGATGCCGAACGGCGTGACGTTTCCCCACCCCGGCAACAGGGCGGGGGCGAATGCCCCCGGGGTCGGCTGCCAATCGCCGGGGGCCGTCCCCGGCGTGTACGCGGTCGTATCCCCGGAATGGTCGGCCGACCGGGCGGCGATCACTTGGTCGGACACGCTGACGCCCCACGCGATGCCGGCCGACTTGTCCGGCCCGTCCGGGATCAGGCCCAACTGCTGGCCGGCCAGCGTGTGGAACCGGGCCATTTCCGCGGGGAACAGCTTGTCCAGCGTAAAGCAAGCGGCCATGACGACGGCCGCCGACGCGGACGCGCCGGCCGCCGGGCCGCCGGTCGCCACCGTGTTCGGCTTGGCCTTGGCGAACCCGTTCACGGCGTCGTATACGGCGATTTGCGCCATCGCCAGCGCCCGGGACGCCTTCGGGGGCGGGGTGTTCGTCGCCTTGATCGCGTCGAGCGCGGCGGCATTCCACGCCAGGGCCACGCCCGCGGCGGCCCGGTGCAGTTTGGCCGTCTGCGGGCTGGCGGCGATCCACACGCCCGTCGAGAACCCGGGGGCCCCGTTGTCCGAGAATTTCACCCCGGCGGCGTCGGTCGCCGACCAGAAGCCGGCGTCCCCGGACGCGGTGAGGATGTCGGCTAACCCGTCCGCGTCCACGGCGGCCCCGGCCACGCGGGCGCCGCCTCGGCCGCCGGCCGCCGGCGTCACGAACTGTCGGCCAAGCGCCCCGGTCGCGCCGTTGGCCAGTTGCACCTTGCCGCCGCCGCCGTACCCGGCCCCGACGACGAGTTCCCCGCGGCCGTCGCCGTCCGTGTCGGCCACGGCCACGTTGACGCCGCCGCGGAACTTGGGACTGAACGCGGTGACGACGAGCTTCTGTTGGCCCGCCGCGTCGAATGTCTTTACCAGCGGCGCCGCCCCGAACCCGAGGCCGGCGACGATCTCGGCCTTGCCGTCCCCGTCCAAATCCCCGGCCGCCACGCGGACGCCAACCCGCGCGGTCGATGCGGCGGCGAGGAACGACCGCGCGACCGCCCCGGTTGTCCCGTCGAACACCGTCACCGTCGGCGTGGAGCCGGCGTCGAGGCCGACGATCACTTCGGCCTTGCCGTCCCCGTCCAAGTCTCCGGCCGCCACGGTGATGCCGCCGCGGAACGTCTTCGCGGCCGGCACGTCGAACCGGCTGACTTCGGCCCCGGTCGTCCCGTCGTAGACCGCCACCTGTGGCGACCGGCCCGGCCCGCTGCCGACGACGACGTCGTCTTGCCCGTCCCCGGTCACATCGCCGACGGCCACGCGCGTGCCGCCGCGGAATTCCCCGGCGAAGGCGAACGGCTCGAACAGCACGGCCCCGGTGTCTTGGTTGATCACCCGCACCCGCGGGTCCATGCCCCCGTTCGTCCCGAGGGCAATCAACGGCGTGCCGGAAGGCACGTCACGGTTTTCCAACGATTCCACAGACAATCGCACGCGCGTTTTCCTTGGACCGGACATCGGTGTTCCTGGTTATTTTGATCGGCAAACGAACAGATGACGAGTCTGAGGGGGAGGTGGGAATATACCGATTAGGCAAGATGCTCTGCAATGTCATAATAATATTTTTCCCCAAAATCACGCCCCCACGCCTTGGAGGGGGAACGCGGCGTTCAATGTGCTCACGCACGTCTTGCCCTAGAGCATTTTCAGTTTCCGTGTGGCGG
>JAYTTY010000473.1:0-4425 GCA_043744795.1 Zavarzinella sp. | reverse complement strand
GTCCCACCGCAACGCCGGTCCCACCGCAACGCCGGTCCCACCGCAACACCGAAACTGAAAATGCGCTATCGTTACCGGCTCGGCTCGATCACGATGGCCGTCCCGCCCAGCGTCGCCTGCCCCTTGATCACGGCGGCGCGGATGTCGGCGAAGTCGGCGGGGTTGGTCGCCAGGAATTCGGCGGCGTACACCTGATTGCTGAACTCCAGCTTGTTGAACACTTGGCGGTAGTGCTTCCGCATGTGGCCGCTCTGGTCGCCGAGGGCGGTCGTCAAGCTGTCGCTGCGGAGGCCGAGTTGGTCGGCGTTCGGTATCCACAGCACGACCGCCGGGTACGCCTGCGGCGCGCTGTCTTCCCGCAGCGGGCCGGCCTTGGCGGGCTTGTAGCTGATTTCCCGGTCCCCGGCCGGGTAAACCGGCCACGCCTCCGCCGGCGTGCCCTTCACCGCCGTGGGCGGCCCCATGAGAATCAGGCCATCGACATCCGCGAGGGCGGCCGGGTCGTCCGTGGCCGCGTGGTATTCGGTCGGCAAATGCCGGATGCGGATGTAGGTGTCGCGGTCGATCAACGCATACGGGCGGCCCGGCACGTTCGCCGCGCGAAGGTCGTGCCGGTATTGCACCAAGTCGGACGTTTGTTCCCGCGGGCCGGCCAGTTGCAGGAAGGCGAACACGCCGACGCCGACGATCAACGCCAGCCGCGCGACGGCCGCCGCGGTGTCGGTGAACGCCCCCAGCAATTGTTCCGCGGCGTAAGCCGCCCCGAGGACGAGCAGTGGGAGGACGTAGCCGCACGTCCGCGGGTACGGCACCTTGTGCGTGCCGGCGAAGTGCAACAGGCTGACGGCCACGACGGCGACGGCGATCAGCCCCACGGCCCGCGTCTCGCGGTCGGACATCATCAACAGCCAGCCGAACACGCCCAGCCCGGCGACGATTTGCCACCCGAGCGTGGGGAAGAGGTATTCGCCGATCTCCCGCAGCCGGGCCGGCAGTTCGGCCAACGGCGCCCGGACGCCGAACTCGCGCATCGACACGACGACGTAGGGCAAGTGGTCCGCGAGGAAGATCAAGCCCGCCAGCGTAATCACGCCGAACTGCACGAGCAGGTTCCGGCGGTACGCGATGCGGTTCACGTCCGAGTCCGGCGGCGGGAGCAGCCACAGGACGGCGTACAGCGGCAGCAGCCAATCGAGGGCGAGACTAACGATGTTCAGAAACGTGAGAATGCCCACCAGCGCCGAGACGGCGCCCCAACAAACGGATGTCGGCCGCCGGGCCACTTGACGGAGCGCGAGCAGATGAAGAACTTGGAACGCCAGCATCCACGAGTAGCCGCGGGCCTGGAGCGCATACGTGTGGACGTACGGCCACGCCGCCGCGAGCAGCAGGGCGACGGGCCACGCGAGCCGTGAGCCGGATTGCCGGGCGAACCAGCCGACGGCCAGCGTGAAGACCAACGCCCCGAGCAACGCGGGCAGCCGGGCGACGCGCTCGTCCGACGGGGCCAACACCATCGCCGCGTTCAGCATCACACTGTGCGGGACGTGGTCGTTCGGCTCGCGCCACACGCCGACGGCCCGGTACAGCCCGGCGCCGAGTTGCGTCCCGGACGGCTTGGGCTGGCAGAGCAAGTCGTCGGCCCGCGCGATGCGGCGCGGCGAGCCGTCGGCGGTGACCGCCAGCCACGTGTAGTTTTCGAGGTTGAGCGCCTCGTCCCACGTGAGCGGCTCGCGGATCTGCGGGCCGGCCGCCCGGTCCGCGAAGGCCCAGCCGACGAACGCGAGGGCGGCCAACGTTCCGGCGACCAAGGCCGGGACGAGCCGGCGTGGGCGCGGCGCAATCATTTCTTCCGGCATGGGAAATGGCTCTTTCGCGTTCGGGATTCAGCCGGCCCGCGGCAGCGCCGCCAGCACGTCTTGCAGGGCGGCGAGGTCAACGGGTTTTACCAAGTGGCGGTTGAAGCCGGCCGCCGCGGACTTTCGCCGGTCCTCTTCTTGGCTCCAGCCCGTCAGGGCGACCAGCGTCATGTCGGCCGCACCGGGCAACTCGCGGATGCGGCGGGCGGCGCCGTAGCCGTCGAGGTTCGGCATGCCGATGTCCAGCAACACCACGTCCGGCTGATGGGCGGCCGCGAGGGCGACGGCTTCCAGCCCGTCGTGGCCGGTGTGCGTTTCGTGGCCCATCAACTGGAGCATCAGGGCGAGGCTGTCGGCCGCGTCCCGGTTGTCGTCCACCACCAAAATGCGCCGCCGGGCGGGGGGCGCCGCGACCGCGGCGGGCGAAACGGCGGCCGGCTCCGGCGCCGCGCACCGCGGCAAATGGACCGTGAACTCGCTACCCAGGCCGTACCCGTCACTGCGCGCCGACACCGTGCCGCCGTGCAGTTCAAGCAGTTGGCGGACGAGTGACAGGCCGATTCCCAAACCGCCCTGCGACATGCCGAGCGAGCGGTCCACCTGCGTGAACAGGTCGAAGATGCGCGGCAGCATGTTCTGCGGGATGCCGATGCCCGAGTCCGCCACCGTCACGCGCACGGCGCCGGCGTCGGCCGCCACGGCCACGCGGATGCGGCCGCCGGGCGGCGTGTACTTGGCGCTGTTGTTCACCAAGTTGGAAATCACTTGGGTCAGCCGCGTGGCGTCGCCGTCCACGAACACCGGCTCCGGCCCCGGGTCCAGCGTCAGCGTGTGTGCCTTGGCCTCGATCAGCGCCCGGCACGCCTCGGCCGCGTCGGCGACCACGGCCGCCATGTCCACCCGCTCCAGCCGAAGGTCGAGTTTCCCGCGGCCGATCCGGCTGACGTCCAACAGGTCGTCCACGAGCCGGACGAGTTGGCCGAGCTGCCGGCCCATCATCGCCCGCGTCTCGGCCATCGCGTCATCCGCGGGGGCGGTCAAGTTCAGCGCTTGCAGGCCGTTGCGCACGGGGGCCAGCGGGTTGCGCAGTTCGTGGGCCAGCAGGGCGAGGAAGTCGTCCTTGCGGCGGTCGGCGTCCCGCAGGGCCGCCTCGGCCGTCTTCTGGTCGTGGATGTCGGTGGACGTGCCGAACCAATTGACGACCCGCCCGCCCGCGTCGCGGACGGGGACGGCTCGGGTCAGGAACCAGCGGTACTCGCCCGAGGACGCGTGCCGCAGGCGGAACTCGGCGACAAGGGGAGTCCCCGCGGCGATGGCCGCGCGCCACTTCGCGGCCATGACCCGCAGGTCGTCCGGGGGGACCAAGGCCGCCAAGTCCTCCATTGTCGCCGAGTCCAAGCCGGCGTACTCGCGCCACCGGCTATTCAGGTATTCCACGCGCCCGTCGGCCCCGCTGACGTAGACGATTTGCGGCATGGCGTCGGCCAACAGGCGGAAGCGCTCCTCGCTGCGGCGGGTCCGCTCGACAAGCTCGCTCAGTTGGCGGTTGGCCGCCCCGCGGTCGGCGCTCTCGGCGGCGATGCCCCGCGTCGTCCGGTGCAGGGCCTCAAAGACGCTCGCGATGGCGAACCCCTGGACGAGGAAGATGCCCAACGTCACCCAGACGGCCGACGGGTTGGCGGCGAACGTCGGCAACTGCCGGGCGAACAGCGACCCGGCGAACGCCCCGAGAATCGTGGCGGCGAGGCCCGGCCCGAAGCCGCCGCGCCACGCCGCCAACAAGACGGCCCCGATGAACGGCAGGTACGCCGGGATGCCGCCGGCCGCCCACAGGACGGCGGCAATCAGGGCCGTCGCGACGACGGCGATCAGGTAGCCGGACGCGGCGGTGCGGACAGAATTCGACATTCGAGCCAACAATAAAGATGTCGTCAAATGCGGCCGCGAGCAGGAGTGGTGACGCCCGACGAGCGAGCCGGTGTTAAGATAGGGCATCTCGGAATCCGGGACAACAGACCCCGCGGAGGAATCCCATGACCGCCGACGAGTTGGCGATTCGCGACCTGATCGACACGTGGATGACCGCCACCAAGGCGGGGGACATTGCCAAAATCCTCGGGCTAATGGCCGAAGACGCCGTGTTCCTGCGGGCCGGCGCGCCGCCGATCGTCGGCCGGCAAGCCTTCGCCGACCTGGCGGCCTCCTCCGGCCGGCCGCACCACTTTGAGGGGGCGGCCGACATTCAGGAAGTGAGTGTCCACGGCGATATTGCCTACAGCCGGACGCACCTCACGATCACGGTGACGCCGACGGCCGACGCCAACCCCGTCCGCCGTTCCGGGTATACGCTCACGGTGTTCCGCAAGGAGGCCGACGGGGCGTGGGTCTTGGCCCGCGACGCGAACATGTTGACGGCGGAACACTGAGGCGCCGGTTTTCGGCCTGAAGGGCCGTTTAACATAGCCCGGCCCGCAAGGGCTGGGTCAACGAGCCATCAAGGGTTTTCGGCCTGAAGGGCCGTTTAACATAGCCCAGCCCGCAAGGGCTGGGTCAACGAGCCATCAAG
>JAYTTY010000472.1:0-17413 GCA_043744795.1 Zavarzinella sp. | reverse complement strand
CGCGTGAGGGTGAAGGTTTGAGCACCAACACTCTACCGCCGGCGCTCAAGCCCCGCCACTCCTTTTCAACCCGCCAAAAAGTGCGAAAGACTAGTCCGAGTTCCCGAAGCCGCACAACGTCCCGGCCCAGCGGGGGGTGCGGTCGGCTGGGTGGAAGTTGATTCACTACTTCGAGCAGAAGCCGGAGGAGTTCGAGTTGTATGACCTCGCCCAAGACCCCGGCGAGTTGGTGAACCTCTACGGCAAACCGGAACACGCCGCGACGGCCGCGACGTTGAAGAAGCGGCTGGCCGAACTTCGCGTGGAAACCGGGGACACAGGCAAATAACTCGTTCCCGCCGATTAGCGGAACAGGCCGGCCTTCCGCATCTTGCCGCCACTCTTTTGCCACTCGACCCACGCCGGCGCGTCGGCCGGGAGGTCTTGGCCGGTGACGCTGACCAGCGCCTCGTGCGTGCGGCCGCGGATGGCCACGTCTTTTTCGCGCTGCATCACGGTAATCAGCACTTGGGCGGCTTGGTCGTCGCCGGCATAGTTGCCGAGCGCCCGGATGGCGGCCAACTGCACGTCCATGCGGTTGGACTCGGTCGGCCCCATGTGTTCGCCGAGGAAGCCCGCTTGCTCCACGGCCTGGGCCGGCTTCACGGCGCCGTTGAGGGCGATTTCGCAGAGCAGTTTCAGCGCTTCCGGGTGGCGGTGCTTGCCGAGTGTCTCGACGATCCGGCATTGCAGGACCGTCACCGTCTCGGGCGTGAAGGTGGACAACGTGTTGCTGCGGCCATTCCCCCCCGCTTGCGCGACTCCCGTGCCGAATTCGGGCGGGGCGTCGAACGGGGAGTTGCGGTACGCGGCCAGCAGAATGGGCACGCAGCGCGGGTCTTCGAAGTCGGCCAGCGCCTTCACGGCCGCCAGTCGGCAGAAGGAGCGCCGGTCCGTGGTGGCGCTCGTCTGCAAGATGCCGATGACCTTGTCCTGTTCGGCCGCGGACCCGCCGTGGCGGGCCGGTTCCTTCAGGTTATTCATCGCCCGCACGCGCTCGTCCCCTTCGGGGTTCGACTCCAGCACGAGGATGGGGTCTTCCGACGTGAACAGCGTCCCGAACGGGTTCGCGCGGAAGCGTTGACTGGTGACGAGGTCGTACGTCCCTGCACAACCCGTCACCCCGAGGGCGGCCGCGCCCGCACACGTCCACAACAGTCGTGTCAATGGTCGAATCACCGCCGCCCCCTTCGCCGTCCATGGCGATACGCGGGAACCGTTTGGAGGCGGTTCCCGGTCCGCGGGGAATACGCTCCCCGAAGTGTTCGGTCAAGGGCAGAATGCGTCATCGTGATGGGTCACCAAGTCGCATTGTGAAGGAATTGTGAAGCCCTGCCAACATCTCTGCCATTGCGCGCGACCGATTTGACGAAATCCGGGCAAAGTGGCCGGTTCGGAGTAGCGGGTGGCCGACGGCGTTTCTATACGGTGTGACGGCCTTTGGTCTCGACAGGGCCGGGCCGGTTAACGTACACTTTTACCGCCCCACGACGCGCCCGAAGGATGCGGCCTTTGACACGGATTGTCCACCTCACCGCCAGCACGTTTTTCGGCGGGCCGGAGCGGCAAATGCTCGGCTTGGCCGAACACTTGGCCCCGGACATCGACACCGTCTTCGCCAGCTTCGCCGAAGGGGGCCGGTGCCAAGACTTTTTGCGGCGGGCGATGACCGCCGGTTTTGACGCCGTCCAGTTGGACCGCGACACGCCGGCGTTTCGGAAGACATTGCGCGATATTGGCGTTCTCCTCACCGAGACGGACCTGGTGTTCACGCACGGCTACAAGGCGAGTCTCTTGGGCCGGATCGCGGCGCGACGGGCCGGCATTCCCGTCGTCGGCGTGTCGCGCGGGTGGACGGGGGAGACGTGGAAAGTTCGGCAGTATGAACGCCTCGACCGCTGGAATTTGAAGCGGCTCGACCATGTGGTGTGCGTCTCGCACGGCCAAGCCGCCAAGGTGAGGCGGGCGGGTGTTTTGCCCGAGCGAATGTCGGTCATTCACAATTCGGCCCGACTCGGGGACTTTGCCCCGAAACGGCACGCTCCACGCGCGGCCGTCACCGTGTTGGCGGCCGGCCGCCTCAGCCCGGAAAAAGGGTTTCAATTGCTCCCGGCCGTCGCGGAAGTCGTTGGCCGTATGTGTCCCCGCGTGCATTTCCGGATGGCCGGTGACGGCCCACTGCGGGCCGGCATCGAACGGGAAGCCCGTCAGCGCGGGGTGAGCGAGCGCATCGAATTTCTGGGCTTCCGGCCGGACATTGACCACCTCATGGCGGACGCGGACCTTTTGCTGCTGCCGTCCTTCACCGAAGGGTTGCCCAACGTGGTGTTGGAAGCCGCCGCCGCCGGCATCCCGAGCGTCGCCACCCGCGTCGGGGGGACGCCGGAGGCCGTCATCGACGGCGAAACGGGGTTACTGGTTCCCGCCGGGGACGCGGAAGCAATGGCCGAAGCGATCATCCGTTTGGCGAATGACGCTCCCCGACGGGAACACATGGGACGGGCCGCCCGGCGCCACATGGAAAACCATTTCAGCTTCCCGGCCCAAGCGGCGGCCTACCGCGAGATCATCGACAAGCTGGCATCGGTTGAACGAGTGGAGGCGGTGCAGCCATGTTGACGCTCGCCTCCGTGTCGAGACGGCCGCACGGCTCAAAAATCACGGGGCCGATTACTGTGTGTTTCGTGATCGACGCCTTGAACCGGGCGGGCACGGAGTCGCAGTTGCTGGCCCTGATCCGCGGGTTGGACCGTTCCCGCGTCCGGCCGGTCTTGTGCCTGCTCAACGGGACGGACGCGATTTCACGGAGTTTGATCCCCGAAGATTGCCCGACGTTGGCGCTTGGCGTGACACGACTTGTCGGCCGAAAAGCCCTTGCAGGGGCGATGGCCTTGCGGCGATTTTGGCGCCGGCACCGCGTTCAGATCGTGCAGACCTATTTCTTGGACAGCACCTATTTCGCCGCCCCTTTGGCCCGCCTGTGCGGTATTCGCCGGGTCGTGCGGGTGCGGAACAACGTCGGCTATTGGCTGACTCCCAAACACCGCTGGCTCGGCCGTTTGGTCGGGAAATGTTGCGCCCGGACACTGACCAACAGTGAAGCCGGGCGGGACGCCATCGTCCAAACCGAGCGGACGTCGGCGCGGGCCGTGGCCGTCATCACCAACGGCGTCGATCTGGACCGCTTCCCGAGTCGGCGCTGGCCGGCCCTTCGACGGGCCGACGTGCGGTTCGGCATGGTCGGCAACCTGCGGACGATCAAGAACGCGGACGGGCTGATCCGCGTCATGGCCCGCGTGATGGCTGACTACCCGCAAATCACGCTCGAAGTCGCCGGGGAAGGGGACCAACGCCCGGCACTGGAACGGCTCATCGCCGACCGGAACCTGCATGGCCGTGTAGTTCTGCGCGGGTCGGTGCGAGACATCCCGGCGTTCCTCGAATCCGTGGACGTGGCCGTGCTGCCGTCCCATTCCGAATCGCTGTCCAACGCCATCCTGGAGTACATGGCGGCCGGGCGGGTGCTCATTGCCACCGCCGTCGGGGCGAATGCCACGCTCATTCGGGACGGGGAAGACGGGTTGATCGTGCCGCCCAGTGATGAGGCGGCGTTGGAAGAAGCGATTCGACAAGTATTGGGCGATGCGGCCGGGAGCGAAGAGATGGGCCGTTCGGCCCGGCGCCGCGTCGAAGCCGAATACTCGCGCGGGCAAATGTTGACGGCGTTCCACGAGTTTTACGACGAACTGATGAGCCATTTAACGTAGGTCGGGCTGGATCGTCGCTTTTCACTCCGCGAAAAGCGACGATCCGGGGACAAAGACCATCTTACCGCCGGGGCAACTTGATCCCGAACAGGCTGTCATCCTCTTGGGCCGGCGGGCGGGCGACGGTCGAAGGGGCCGGGGCCGGCGTCGGGGCAGGGCCGAAGAAACTGCTGGCCGGGCCTTGTGGCGTCGCGAGGGGGGCCGGCTTCGTGTCGGCCCGGTTGGCGCGGAAGTCGTCCACGAACTCGGCGCCACGCTCCAAGCCTTTGCTCACGTCCTTGGTGATCTTGTCCGGGTTGATTTCCACGTGAACGCTTTGGTGGCCGACGTGCGGGGTACTGTCCACCTTGTACCAGCCGAGATACCAGCCGACGGCCAAGAAGGTCACGGTCGCCGCGCCGAGGAGGGCCAAAACATTTCGCATTTGAGTATCCTTTCACCGAGAAGCCACGTCCATAGGGAACGCGGAGAGTAACCGAAACTTGCACCGGTGGGCAAGTCCAGACCGCGTCCGCGTCCCATGATACCGGGGCGACCAAGAACGGCATCGCCCCGCGTAACCTTGGGACGGTTGTCCGGGTCGGGAGGGTTTTCTGGGGAAGTTGCGGCGAGTCCGCATTCCATTCGCCCGGCAACACCGTTAAAATGCTCATACTCAGCCGACCGCCGCCCGCGATTGTTCTCTCTCTTGACATGGCGCGGGTGCGAAACGTGCTGACACCGGCCGCCGGGCGTCTCCCCGGGTGCCGACGATTCGTTGTGGCCCCCTATGACGGGGAAGACCGGCCCACTCACCAGACACGGAGTTGACACCCATGGCCACCGGCAGTGCGATCCTTTCGAGCCTGCGCTCGGACCTCGACATCAGCGACTACCAGAAACTTCACTGGGAAGGCACCTTCCAAGATTACCTTGACCTCGTCGTGCGCCACCCCCACCTGACCCGCACGGCCTTCCAGCGCCTGTACGAAATGATCCTCAGCCACGGGACCGAGGACACCTACGAGAACAAGGAAAAGGTCACCCGCTACAAGTTCTTCACGGAGTTCGCCGCCAAACAGGGGGACGCGATCTTCGGCATCGACCGCACCCTCAAGACGCTGGTGAACACCTTCAAGTCGGCGGCCCAAGGGTACGGGACCGAGAAGCGCGTCCTCCTGCTGCACGGGCCGGTCGGCTCTTCCAAAAGTACGATCGCCCGGCTCATCAAGCGCGGGTTGGAGGAATACTCCCGCACGGAAGGGGGGTCCATCTACTCGTATGCGTGGAAGATGGCGGACGGGTCGTTCCAGAAGTGCCCCATGCACGAGGAGCCGTTGAACTTGGTCCCGAAGGAACTGCGGCCCAAGTTGCTCGAGCAGTTGAACGCCAGCCGGCAGGAAGACTTCGACATCACCATCCGCAGCGAGAGTTGCCCGTTCTGCCGTCAAATGTTCAACGAGCGGCTGAAGAAGTACAACGGGGACTGGCAGCAGGTGCTGGAGGAGATCAAGGTCCACCGCTTCCTGTTGTCCGAGCAGGACCGCCTCGGCATCGGCACCTTCCAGCCGAAGGACGAGAAGAACCAGGACTCCACCGAACTGACCGGGGATATTAACTACCGCAAGATCGCCGAATACGGCTCGGACAGCGACCCGCGGGCGTTCAATTTCGACGGCGAACTGAACATCGCCAACAGAGGCTTGGTCGAGTTCATCGAAGTGCTGAAGCTGGACGTGGCGTTCCTCTACGACCTCCTCGGGGCGTCGCAGGAGCACAAGATCAAGCCGAAGAAGTTCGCCCAGACGGACATCGACGAGGTGATCTTGGCCCACACCAACGAGCCGGAGTACCGGCGGCTCCAGAGCAACGAGTTCATGGAGGCCCTGCGGGACCGGACGGTGAAGATCGACGTGCCGTACGTCACGAAACTGCGGGAAGAGGTCAAGATTTACGAGAAGGATTTCGGCCCCAACCGCGTGAAGGGCAAGCACATCGCCCCGCACACCATCGAAGTCGCGGCCATGTGGGCCGTCCTGACGCGACTCACGCCGCCGAAGCACCACAGCCTGACACTGATGCAGAAGTTGAAGCTGTACAACGGCAAGACGCTGCCGGGCTTCACCGAAGACAACGTGATCGAATTGAAGCGGGAGTCCCCGAACGAGGGCATGAAGGGCATCTCCCCCCGGTACATTCAGGACAAGATTTCCAACGCCTTGGTGGCCCACCCGGAGGAGGACAACATCAACCCCTTCATGGTCATGAAGGAGTTGGAAGACGGCCTGCGGCACCACGCCCTGATCTCGGACGAGGAGACGCTGAAGCACTACAAGGAACTGCTGGCCGTCGTGAAGGAAGAGTACGAGGACGTGGTGAAGAACGAGGTCCAGCGGGCCATCGCCGCCGACGAGGACGCGCTGTCCCGCCTCTGCTCGAACTACATCGACAACGTGAAGGCGTACACGCAGCGGGAGAAAGTGCGCAACCGCTACACCGGGTCTTACGAAGACCCGGACGAGCGGCTGATGCGGTCCGTCGAGGAGAAGATCGACATCCCCGACAGCCGAAAAGACGACTTCCGGCGCGAAATCATGAACTACATCGGGGCCTTGGCCATTGACGGCAAGAAGTTCGACTATAAGACGAACGAACGCCTCCAAAAGGCGCTCGAACTCAAACTGTTCGAGGACCAGAAGGACACGATCAAGCTGACCTCGCTGGTCTCGAACGTGGTGGACAAGGCGACGCAAGAGAAGATCGACATTGTCAAGCAGCGCCTGATCCGCAATTATGGGTATAATGAGTCGAGCGCGACCGACGTGCTGACCTTCGTGGCGAGCATCTTCGCCCGGGGGCAGACCAAGAAATAGCCGGCGCGGCGTGGTGATGGGTGGGGGCCTGACCGACGGGAATGCATGAACCTGGTCAGGCCGGAAGGTGCAGCCATAAGTGTTGTACCGGGCGGCTCAGGGAACCCCCATCCTTCACCACGCCGACCGGCCCCCTCTCCCGAACCCGGCCGGCCCCCGTTCCGTCTTTGTCAATCCCCCCTGCTACCCTTGAGGCGACTCACCGTGGGACAAAAGATCGAGCGCGACCTGCAACGCTTCCGCAAGATCGTCCGCGGCAAGGTGAAGAGCGACCTGCGCAAGTACATCAGCCGCGGGGAGATGATCGGCAAGAAGGGGAACGACCTCGTCAGCATCCCCGTCCCGTCCATCGAAATCCCGCAGTTCCGGTACGGCAGCAAGAATTCCGGCGGCGTCGGCTCCGGGGACGGGCAGCCCGGCCAGCCGCTTTCCAACGCGGACGGCGACGGCGAGCCGCACGCCGGCGACCAGCCGGGCGGGCACATCCTCGAAGTGGAACTCACCCTCGAAGAGTTGGCCGAAATCTTGGGCGAGGAACTGGCCCTCCCGCGCATCGAGCCGCGCGGCAAGGCCAACGTCGTCTCCGAGAAGGACAAGTACACCAGCATCCGCCGCGTCGGCCCCGAGTCGCTGCGGCACTTCAAGCGGACCTACCGCAACGCCCTCAAGCGGCAAATCTCCTCCGGCACGTACACCCCCGAAAACCCCAGAGTGGTGCCGGTCCGGGAAGACAAGCAGTACCGCAGTTGGAAGGTCACCCCGCGCCCCGAGGCGGTCGCGTGCATCGTCTACATGATGGACGTGTCCGGGTCCATGACGGACGAGCAGAAGGAGATCGTCCGCATCGAGTCCTTCTGGATCGACACGTGGATCAAGAGGCACTACAAGGGCATCGAGCGCGTCTACATCATCCACGACGCCGTCGCCCGCGAAGTGGACGAACACACGTTCTACCACACGCGCGAGAGCGGCGGGACGAAGATCAGTTCCGCCTACGAGTTGGCCAACCGCGTCATCGACGCCCGCTACCCCCCGGCCGACTGGAACCTGTACGCCTTCCACTTCTCGGACGGCGACAACTGGGGCGACGACGTGCCGAAGTGCCTGGACATCCTCTCGTCGAAACTGTTGCCGAAGGTGAACCTGTTCGGCTACGGCCAAGTGGAAAGCCCCTACGGCAGCGGCGAGTTCTTCGAGCACATCGCCGAGTTGGCCGCCGCCCAAGAGAAGATCGTCGTGAGCAAGATCCCCGACCGGGACGCCATCTTGGGGTCGATCAAGGAGTTCTTGAGCACGGGGCGGTAATCAATATTGGAGTGCGACCATGTTCTTGACGAGTGAACAATCCGCCGCCTTGCGGGGCAACGAACGCCTTTCCCGAAAGGCGGAGCAGGCGACGCGCCTCTTGGACCAAGTCACCGAGGAAGGCGATTTCCCGATTCGGGCGTCGTGGGACTTCCTGCCGGATGCGGCGACCAACGGCGTCGTCTTGCTCGACCTGACTGATTCGACTGACATGACGCGTACCCGATTGTTTCCGGAGGAATTTGACAATCCAAGACTGCTTGAATCGAAACTGAACCGACTTTGGGGAGAATTATTGCGGGCACGGGCGAAGACGAAAATCACGGGACTGCTCGAAACTCTGCGCAGCGGCGGGGAATGAGCAATGAGTCTGCCCACCAAGACAGAATTCGTTACGCTGTCGGAAACGGTCAATGTGATGCGCATTTCCGGTGCGGTTACCGAAAAGGAAGTCGAGAATCTCGTTGAAGAGGCGGCCCGGCTCCGGGCCGCGGACGACGCTGTGCGTGAAAAATTGATGGAGGCGTTGGTCGAGACGGCGGTACTTAAATCCACCGTGAAGGACTGGGAAAAGCGGTGGGACGAATCGGACAGGAGGCGTTGGACGGTCTACGGAGTCATGTTGGCGGCCGTGCTGACGTTCGTCGCCAACCTCACCTTGTTGCTGCTTCGCCGTTAGGGACGGACTCATGAACACCTTTTACCACACCAACCTGCCGGGCCACCTGCGCGTCCTCAAGGACGAGATCGAGGGGTACGCCCGCGAGTACGGGCTGGACTTCTACGAGACGATCTTCGAGGTGGTGGACGCGGACGACCTGAACGAGATCGCCGCCTACGGCGGCTTCCCGACGCGCTACCCGCACTGGTCGTTCGGCATGGCCTACGAGGAACTCAAGAAGGGGTACGAGTACGGCCTGTCGAAGATTTACGAAATGGTCATCAACAACGACCCGTGCTACGCCTACCTGATGCGCAGCAACCACACGGTCGACCAGAAGTTGGTGATGGCCCACGTTTATGGACATTGCGACTTCTTCAAGAACAACGCTTATTTTACTCACACTACCCGCAAGATGATGGACGAGATCGCCAACCACGGGGCCCGCATCCGCGGGTACGCGGAGCGGTTCGGCGAGGACGAGGTCGAGACGTTTCTGGACCGCTGCATGTCCGTGGACGACCTGATCGACATTCACTCGGTCGCCATCAAGCGGCGTGGCGAACACTCCCGGTACGACTTTAAAGAGGGCGAGACGGGCGAGGAGGAACACGCCAACCGCTTCCGCAGCAAAGAGTACATGGAGGACTACATCAACCCGCCGGAACGCATGCGGCAGGAGGAAGAGGCCGCCCACAAGCAGCGCGAGAGCCGGCCGGACCGCGGCTTCCCGGAACACCCGGAGAAGGACGTGCTGCTGTTCATGGTCGAACACGCCCCCCTCAAGGCGTGGCAGCGGGACATCCTCTCCATCATCCGCGACGAGGCGTACTACTTTTACCCGCAGGCCCAGACGAAGATTCTGAACGAGGGCTGGGCCAGCTTTTGGCACAGCACGATCATGACGCAGAAGGCGCTGCTCCCGTCCGAGATGGTGGACTACGCCGACCACCACTCCGGGACGATGGCCACCAGCGGCAAGCGGCTGAACCCGTACAAGGTGGGCATCGAGTTGCTGCGGGACGTGGAAGAACGTTGGAACCGCGGCCAGTTCGGCCCGGAGTACGCGGACTGCGACAACCTCGACGCCCGCCGGGCGTGGGACAAGAAGCTGGGCCTGGGCCGCGAGAAGATTTTCGAGGTCCGCCGGGTCCACAACGACATCACCTTCATCGACACGTTCCTGACGCCCGAGTTTTGCGTCCGGCACAAGCTGTTCTCGTTCAACTACCAGAACCAGCAGGGGCAGTACGTCATCGAGTCTCGCGAGTTTCAGTTAGTGAAGCAACGGCTGCTGTTCAGCCTGACGAATTTCGGAAAACCGTTCATTTACGTCCTCAACGGCAACCACCGCAACCGCGGCGAGTTATTATTAAAGCACGGGCACAACGGCATTGACTTGAAGCTGAACCACGCGCAAGACACGCTGGTCCATCTTCAAAAGATGTGGAGCCGCCCGGTCCACATCGAAACGGTTGTCGACGACAAGCCGACCCTTTTGAGCTTCGACGGCACGGACCACACCGCACAAACAATCGGAGAAACCGATGACAGCCGCAAACCTTCACCAAAGACTCGCTGACGGGGCCGAACTGAAAGCCAACAACGGCTCTCTGACCTTCGCGGCCGGCAATTCCACGTGGGCCTTGGCCGCCGCCGCCGACAGCTTGGACGGCATCGGCGGGCGCTTCCGCGAACTACGACTGTCCCGCACGGCCGGCCACGCGGCTCAACCGTTGCCCGCCCGCGCGGCGGCCGTCGCCAAGCGGCTAACCGGGCTGCTGGAATCCGTCGTCTTGGTGGAAGTGGACGACCCTCGGCAAATTGCACAATTGCGGTCGAGTGAGCCGACGGTGACCGGCCCGACGCGGCAGTATTACGACATCGCCATGACCGGCGATTCGGACATCGCGTTTCACCGCACCCAATACGATTCGACGACCAACAAGCGTGAGCCGGTCTCGTTCACGCTGACGTACGAAGTGCTGGGCAAGCTCCTCGGCGACCTGACGGCCGAATAGCCTTCCCAAACTTCCGGGCTTGACCGATCCGCCGGTTTGGACGAAAACGAGCGTTCGTTCCCCCCGGAGTTCGGCTCGATGTCCGTTTCTGGCCCGTCCTCCCCTCCCGACCAGCCGGCCGCGCCGCGGAACTTCACGGCGTGGGCCTTGGCCGTCATCACTTTGGCGACGGCCTTCCGCTTGGTGTACATGTTCCTGTGGTGCCCGTTCGACCTCGCGCCGGACGAGGCGCATTACTGGGACTGGTCCCGTCATCTCGACTGGAGCTATTACAGCAAGGGGCCGCTGGTCGCGTGGCTGATCAGAGGGGGCGTGGAACTGTTCGGCGGCCTTTCGATCGCCCTGAATGGCTCCCTCACGGCCGCGGTCCGCGTGCCGGCGATCCTCTGCGGCGGCCTGTTCGCGTGGGGTATTTTCTGCCTCGCCCGCCGGACGCTCGGCTCGGAGAAGGACGCCTTTTGGTGCGTCCTGTTGACCGTTTCCTTCCCGGCCGTCACGGCTTTTTCTTTGCTCATGACAATCGACGCCCCGTACTTGACGTGCTGGGTGTGGGCGACGGTGTTCGGGTACGACGCCGTCCGGTCCAAGGGCCACGGCAAATGGCTCCTGACCGGCCTTGTCGTCTCCGTGGGGATTTTGGCCAAGTACACGATGGCGGTGTGGTTGGCGTCCTTCGGCTTGTTCCTGTTGGCGGACCCGGAGCGGCGGCGGCTGATCGTCTCGTCGCGCTTCGCGGTGATGGTCCTCGCCGCCGCGACGAGCGCGGCGCCCATCCTCATTTGGAATTACGCCCACGATTGGGTTACGTTTCGGCACGTCGCCGGGCAGGCGGGTGTCAGTGGCGACCAGGCCGGCGGCGTCCGCTGGGCCGGCCCCATGATTTACGCCGGCGGCCAAGCCGTCGTTTTGAACGGCTACTGGCTCGTCATCGGCGTGATGGCGGCGTGGGCGGCCCGGCCCGGCCGCACGGGTGACGAGCGAATCATTTTTCTCTGGTGGATGGCCGTCCCGACCGTCGCCCTCTTCTTCGCGCTGAGTTTTAAGACGCCCATCCAAATCAACTGGCCGGCCGGGGCGTACGTCTCCGGCTTGGTTCTCGCCATCGATTTCCTACGGCGCCGACTGCCGACGCAAGTGGGGCGCGTGCGGGTCGCTTGGCGCGTGACACTCGTGTTCTTCCTCGCGCTCGGAATCCTCGGGTCCGCGATGATTTACGACTCCAGACCCTTCGCCCGCGTCGTCTCGGACTTCGTGGAACCCGATTCGCCGGACAAGCCGCCCGTGATCCGCAAATACGACCCGACCACCAAGATGAAGGGCTATCGGTACTTGTCGGCCCAAGTCGATCTCGTCCGCCGGCACGTGCGCGAAGAGGGGCAAGATGACCCGGTTCTGGCGGGGTTGCGGTGGGACGTGCCGGGGATCTTGGGGATTTACGGGGAAGGGAACCCGACGGCATATTCCCTCGGAATGGCGGTGACGCCGCCCGACCGGCACAGCCAGTACGACTGGTGGCGGCCGAACCCGGTGGCCGACGCGCAAGAATTTCGCGGCAAGACGTTCGTGTGCGTCGGCGGCATCGGCTGCGGCCAAGTCCTCCTCGACGGGTTCGACCGAATCGACCCGCCGGTGCGCGTGGAGTACACCGAGGCGGGCCGGGTGATCGCCCAGTGGGACATCTGCGTGTGCCGCGGCTACCGCGGCTTCCCGGAGCCTGCGACTCGCGGCGGCGAGCGGCATTAAGCGGAAAACTTTTGAGAGAACAATGGACTGTTCGCAACTCGTCTGCGCCCACTGCCAATGGAAGTACCCGCTGCAAAGCCGGGTCGGCCACTTCGAGGGTCAGTCGCTCGAATCCGTGGCCTGCCCGCAGTGCCACGCCTTGGCCCTCCAGGTGATCTCGGCCCGCCGGCCGGCGAAGCGGATCCCGGGTCGCCCGGCCTACGCCGCTCACCGCTTGTCGGCCCGCGAAACCAATGCCTGAAACACGCCCCGCACCACGTCAATCTTGTCGCCCCATTGGAACTCGGGTTCCAACCGGGCGTGGCCGGTCTCGCCCCATTTAGCCCGCCGCTCGGGGTGGGTCATCACGTCGATCAGCGCCCCGCTGAGTTGGTCCACGTTGCCGCAATCAACGAGCAGGCCGTCCTCGCGGTGCCGGATTAAGTCGGCGACGCCGCCGGCCCGGTAGCCGATAACGGGCAGGCGGTTCGCCCACGCTTCCAAGAACACCAGCCCGAACGAGTCGCTGCGGGACGGCATGCAGAACACGTCGCACGCCGCGAAGAAGTCTCGCTTCTCCGCGGCGCTGACCGGCCCGAGTTGATGAACCTGCGGGGTCGCCGGGCGGGTGCGCTCCACGGCCAAGAAGTTCGGCATTCGCGACCCGGCGAGCAGCAGGTGCATGTCCGGCCGGCCGGGGGCGAGTTTCTGGAACGCCGTCAACAAGTCCACGGTCCCCTTTTCGACGCTTTGGTTGGCCAGGTGCCCGACCACGAACGCCGTTTGAGGGATGTCCCATTTGGTGCGGGCTTTCGCCCGGTCGCCGCCGGTGCAGTCGGCCGTGGCGACGCCGAGACCTTGGATGGTGATGCGGTTCCCCGGCACGCCGAGGCCGATCACGGCTCGGTGTTCGGTCGGCGTCTGCACCAGGACATGGTCGGCTTGCTGCAGCAGCCAGCGCAGCGGCGGGATGGTGTACGCCCGCCGCATCCGGTCTTCGCGGTTGTCCGGGTCGCCGAGGTGCAGGAAGGGCGTCACGACCAGCGGCTTTCGTAACCGGCGGGCGAGTGCCCACGCCGAGGCGAGGATGCCGCCGTAAGGGAAGGCGCAGGCGTGGACGATGTCCACGTCTTCCGCGGCGTCGTTGGCGGCCCGCCACATGCGGCGGGACTGCGGCGAACTCGGGATCATCCGCAGTTGCGTGGGCCGGTGCGGGATCAGCGTGGCGGCTTTGAGAAGAAACTTCCGACCGGGGAAGCGCATCGACAGGCGGTAGCGCCGCACGACGACGCCGTCTTCGACCGTCTCTTCGAGGGGGTATTCGCGGAAGCCTCTTCGCCACATGGCTTCCAAGTCGATGGCCGTCGTCGTCCACACGGTCACGGCGTCCCCGCGGGCCGCCAGGCCCCGGCTCAGGCGCTCTGCCCACGCCTCCGCGCCGCCGACGGCCGGCGGGTAGCGGTGGACGAACTGGGCGACGCGCATGGGCGAACCTTCTCCGGCGGGGCGGCCGTCATACGATGAGAAACTGTCGCCCGCCCTGACCGTCTGGAGCCGTGCAGTCCATGATCCGCATCTCGAAGCTGGCCGCGTCCGTCCAACCGTCCGCCACTCTGGCCGCCGGCGCCAAGGCGAAACAGATGAAGGCCGCCGGCGTCCGCGTCTACGACTTCAGCGTCGGCGAGCCGGACTTCCCGACCCCGCCGCACATCTGCGCGGCCGCCGACAAGGCGATGGCCGCCGGGCACACGCACTACACGCCGGTCAACGGCATCCCGGAACTCAAGGCCGCGATCTGCCGGTGGTACAAGCGGTACCACCACTTCGACATTACCCCGGACATGGTCATCGTGTCCAACGGGGCCAAGCACTCCATCCACAACACGCTGTCCGCGACGCTGAACCCCGGGGACGAGGTCATCATCCCGGCCCCGTACTGGGTGAGTTATAGCGACCTCGTGGCCATGACGGGAGCCGTCCCCGTGATCGTGCCGACGACGGCCGCCTCCGGGTTCAAGATATCCCCCGCGCAGTTGAAGGCGGCGATCACGGACAAGACGAAGTTGTTGATGATTAACTCCCCGAACAACCCGACCGGCACCGTCTACACGCGCGAAGAACTGTCGGCCTTGGCCGACGTGATGTTGGGCAGCGAGGCCAACATCCTCAGCGACGAGATTTACGAACAGTTGACCTACGGGACCGCGAAGCCGACGTGCTTCGCGGCCATCAAGCCCGAGTTGAAGGAACGGACGATCACGATCAGCGGGGCGAGCAAGAGCTACGCGATGACCGGCTGGCGCATGGGCTGGGCCATCGCCCCCAAGCCGCTCGTGGACGCGATGGGCAACGTGCAGAGCCAGCAGACGAGCTGCCCGTCCAGCGTGAGCCAGTACGCCCTCCTCGCCGCCCTCGACGGCCCGCAGGAGTGCGTCGCCGACATGCGGAAGCAGTTTGAAGTCCGGCGAAACTTGGTGTACGCGAAGCTGGGGAAGATTCCCGGCATCACCTTCCCGAAGACGGAAGGGGCCTTCTACGTGTTCTTCGACGTGTCCGCGTACTTCGGCAAGACGCTCTCCGGCGTGAAGATCACGGACTCGTTCTCGTTCACCAAGGTCTGCTTGGAGAACGCCCACGTGAACCTCGTCCCCGGCGCCGCCTTCGGGGCCGAGGGCTTCGCCCGCATGTCCTACGCGAGTGCGGACAGCGAGTTGGACGAGGGGACGGACGCCTTGGCGAAGTGGCTGGCCACGGCTTCGTAAATTCCAAAACCATTTTTCACCGCCAAGACGCCAAGACGCCAAGACGCCAAGAAAACAAAGATAAATCATTTTCTTTTGCTTTCTTGGCGTCTTGGCGTCTTGGCGGTGAAAAATGGTTTTGCTTTGGTTTTACTTCACCTTCCCGCCCGGCACGTTGCCCAAGTTCTCGAACAAGTGGACCAGCGAGGCCATCAGCTTCTTCCAGTCGCCCTCATGCAGGCTCTCGTTCGGGGCGTGGGCGTTGCTGGCCGGGTCTTCGATGCCGAGGAGCAGGGCCGGGGCGTTGTCGAACAATTCGGAGAGCGGGCCGACGAAGCCGATGGTGCCGCCGCAGCCGATGGCGACCGGGTCTTTGCCGAAGCCTTTGCGCAGGGCCGTCAGGGCGGCCTCGAACGCGGGGCCGTTCGGGTCGGTCATCCACCACTCGACCGGTTTGCCGAGTTCCGTCACCGTCACCTGCACGCCCCACGGCGGGTCTTTGGTGAGGTGCTTCTTCAAGTTCTCGAACACGTGTCCCGGCCGCTGGTCGGGGACGATGCGGCAACTCACAATGGCCTTCGCCGTCGGCAACACTTGGTTCGACGCCCCCTTGATCGTGCTGGCCTCTTGGGCGATCACCGTGACCGCCGGCCGCCGCCACGTTTGCTCGTAGGGGGTCATGCCCGCTTCCATTGTCATCCGGGCTTGCGGCAGGATCGCGCAGTCTTTGCGCCACTTGGCCTCGTCGCCGGGCAGCTTCTGCATCGCCGCCTTTTCCGCGTCGGTCAACGGCCGCACTTCGTCGTAGTAGCCGGGGATCGGCAGCGGGCCGTTGTCCCAGAACAGGCGGCTCAGGACGACGTTGAGGGCAATCGCCGCGTCCGGCAACGCGCCGCCGGCCATGCCGCTGTGGACGGGGAGTTCCGCGCTCTTGACTTCGACCGACGCCGACACGATGCCGCGCAGCGAGTAGGTGATGCAGGGGAGGCCGATCTCGATGTTCTCGGTGTCGCACACCACGATCACGTCGGACTTGAGCTTGGCCTTGTAGCGGTCGAAGAAGGCCATCAGGTTTTTCGAGCCGACTTCCTCCTCGCCTTCAATCAGCATCTTGATGTTGACCGGCAGCGTCCCCTCGGTCTTCAAGTACGCGGCGACGGCGGCCAGTTGGGCGCTGATGGCCCCCTTGTCGTCGGCGGCCCCGCGCGCGAACAGGCGGCCGTCGCGCCGGGTGAGGTGCCACGGGTCGCTGAGCCACTGTTCCAGATAGTTGATCGGCTGCACGTCGTGGTGGGCGTACAGGAACACCGTCGGCTTGCCGGGGGCGTCGCACCACTCGCCGTAGGCGTAGGGGAGCGACCCGCCGACCTTGAGGACTTCGACGTTCTGCAACCCGGCCTCGCGCATCTGCTGGCAGACGGCGTTCGCGGTGCGCTCAATTTCGTGGCCGTGTTCCCCGTCCGTGCTGATGCTGGGGATGGCGACCAGGTCGGCCAAGCCCCGGACGATGCCCTCGTGGTTCTTCGCCAGCCATTCCAACGGCGTCATCGGTCTGCCCTTCCCGGTCGGGGGTGATCCTTCAATCGTATCCGGCGGGGCGAGGGCGGGCAAACCGGGCCAAGGCCGCCAAGGTCGTCAAGGTCGTCATTTGTGAGCGATGACGACCTTGACGACCTTGACGACCTTGCCCTGTTTATCGGGAATTCTCCCCCGATTCTTTGACAGGCCCGAAAGGGATCGTAGTGTCTCCCGTCGGACAACCTGAACCCACGCACAACCATTCACAATGTTGAATGTGTTGATGGATGATCTATTGTCGGACCTCACTCCGTTCCGTCCTCCCACGCTTGCTGACGCGGAGCTTCGCCGGGTCGTCACCGTTGTAACGGTGGGACGTTGTAACGGTGGGACCGGCGTCCCGCCGGTCGCATTGTTACGGAAAACCGGCGGGACGCCGGTCCCACCGACAATGGTCCAGTCTGCAACAGGGTGCCTCCCGAACTTGTTAACATCAATAAAGGCATCCACGATATGGTTGAATGAGGGAGCCGAATCACGATTTGGCGGCCGTTCGATTGCGGCGGTGTTTTCGTGAGCCGAGTGGCGTCAGCCGCCGGGTGATTGGAAACAGCGCAACACCCGGGGTCTAGCGACCAACGCACACAACTCAAAAGTGGGCGGTCGCGTCGTCAGCGGCCCCAAGGGCGCCCGTGGCGGGGCATCGTCGCTTTTCGCTCCGCGAAAAGATTGACCTTCCCCCCACGGCGTCGGCCACCCGGGCGGGCGGCCAGACTTTTCGCGGGGC
>JAYTTY010000471.1:0-17445 GCA_043744795.1 Zavarzinella sp. | reverse complement strand
GGGCTAATACCTTGTGAGTGGTTTTCAGCCCCGGCGGGGCGCCGGAGTGTAGCCCGCGGGTGAGGCTCGGCGAACCCCGGGATTTTATTTCCACGGGCTTCCGTCTTCTTCGTGCGGCTCGCGCACCACTGCCAGCAATTGCACCAGCTTCTTCAAATCGCCCCGGCTCAGGTGCCCGAGTTGCCGGCGATGGCAGTCCCGCAGCGGGGCGGCCATCTCGTCCAATAGGCGGATGCCGGCGGGCGTGATGCCGACTAGCACGGCCCGGCGGTCTTCCGGCGTGCGGGTGCGGGCGATCAGCCCGCGCAGTTCCAACTTGTCGATCATACGGGTGATGTCCGGGGCGCGGGACACCAGACTTTCGGCGACCGTGAGCGTCGGCACCGGGTCCGGGTGCTTGGCCCGCAGCAGCCGCAGCGCGTTGTACTGCTGCGGCGTCAGGTCGAACCGGCCGAACAGCTCGTCCTCCAGCGCCCGCAGGCGGTCGTACGTCCGCCACAGGTTCAGGAACGCCTCCTGCTCCGGGGAGTCGAACCGCAGGCCGTGGGTCGGGGCGGGCGTGGTCATGTGTCTATTTATATCCGTTCAACGAATAGTTGTCCAGACAATTAAAATGGCAATCAAAAGGCGGGAGACGTTCCCCCGCCGCGGCGCTGCGTTAGGCCGTCACATCGCGTTCCCGGCCGTGCGCCGCTTCCGCGCCTGAATGAACGAGTTCACGCACAGGGCGACGAACACCACGCACAGGCCGATCATCAGCGCCCCGGCCACCGTGCCCGACTTGCCAAAGTCCATGTTGTTCCGCATCAACGGCATGACGCCGCCGACGGCCCCGAGCAACCCCACCAGCGCGGCGACGTGCATGACGTGCTTCCGCAGGCCGGCCTTCGCCATGACGATCAGCCCGCACAGGATCAAGACGGCGCCGAAGCCGACAGGAATCAACGCGGTGGGGGACGTGCCCTTCTCGCCGACTTCGCCGAAGGTCGTCGGGGCGAGGTAGCCGATCAGGCCGACGGCCGTGAGCAGGACGCCGAAGAGAACCGAAAGCGGAGCCATGAGTAAAACCCTTTTTCGTGCGGACGGATCACGGGTCAGTTTAGGGTTTCGCGATCCCGTTGCGACTCTTGCGCCCGGGGGCCGTTCTCCGATAAGATAAGCCCGATGTTTAATCTTCCCGCCTTGCTCGAATCCGTCCGCGACCGGGTGAAGCCGCCGGTTCTCGTCCTCATGGGGTCGCCGGCCCAGGCCGCCGAACTGTGCGTCGCCCTCGGGGACGCCGAGACCGTCTGCTACCAGACCGACATGCACCAAGCCGAGAAGTTGCGGAAAATGCTGGAGGAACGCGCGTCGGCCGCGACGGTCGAGTTGAAGCCGGACGTGTGGGACTTGCCGGCCCGGTTCCAGACCGTGCTGTTCCCGGTGTCGGCCCACGGCGAACGCGAGTACAAGTTGGACCTGATGGAGCAGGCGTCCCACGCCTTGGCCCCCAAGGGGCTGTTCGTCTCCCTCTCGGAATACAAGAAGGACCAGTTGTTGCCGAAGGCCCACAAGAAGCTGTTCGGCAAGTGCAGCGAGATGCCGGCCAGCAAGCTCGGCAGCGTGTTCTGGAGCGCCCAAGACGGGGACAAGCCCAAGCGTCGGCACGAGGTGACGTACCGGGCGAAGGTCTTGGACGGCCCGGCGCACACGTTCATCTGCCGGCCCGGCGTGTTCGGGTACGGCGAGTTGGACAAGGGGGCGCGGGCGCTGCTCGAAGCCGCCGAGATCCGGCCGAATGACCGCGTGTTGGACTTGGGGTGCGGCGTCGGCTCCGTCGGCATTCTGGCGATGGACCGGGCCGGCCCCGGCGGGCACGTCACCTTCGTGGACAGCAACGTCCGGGCCTTGGCCCTCAGCGCGGAGAACGCGACCGCCAACGGCGTGACCGACTTCGCCTGCCACGCGGCCGTCAGCCTGGACGGGTTGCCGCCCGCCACGTTCGACGTGATCCTCGCCAACCCGCCGTACTACGCGAACTCGTGGATCGCGCAAATGTTCATCGAGAAGTCTCTGCCGCTGCTGAAGCCGGGCGGCCGCATGTTCATCGTCACCAAGATGATTAACCACGTCGCCCCCGTGATGGCCGAGACCTTCCCGGACGCGACGTGGGAAGAGAAGCGCGGCTACCACGTCCTGCGCGGAGACGCGCCGTGACCGCGTGCCCCACTTGCGCCGCGGCCCGGGGTGCGACTTCGCGGATGATGCGGCGGGACGCGGCGATGATTGGGCGGGTGGCGGACGGGCAAACCGAAAATCACCGCCGTCAGGCGGTCGTGTTGGAGTCCCGCTTTTAAGCGGTCTGTGACCTGTCCCCCGCGGGAGGCCGGCGAACCGAGTTTTTTCCGCACTGGTCATTGGGCCATTCAGTCCGAAGGACCGCCTGGACCTCATCCCCAAGTCGTCGGCGGAGACCACCGAGGTCAGGGCGACGGTCAACACGGCCCGGACGACGCGGCCCCCGCCGTCGGACAGATGGACCGGGACAATGCGCAGGTGCGGGACCGACGGCCTCATCACCCGGCCGAGGTCCGCCGGGTCGGCGTCGGCCCCGGCCACCGCCTCGGCGGCCCGCCGGCACACGTCGGCCGTCGTCGGGAAGGCGCTGTCGGCGGCCGTCTCCCGGGTCATGCGACTCAGCCGGGCCGCCAGACCCCGGTCCCGGGCCTGGAGGGCTTTCAGCTTTTGCCCGTCTCGGCGATCGCGTCGGCGACGTTCGCCGTCTGTTTCCGGACCCCGGGCAGATCCGGCTCGGCCGGCCGGGCGTCCCCGCTTTGAGCCGCAAGCCGCTCGGCGACGCGGGCCCCGACCTTGGCGAGGAAGACGGCGGCGAAGTCCGGCACGCGGCGACCCGGGCGACGGCGGGCACGAATCTGTTGCCCCCTCACGGCTTCGCCGGCCCGCGCTGAAGCCGCAGCACGTAGCCGGTGCCGTTGCTGTTGGCGGTCAGCAGGTGGCGGCCGTCGGGGGTGAAGTGGATTTGGTCGAGGTTGTTCGGGAAGACCCACTCGCGGCGCGGCGTCATCGTGGCCACGTCGTACAGGCGGTAGTAGAGGCGCCGGGCCGCCGTCGTGCCGTCGTGGCCGCCGACGACGACGCGGCGGCCGTCCGGGCTGACGGCCACGACGCCGTGGCTGCTGAGGCGCATGTCGTCCCCGCGGCCGAGCGGCCGCGGGGCCGGGCCGGCGATGTCCCAGACGGCGAAGCCTTGGCGCGTCAGGGCGACGAGGGTCCGGCCGTCGGCGGACGTGTCCCACTCGGCGACGGCGCCGAGGTCGCGCGGCATTGGCGCTTCGGCGGCGGCCGGGCCGGCCACGTCCCACTTCCGCAGCGCGCCCGTCGGCGCGCCGTCCCGCAGGTACAGGGCTTTGCCGTCGGCCGACAGCCGGACTTGCGCCATGACGGCCGGCAACTTCTCGACGCGCGCCACTTCCTTGAAGCCGGCCCCGTCCGGCCGGAACACGACGGCCGTGCGCGCGTCGCCGGCGGCGGTGAGGACGACGACCGCCGAGCCGTCGGCCGAGCCGTGGACGGCCGTCATCGGGGCGGGGAGCGTCGCGCGCCGCACCGGCGGGTCGGCCGGCGGCTTCGACAAGTCGTACTGCGCCAACTCGCCGTTCACCGCCATGTACAGGGCCGCCGGGTCGCCCGAGACGAACGCCGGGCCGCCGCGCGGCAGCCGCGTGTCGGGCGCGGGGGCGGCGAAGGCGGGGCCGGCCAAGGCGTGCCACACGCCGGCGTCCCCCTCGGGCGTGGTCCGGCGGCCGATGACGCGGCCGCCCGGCGTGGGGACGAACCCCCAGTTCAGCGCCGACCCGGCGACGACGGGCCGGCGCGCCGGCGCCGGCGCCGTCAGGTCCACGACCTCGGCGGCGGTGTTGGCGTTGTTGGTCAGGAACAGCGTCTTGCCGTCGGCCGACAGGGCGACGCGGCCGCCGGACACGTCGTTCAGGACGGCGGCCGGCGCGTCGCCGGGGGCGGCCAGGTTCCACACCTGCACGCGGTCGTCCAAGCCGCACGCGATCTTGCCGCCGGCGGCGGCGACGCTGACCCAGAGGACGGCGCCGCCCGTCTTGAGTGTGACCGCGGACTCGCGCGGCTCCGCGGCGCTCAGGTCCCAGACGCGGACGGCGCCGGCCGAATCGGCGAACGCCAGCGCCTGGCCGTCCGCGAGGCGGTGCAGGCCGCCGGCCTTGGCGAACGGGCCGAACGCGTGGACGGCCGCCCCGGTCGCCGCGTCCCAGACGCGGACCGTCTTGTCGGCGCCGGTCGTGGCGAACTGCGTGTCGCCGCGGACGAATACGGGCGCGGGCCGGTCCCCCGCGTGGCCGGCCACCGCGTCGACGATGACCTTCGCCCGCGGGCCGGACAGGTCCAGCACGCGGGCCGTCTTGTCGGCGTTCACCAACACGATGCGGTTGCCGTCGGCGGAGAGGCCGACGCCGTAGGCCGCGCCGGGGATGTCGTGCCTCAATGTCAGGCCGGCGGCGACGGCCCAGACCGTCGCCCCGGCCGGCCCGGCGGCGGCGAGGGTGCGGCCGTCCGCCGAGACGGCCAAGCGGACGAACCCGGACCGCGGGATCGGCGCGACGGCGACTTCTTTGCCGGCGACCGCGTCGAACAGGCGGGCCGTCCCGTCGGTGCCGGCGGTGGCGACGAATTTCCCGTCCGGCGTACACGCGATGGCCTCGATGCCGCCCCAATGCCGGCCGGCGTGGCGGCCGAGGACGGCGACGGCGTCGGCCGGCAGTTCGGGGACGCGCTCCGCCGCGGGAATCGCCGCCGGGTCGAGCGCGTCCAGCGGGGAGGCGACGGCCTTCGGCGCGGCGGCCAGCCGCAGCACGTAGCCGGTGCCGTTGGAATTCTGGGTGAAGACGTGGCGGCCGTCGGCGGCCAGCGACAGCACGGCCGGCCCCGGCCAGAGCCACTCCTTTTCGACCTCGCCGGTCGGCACGCGGACGAACTTGACGCGCCCGGCGTCGTCGCCCGCCAGCAGGGTCTTGCCGCCGGGCAGCAGGACGGCCCCGGCCACGGGGCGGGCGAACGGCTTCATCACCGCCGCCTCCTTGAAGGCACCGGCCGCGTAGTCGAAGAGCTTCACCGTGCCGTCGGCGTACCCGGCGGCGAACGTCGGCGCGTCGGGGGCGAACGCCGCGGCCGTCGCCTTGCCGAGGGGGAGCGCCTCGCGCGGCTTCGGGCCGCGCAGGTCCCACACGGCCACGTCGCCGGCCCCGCGAATCGCCGTCACGAATTGCTCGCCCGGCGAGAAGACGACGTGGGCGTGGACGTTGGGGGCGGAGCCGGTGACGAGGTCGCCGGCGAACCGCGGCGGGGAGACGGTCAGGTCGAACAGCTTGACGACGGGGCTGGTGAGCCGCGACACGGCCAGCCACCGGCCGGCCCGCGACGCGGTGAGGGCCTGCAGGCCGACGAACTCGCCGGGGAATTCGACCGTCGGCGCCGCCGCGCCCCCCTTCGCCGGGTCCAGGATGCAGAGCGTGGCGCCGGCCCCGGCCTTGCCGGCGACGACGCGGCCGTCCGGCAGCACGGTCGCGCCGCGGTTGGGCGCGGCCTGCGTGATGATTAGAGGTCGCGGCTCCGGGCCGTCCAAGGCCCAGCGCTTCGGCGGCAGTTCCGCTTCCCACGTCATGAAGCGGCCCGCCGCCGCGGCCGGCACGGCGGCGATGACCGGCCCCGACTCGACGCGCACGGCGGCGGCCGTCCCGTCGGCCGACAGGTCGAAGGCGTTCAGCCGCTCGGGCGAGTGGCCGTCCTGCTGGACGAACGCCCGGCCGCCGGGGGCGACCGCGATCGGGTGGTAGGCCGGCCCGGCGCCCGGCAAGGGGCGCGTCGTCCCGGTCGCCACGTCCCGGACGCCGTTGCCGCCGTTCCACGAGTAGAACAGCTCGGCCGTGCCGGGCACGAATTGGCGCAGGTCCGCGGGGGCGCCGACGGCCGGGTCGGTGAACGTGCCGGCCTCGGTGAACGCGCCGCCGGCGAGGTCAAAGACGCGGACCGTTTTCCCCTTGGCCGGCGCGGCGGCGAACCGTTTGCCGTCCGGGCTGACGGCGAACTCGGGGCCGTCGAGGGGCAATTCCGCGAGGACTTTCCCGGCGGGGCCGGCGACGGCGATCAGCCGGGCGGCGGCCGGCTTGCCGTCCGCGGCCGGCGTCACGTCGAGGACGAGGCCGGCGGCGACGACGGCGTAAAATTTCGCCGCCGTCACGCCCGCCGCGATGCGGAGTTTCGCCGGCGCCGGCCCGGAAATGTCCCACACCTCGTACCGCTGCGGGACGACGCGGTTGCTGACGACGACGAGGTGTTGGCCGTCCGGCGTGACCGGCTGGGCCGAGACGTACCCCGGAAGGCGGCCGACCTCTTTCGGCGCCGGCCCGGAAATGTCGATGATCGCCGTCTCGTCGTCGTACAGGAACAGCCGCTTGCCGTCGGGGTGGAAACTCAGGGTCTCCGGGGCGTGGACGGCCGGGTGGCGCGGGCGGATGTGGTGTTTTTCGGCCATCGTCTTCGCGTCCCACACGCGGACGCCGTCCGGCGCGCGCGAGGCGACGAGGGCGCCGTCGGCGCTGTACACAAGGCGTTGGACGGCGCCCCAGTGCCGCATTTTTTGCGTGCCGACGACGGCGACCAGTTCCGCCGGCTGCCACGGGAACCGCTCGGCCGCCGGGATCGTGGCCGCGTCCAGGGCGTCGAGGGCGTTGGCGCCGTCGTCCAGCGGCGGGACGACCACGAGCATCGCCGGCGGCGGCGGGACCGGCGTCTTTTTCGGCGGCGGGTCGATCGGCTTCCCGCCGTCGCCGTCGCCGATTTCGACCGCGGGCGGCGGCGGGCGGAAGTGGCGGACGGCCGCGACCGTGATGCCGACCGACACCAAGGCGAGCGCGGCCCAAGCGGCGGCGGCCACCCACTTCACCGGCCGGGCTTTTTGCGGCGGTCGCGGCGGCTTAGGCGCCGTTGGTTCGGGGGGCCGGGCGGGCATGATTTCCGGGAGCGCCGTCGCCGCCGAGGGGCCGTCGGCCTCGGTCACGTCGATGCCCTCCCACGGGTCGGCCGCCCGCGGCGCCGCCACCGGGGCGGCCCGCGGGACTTCGTCGTACTCCAGCGCCATTTCCGTGCGCCGCAGGGCCGCGGCCACGGCCGACGCCGACGCGGGCCGGCGGGCCGGGTCTTTCGCCAGCAACAGGTCGATCAACGCGGCGACGGCCGGCGGGACGGCCGGGTTCAAACTGGCCACCGGCGGCGTGTCGACGGCCAGTGAGGTCAGCACGGCCATCACGTTCGCCCCGGTGAACGGCGGCCGGCCGGCGGCCATGCGGTACAGCACGCACCCGAGGCTGAACAGGTCGGCCCGGAAGTCCACGGCCAGGCCGCGCCCCTGCTCCGGGGCCATGTACGCCGGCGTGCCGACGACGGCGCCGCTGCCCGTCAGGTGCGTCTCCTCGTCGGCCGGGCGAGGCCGAAGTCCAGAATCTTCACGCGGCCGCCCGGCGCCTCCACCCACAAGTTCGCCGGCTTGATGTCGCGGTGGACGAGGCCGCGCGCGTGGGCGGCCGCCAGCCCCTCGGCGGCCTCGCGGCCGATGCGGCACACCTCGCGCATCGGGGGATTCTTGTTCGCCTTCAGCCAGGCGTCCAGCGGCGACCCGTCGAGGAGTTCCATGGCCAGGAACGGCACGCCCCGGTGCTCATCGACTTGGTAAATGGTGACGACGTGGTCGTGCTTCACCTTGGCCGCCGCCTTGGCCTCGCGCAGGAAGCGGGCGTGGGCCGTCGCGTTGCGGGCGATGTCCGGCAGCATCACTTTGAGGGCGACGGGCCGGTCGAGCCGCGTGTCCTCGGCTTCGAACACGGCCCCCATGCCGCCGCGGCCGAGCAGCCGTAAGACGCGGTAGTGGCCCATCGTCCCGAGGTCGCCCGGCTCGTGCGCCGGGCCGAACACGGCCGCGGCGCCGGGCTGGCCGACGGAGAAGTCGGCGGCGGCGGCCCGGAGCGCCGAGACGTTGACCGTGGCGTCGTCGGCCCCGGCCGCCGGCGGCGGGGCCGTGTCCGCGGGGGCGCCGGCGTGCCGGGCGAACTCGGCGGCCAGCCGGCCGGCCAACGCGGGGAAGCGCGCCCGGTACTCGGCCTCGGCCGGGGTCTCCCCGCGGGCGACGCGCGCCAGCACCTCGCCGGACACGAGTGCCAGCGTGTGCTCCGGGTCGGCCGCGACGGCCGGGAGGGCGGCGAGGTACTCCTCGGCCAGCGGCCGCTCCCCGGCCCGCCAGCGCCGATCCTGGTCGGCCCGCGCGCCGTCCGCGGCCCGCGCGGCCGTCAGCCGGGCCAGCCGGGCGAGTTCCGCGGCCCACGAATCCGACTGCGTGTTCAAGTCTGTCATCGCCGCCCCCGTGGCGCCCGGCGGCCGGGCAGGGCAATTATCGCCCGCCCGCCGGCAAAGGGAAGTGGGAATCGGCGGGCCGTGTGTCGCCCGCCGCGGATTCCGCTGGCGGCCGGCGGCCCGGCCGTGTACGTTCATAGAACGGCATTCCGGGGCGCCCCGCCCGCCGATTTCCAGACCCGTGTTGAGGCGCCAACGTGGCCCGCGACTTTACGCTGGACGACTTCCGGACGCAGCTCGTCCACCTGCGCAAGGTGGGGACGACGGAGATGATCGCCCGCACGCCGGGCATGGCCGGGCTGGTCCCCAAGGGGGAAGACCCCGCGGCGGCGCTGGGCCGCGTCCTGCGCATGATTAACGAGATGACCGACGACGAGCGCCGCGACCCGGGCCTGATCGACGCCGTCGCCGAGCAGCGCATCGCGGAGGCCGCGGGTTCGGAGCCGCCGGCCGTGCGGCTCATGCTCGTCCAATTCGCGCAGGTCCAAGACGTGATCCGGCAGATCGCCCAGATGAGCCTGTGGCGGCGGATCAAGGCGTCACTGGGTTTAGGAGAATTTCGGCGGTCGAAGGAGTGACTGCGGGTCACGGGGGGCCTTAACGATGTCGAAGCTGGCCGCCTTGGCCCGGTCGCTCGCCTTCCCGGCCGTCGTCGGCGTGATTATTGGCGTCTCGGCCGGGACGTGGGATTTGCCGTTCGTGTGGGCCGTCCTCGGCGTGATGGCCGCGCTCTACGCCGCCCTGATCGCGTTCGGCGACCCCGGGCTGGTACGGGAGCGGCAGGCCCCGGCGGGGGAGACCCGGGACCGCCTCACGCGGCCGCTCGGCGCGCTCTTCCTGCTCACGCACTGGGTCGTGGCCGGCTTGGATGCCGGCCGGTTCCACTGGAGTCCCGTCCCGTGGGAAGTCCAGGTCGCCGGCGTGGCCGGGTACGCGGCGGCCCTGTCCGTCAACTTCTGGGCCTTGCGCGTCAACCGCTTTTACTCGTCCGCCGTCCGCGTGCAGGACGACCGCGGGCACCACGTCATCTCGGGCGGCCCGTACCGCTTCGTGCGGCACCCCGGGTACGCGGCCACGCTCTTCGCCATGTTCAGCGGCGGCGCCGCCCTCGGCTCGTGGCTGGCCGTGCTGCCGGTCGCCGGGTTCGCGGCCCTGTTCGTCCGCCGCATGCTGCTCGAAGACCGGATGCTCCGGGCCGAGTTGCCGGGGTACGCCGAGTACGCCCAACGGGTCCGCCGTCGGCTCATCCCCGGCGTGTTCTGAGCAAGCGCCGAGCTTTGCGGGTATGATGTCAGTGTCACATTTGGAGACTCGCCATGCGGACACTCACTTGGCTCACCGCCGTCGCCTTGACGGCCGCGCCGGGGCCGGCGCCCGCCGCCGAGCCGGACGCGCTGCTGCGCGACATCGAAAAGAAGTGGGACGGCAAAGTCGCCCGCGATCCGTCCCACCCGAAGCGGCCGGTGGTCGAGATCATGTTCCACTGCACGTCCGCCGTGCCGGACGCCGTCATCGGGCAACTCGCCGCGTTCCCGGAGTTGCGCAAGCTGGGCCTGATCGGCGGGCAGTCGCTCACCGACGCGGGCTTGGGGCACGTCGGCAAACTGACCACCCTGGAAGCGCTGGACCTGCGGAACAACGACGTGACGGCCGACGGCCTCAAGCAACTGGCGAACCTGCCGAAGCTCAAAACCCTGTTCCTGTGGGACGTGGCGCTGACCAAGGAGAACGCCGCCGCGCTCGAAGGTCTGCCGGCGCTGGAGACGTTGAAATTACGGACCGTCACCGTCTCGCCCGAGGCGCTGGCCTCCATGAAGAAGTTGCCCCGGCTCAAGCAAATCGACGGCTTCCGGTGCGACGGCGCATTCGCTTCGGAGCCGGCCGTGCAGGCGGCCGTGCCGGCCGTGAAGATTCGGCTGACGGACTGAGTCGTCCCGGCCTCTTGGCGAAGGAGAACCCCATGCGACTTTCACGACGACTGACGGCCGCCGCCGTCGGCCTCGCCTTGGCCGCGGCGGCCGTCGCCGCCCCGCGGTTGCCGCCCCGCGTCGCCCTGCCGGCCGGGAAGTGGCGGGTCGAGTTCGCCAACGGCGTCGTCGAGGCGTGCGAGTTTCAGCCGGACGCCACGGCCGCCGTCGTCGAGCCGGCGCGGTCCGCCGGCGGTACGGTGGCGACCAAGAACGACGAAGTCGTGGTCACGTTCGCGGACGACCGCGTCGAGCGGTGGACCCCGGCGGGCAAGCGGATGCTGGTCGAACACTGGTGCCCCGCCGCCGCGTACCCGGCCGGCAAGCCGGTCATCGGCGTTGCCGTCGCGGAAGCGCCGGCCCCGGCGGGCGGCGGGCCGTAACCCCCGAATCACTTCTCGAAGCCGGTCTTCGTCAGCGTGCCCGAACAATCGTTCGTTGTTTCCATGACGACTTCCGCATTTCTCCGAGTCGCTTCTGAGCAGAGCGCGGAACCACGGGGCGTATCATGTCCGGACCCGCCGTTCGGCCGCCATAAGGTGACACATGCCCGATTGGTTAACGGCCCCGCTGGCCATCGCCGGCGGGGGAATCGCCGGCCTCGCGCTGGCCCGCGCGTGCGGCGGCCGCGGCTTGCCGTGGGTGTTGGTCGAGCGCGCCCCCGTTCTGCGGGAAGTGGGGTCCGCGATCCTGCTGGGGATGAACGCTTACCGGGTGTTGGCCGCGTTGGGCGTCGCCGCGGCGGTCGAGGCGCACGCCGTCGAAGTCGAGCAGGCCGAGTTGCGCGATTGGCGTGGCCGGCTGCTGGTGACGGTCCCGCTCGGCCAATTGAGCCGGGAATGGGGCCTGAAAACGCTCGTCTGCCGCCGCTCGGTGGTGCAACTCGCCCTCGCGGCCGGGCTGCCCGCGGAGTCTGTGCGGCTCGGGTGGGAAGTGCGGTCGGTCCGTGAACGGTCCGACAGCATTGAGTTGGAAAATGCCGCGGGCGACACGCTCGTGACCCCGCTGGCCGTGGGCTGCGACGGCATCCGCGGCGTGTGCCGGTCTTATGTGACATCCCGAACGGAACCCGTCTACTCGGGCAGCGTCTGCTGGCGCGGCCTCGTCGATTCGACGGACACGGCGTTCGTCCCCTTCCACACGATGGCCGAGCGCCTGGGGCCGGGCATGCGCTTCGGCGTGGCGTGGAACGAACCCGGCCGCCTCGGCTGGTACCTCACGCGCACCGCCCCGGCCGGCGGCCACGACGACCCGGACGGCCTCCCCGAGCGCTTGGCCTCAATGGTCCGCGATTGGCAGCCGGAAGTCGGCCGCCTCATCGCCTCGACGCCGGCCCACGCCATCCTGCGCACCGACCTCGCCGACCTGCCCACGCCGCGGCGCCTGCACCGCGGCGGCGTCCTCGTGCTGGGCGATGCCGCCCATGCGATGCTGCCCAACTTGGGTCAAGGGGGCGCGTCCGCCTTGGAAGACGCCGTGAACTTGGCGAGGCATCTTTCGGAAGCCCCGACGCGGGAGGCCGCGCTGGGGCGCCACACGCGGGACCGCCGCGGCCGCGTGCGATTTAAACAACTCCTGAGTCGCGGATACGGGATCGTCCACCAGCGGCCGGACCGCTGGCAGTGCGTGGTGCGCGACTTCGTGTTGCGGTGTTTGCCGGCCGGAGTGACAGGGCGGGCGTACCGGCGGTGGGTGGCGGGGTCGGAGATTGCGCGTGACGGCGGGTGACCCGGCGGCGTCACGCTAAGCCGAGTGTTTTCAGATGCGCCTCGTACTCGGCTTGCGTTTTCGGGCAGTCGACCAAGCGCAGGAACTCCCCGCGGTCCATTCGGCACTGGCGGGCCATCATGCTCAGGGTCTTATCGTCGATTTGCTTGACGCCGTGACTGGTCTTTGTGAACACGCGGGTCTTCTTGCCGGCGAGCGTGACGTAGGTGAAAAAGTGGTGGTCGCCTTGCGTCTCGGCGAAGCCCTTGTTGGTCAACCCTCGCTCGACCTGTCTCCGGTCACGCGGCATGGTCTTCTCGCATGCGGGTCCGCAGAGCCGTGCGGAGTTGTTGGGCGTCGGCGGTCAGCTTCTCGGGGTCTTCGAGGGCATATTCTTGCCACATGACCGCCAAGTGCAGCCGGACCTCCTCTTCCAACGCTTCGCGAGTTTCCGCGCCGACGCATAAGTTGAACTCGCCGTCTTCAACCGTCAGCAAGTCCGCGTTCTCCATGTCCGAGATCGGCGTCAGAATCAACGGCGGGTCGATCACCAAGACGCTTCCGTCATGATTGACCCGGTCGATTTCAAACGGGGACAGGTCCGGCGCGTCGCGTGCGCTTGTTTTCGCCGCGTTGGTCATGGTCGCGTCTCCGTCTCATTCCGGCGGTTCTGAATCCAGCATAGCAAATTGACCGAGATCCTCACACGCCCGAGTTCCGGTGGCTCGTCTCCGGCACCGTGAGGAAACCCCACTTCAGTTCTTGGTCCTGCGTGTAGTTCTTGCCGAGGGTCAGGGCCGTCACGGCTTTGGCGAGTTCGTAGCCCAGGTAGAAGGCGTGGGACTGGTCGAGCTTCGGGTCGGCGGCCAGCATTTTCTCGAACAGGTCGAACGGGTCGGTCCCCCGCACATAAATGTCGGCGTTGATGACGTGCAGTTCGCCGCGCTCGGCGAAGAGGCGGTAGTTGCGGTCCTTCACGTCGGCCGCGAGTCGGGCGAGGGTTTCGGCGCCTTGCTCCTTGAGCTTGCCTTCGCGGAGGACCGTCAGGCCGGCGTCCACGTGCTTGGGCAGCGTCTTCTCCGTGACGGCGTGGTGCATCAGCCGTCTGGCGAGGTCGAATTCTTTCACGGCCGTCCGGCACCAGTTGATGACTTGCGTGGTCAGCACGCTGCGGATGCCCTGCTCTTGGCAGAAGCCGGCCAGCAGCACGTTGACGCCGGCCGAGTCCACTTCCGTCAACTCGGTCAGGTTGCCGACGCCCATCATGATCTCGGCCTCGGGCCAGCGCTTGCGGGCTTCCAAGTACCGGCCGAGTGAGGCGGCGAAGCCGTAGCCGATGGGTTCGAGGATGGGGTCGATGCGGTGCGGGACGCCGTGGGATTGCAGGAAGGCCACGGTCTCGGCGAGGGAGTCCGTGTCCGTCGGCTGGTCGGGCAGGGCGACGACGGCGGCCCCGTATTTCTCGAACCAGCCGACTGCCGAATCGCGGTTGCCGCCGTTGACGCTCAACACCAACTCGGCCCCGGCGGCGACGGCGGCTTCCACTTCGTGCGGGTTGAAGCTGTCCACGGAGACGCGGTGCCCGGCGGCGCGCAGGGCCGCCGTGGCGGCGCCGGCCTCGGCCCACGTCGAGCCGGGGTCGCAGCCCAGGTCGATCAGGTCGGCCCCGGCCCGGCGGTACTCGTCCGCGAGGGCGAGCAGTTGTTCGCGGGACAGCGTCGGGGCGTGGTTAATCTCGGCGAGGATTTCGATGTCGTACCTCCCGTAGTCGGCCGGCCGTTGGCGGCGCTTGCCGAAGAACTCCGGCAAGTCCCGCAAGTCCTTCGGCCCGCGTTCGATGGTCGATGATTGCGGAATCGGGATGTGGCCCAAGTCCCCGCGGCAATACCCCGGCAGGACGACGCGGTTCGTGTTGTCGGCCACCCGAAGGCGGCGGCCGACCCACTCCGTCGTCAGCAGGGCGGCGACGGTGATCGGCATCACCGCCACGTCCGCCTCGAAGCCGACCTTCGGCGCGAGGTCGGCCAACACTTTGCGGAGCGAGGCCTCCGCGAGTTTGCCGGTGACGAAGAGGATTTTGGGGGGCATGGGCGGGCCGGACCGTGTATTGTTTAGCCGCGACGCGACGCTTCGGAGTGGAGCGCGGCCTCCCCGCGAAGAATCGCTGGCCTAACGTGGAGTGATTGCGAACCGCAAGGTCGCGCTCCACTCCGAAGCGTCGCGTCGCGGCTAAACGGTCGTCGGGGTGGTGGCCACCGGCGGGTACCCCAACACTTCCGCGTCCACGTCGCCGGCTTTCAACTTCAGTCCCACGTCCTGATGCCCGCGCCGCAGATACCCGACGGCCAGCGGCGCGCCCAAGCGCGGCGACATCACCGAACTCGTGACAAGCCCGACTTCTTGCGCGTCGCGGAACAACTTTGTCCCCGGCGGCAGCGGGTGTTCGCCAAGCACTTTCAGGCCGAAGAAACTGCGGTTCACGAAGCCGGCGCGGTCGCGGGCCATCACGATGGGTTCCTGGCCGAGGTAGCAGCCCTTGTCGTAGCTGACGGCCCGCAAGGGCCTGGCCACTTCCATCACGAAGCGGTCTTCGCCGATGTCGATGCCGTAGACCGGCGTGCCGGCTTCGACGCGCAGGGTCTCGAAGGCTTCGGCGTCCGCTTCCGTGGCGCCGGCTTGCAGGAGCCGCGCCTTCACGGCCGCGGCCTTATCAGCGGGGCACACGATGTCGTAACCGTGGACGCCGAGGAGGTCGTGACGGCGGATTTGGCATTCGCCGCCCCCGGGAATCCAGCCCTGGATGTGCTCAAACTCCCTCATGTCACACCAGTCCATCGCGTTCGCAATCACGCTTGGGGTGTTCGGACCGGCAAGGTGGAACTGGCCAAAACTTTCTGTGTGGTCGACCAGTTCAACGGCTTCGGAGATCAGGTACTTATCCAAGTGCTCGAACAACTTGCGGTTGTACCCCGCTGTGACATCCAGCCAATAGGTGTGGCGGTCATCAATGAGAACGTGGTAGATAAAAGCATGTGCCAGCACCTTGGCGGTGGAGGTACAAAAGTACGCCTCACACCCTTCACTGACAGGCAAATTCTTGATGTCGTTCGTGGACAGGTTGTGCAGGAAGCTCGGGGCGTCTTTGCCGGTGGCTTCGATTTTCCCCTGCGACGAGCGGTCGAACAGGGCGGCGGTGGTCAGGGCGGCGGCGTATCCGGTCACGGGGGGGAACCTCCGGCGGCGCTGGGGACGGTCACCCAGTTCAGTTGGGCGTCGGGGAGGTGCAGCACGCGGCCGGGCTGGTCGAGCAGGGCCTGCAACTCGCGCGGGCCGGGCAGCGGCGTGGCGAAGATTTCGCCCACCGTGTCCGGCCGGATTTCGGACGCGAGGAACAGCTTCGCCTGCGTGGCGGCCATCGCCCACCCGAGGGCGGCCGTCAGGTCGGCGGGCTTCTCCTTGGTCAGCGTCTTGATGGCGTCCACGGCGTGGTCGGCCTGCCGCAGCGTGGTGACGCCCGGCCCGAGGTCCGGGTCCGCGTCGCTCAACACGACCACGCGGCCGCCGGGTTTTACCAGTCGGGCGGCGGCCATCGCGGCGCGGGCCAAGTCGTCGAAGGTGTGCCGCAGCGGGTCGCCGCTCAGGGTGGCGAGGACGGTGTCGGCCCGCTCGGGCGTCGTCGTGTGCCACAGGGCGGTCACGCGCTCGCCGCACTCCTTTACCGTCTCCGGCAAACCGGCCGACACTTCCAAGAGTCCTTCGCCCGGCCCCTCGATCACGTGCACGAACAGCGGCAGGCCGAGCAGCATTGTCACCTCGCTCGCGGTCTCGTCCGTCGGCGCGTGGCCTTGCAGGGCGGCGGCGGTGAGGGCGGCGCGGGCGGCCTTTTGGTTCTCCGTGTCCGACAGGGCCGGGTACACCAAGTGGGCGGCCCCGGTCAGGCCCAGCAGCGGGTGGTGCCGGCGGGCCGAGAGGATAATCACTTGGTCCGCGTCCACCAGCGTCCGGTTCATGTACACCCGCCGGCCATCTTTGGTGGTGGCGAGGTAGCTGAGTTTCTTGCGGTCGCCCGGCTGGTGAATCTCGGCGTGCAGGTCGGCGAACTCGTCCCCGAGGCCGTCGATCCAGTCTTGCGACGACCCGGCCGGGGAGATCACCGTGACGGACTCCGGCGGGATGCCGGCGGCGGCCAGGTACTTCAGCACGCCCTGAATCAACTTCGGCAACGCGGGCAGTTGCTCGTCCGCCACGAGGGCGACTTTGTCGTCCGGCGTCATGGCCCGGCGCAGCGGCTCGAACTTCACCGGGTTATCCATGGCCCGGAAGACGGCCGCCTCCGCGTCCGCGACGGGGGCCGTGCTCGGCCCGGCGCACGCGGCGAAATCCGCGGCCCGGACGGTCACGGCCCACTGCGTCTTCCCGATCGGCAAATCCACGTGCATCGTGCGAAACTCTCGTCCCTGTCGGCTCACGGCCCTATTTTGGGTATTGTATCCTCAGACTCCACGGAATGACCAACGACTCCCCGGATCAGGGCCCGTATGGACTTCCCCGTCTTTCTCCGGCTCGCCGGCAAGCTGTGCGTCGTCGTCGGCTCCGGGCCGGTCGGCAAGCGGAAGGCCCAATCGCTCCTGCACGCCGGGGCGCTTGTGCGGGTCATCAGCCCGGACGCGCCGTGGGAGGACCGCGCCGGCGCGGTCGAGTGGGTGCAGGGGCGCTACCGGCCGATTTATTTGACCGGGGCGTTTCTGGTGTGCGCCGCCGGCCCGCCCCTGGTGAACGCCTGCGTGGTGGCCGACGCCAAGCGCGGGAACATCTGGGTGAACTCGGCGACCGAGCCGGAGACGGGGGACTTCACCATCCCGGCCGTCGCCGCGCACGGGCGGATTCAGGTGGCCGTCTCCACGTCCGGGGCGTCGCCGATCCTCGCCCGCCGCGTCGCCGGCTCGCTCGGCGAAAAAGTGGACCCGGCGTGGGTGCAGTGGGTGGACCTGCTCGCCGAGTTCCGCCCGGCGATCCGGGCGAAGATCGCCGACGACGACCGCCGCACCGACCTGTTAACGGACCTGTGCGACCTGCGCTGGCTGATGATGATCGAGTCCGAAGGGGCCGCCGTGGCGCGGGGGCAGATGGCGGACTTGGTGCGGGCGGCTTTGGGAGAGACACGGTGACAGGGTGAATGTTGGCGAGCCGAGGGCCGTAAGGCCCCGGGTGTGGGTCTGAGCGCACCACCCGGGGCCTTACGGCCTGACAGTTCATCACATCTATTGGCATTGACGGGGATCGGAAACTGGAGTCCGATGGTCTTCTCCGGAGGATCTTGACGATGACGACGGCCGTTCCG
>JAYTTY010000470.1:0-4447 GCA_043744795.1 Zavarzinella sp. | reverse complement strand
TTGTGATAGAGAGAACCTGTCAAAATAGAGGTGTTATCACAACTAAAACTCCAAAATCACCTAGAAAACACGGCAATTCTTCGTGCGCTGGCCCTGCCGTCCGGGTGGAACGCCACGCCGTATACCGTGCCGACGCCGCCCGTGAACGTGCGCTCCAGTTGCCCGGTCGTCGTGTCCCATACGGACAGCAAGCCGTGATGTTCAACCGCCATGTCTTGCGGGCCCCAGTCTCCGCACCCCGTCGCCAACCGTCGGCCGTCCGGGCTGAAGGCCAAGGCGTGGACCTCCTTGCCGTTGCCGGGGAGGGTGAACAATTCGGCCCGGCAGAGCCGTTTGACGTATTGCCATTCCCACCCCGCAGTTCGGGGGGCACTCCTCCAAGAGGCGTTCAGCGCGGCTGACGTTGCGGGCTTGCAACTCGTGTTGGGCCTGCGCGATCCTGTTCAGGTACAACTGGGTTCGGGAGTCGTCCAGCGCGTGTTGGGCTTTGGTGAGCGCCACACCCGTTTGCCGCCATTAATCGGAGCCTACACGTTGACGGTCCGCGACATCACTGCAAAAGCGATTCACGGCGGCGGGCGCCAAATTGACGGACAAGGACGCGGCCACCGCCGTCGTCGTCGCCCACAACTTCGAGTATTACGGCCAAGAGAAGGAGGCTTATGCTAGCTTCGCCAAGATCTTCGCGGCGTCGGGCAGCCCCGTCGGCGCCGCGACCGCCAAGCGGCTCGAAGCCCGAGGGCAGGGGCGGGAGCGCTTCTTGAGTCTGCCCGGCAAGACGCTGGAATTCCACGGGACGACCACGGACGGCACGGCGTGGGATCTGAAAGGCCAACGGGGCAAGGTCGTGGCGCTGTACTTCTGGTACGCCGGGTCGGGCGTGCGTGACGAAGTGAAAGAACTCTTCGATGCCTACCAGGGCAAATTGCTCGTCGTCGGGCTGAACGTGGACAAGACCAAGGCGGCCCTTGATCGGTCCATGAAGCGGGCGAACAGCCCGTGGCCGACGTTGAACAGTCTGGACCGCGACGAAGGCCCGACGAAACTGTTCGCCGACCTGGCCGTGACGTTGGGCGGCAGCATGTCGTATATCCTTGTCGATGCGGAGGGGAAGGTGGTCTCGACGGACGTCGGCGTGGATTTCGCCAAGTCGGTGGAGAAATTGCTCGGCCCGGCGCCGGCGAAGAAATAGGCCGAGGAATTGCCTGCCCGGGCCGACGGATCTATACCGCCGCCGTCGTTCGGGACTTATTTGCTTGTTCGGCCGGCGGAAGGGGGGTACATTCTCCGGAGACGACGGAGTTCCGTCGGACGGCGGCGTCTTCTTCTCTCCGAACAGTCATTCTCTGACGCGAAGGACGCGGCATGGTGGTCCGCGAGTTGGTGGGCGGCAACCCCTCCTACGTCTGCAAAGTCATCTACGTCGATGACCCGGCCGGGTTCGGCCAGCGGGTGGAGGATGGCGACCGGGTGCTCGAACACTTATTGGTGAAGCCATCGGACTTCGAGCGGACGATGGCGGAACTGACGGCCGCGGGGTTCGCGGAGACCGAATGCTCACTCAGTCGTCGGGTGTTCGTCTCCCCCGACCGTTTTTGGATCGTCTCCCTCGACGGCGACACGCTCCGGACGCAGTTCGGCACCCGGCGGGCCGACTGGCGGGAGTCCTCGGGGAAGGCCAAGGGCAAAGAGTTCCGGGACCGCGCCCGGGCCGTGGCGGCCTACCACTCGGCCATCGTGGAGAAGCGCGCGGAAGGGTACAGTGAGTTGTACGGGCGGGATGTCCCGCTCGCGGCTCCGAAGGCCGTGAAGAAACCAGGCAAGAAGAAGTCGAGGTAAGAGCGAACCATGACCCCATCGCCCGCCGGCCGAATGCCGATTGACGTTCTCGCGCGCCTTTGGGTGATGGTGTTCGTCCATTACTTCGTCTGGGGGTCGTGGTACGTCACCATGGGGACGTACCTGACGAAGACGCTCCATTTCAGCGGCGAACAAGTGGGCCTCGCGTACGGCAGCACGGCCGTCGGGGCGATGGTGTCGCCGTTCTTCGCCGGCATCGTCGCGGACCGGTTCATGCCCACTCAGCGACTGCTCGGCCTGCTGCACCTCGCCGGGGCGGGGCTGCTGTATTGGATCTCCACGCTGACGAGTTTCGCCGAATTCTACCCCGTGTTGCTCCTGTACACCGTCACGTACATGGCGGGCCACGGCCTCACGAACACGCAGACGCTGCACCACGCCCGCGACGTCGGCCGCGACTTCCCGCTGGTGATGATCATGGGCAGCGTCGGGTGGATCGCGGCGGGCCTCGCCGTCAGTAATCTGAAGCTGGAAAATTCCCCGGACATGTTCCGCCTCGCGGCCGGGGCCGCCCTGTTCATGGGCGTGTATTCGTTCACGTTGCCGCACACCCCTGCCAAGGGGGCGGGGTCGCCCAAGTCGCTGCGGACGCTGTTCGGCCTCGACGCGATCGGCCTCTTACGGGACCGCTCGTTCGCGGTCTTCATGCTCTGCTCGCTGGTCATCTGCATCCCGTTGAGTTTCTACTTCAACTGGATGAATTTGTTCATGACCGAGCTGAAAATCGAATACGCCGCCGCCAAGATGACAATCGCCCAGGTCTCGGACGTGGTGTTCTTGCTGCTCCTGCCGGTGTTGCTGCCGCGGCTCGGGGTCAAAGGCGTCCTGCTGCTCGGCATGACGGCGTGGGCCGCGCGATTCGCGCTGTTCACGTGGGCCGCGGGCGGCGAGACGTCGCAGGCCCCGCTGTATCTCGGGATCGCGCTGCACGGCATGTGTTACGACTTCATTTTCGTGATGGGCCGCATGTATGTGGACCGTCACGCCGACGAGAAGAGCCGCGGCGCCGCCCAAGGGCTGCACGCGCTGGTGACGCTCGGCGTCGGCATGTTCATCGGGACGTGGTTCGCCGGCGTCGTCGGCGGGCATTATGCCGTTAAAGTCGATGAGACGGTCACGCACCAATGGCAATCCATTTGGGTCATCCCCGCCGTGCTGGCGCTTGTCATGGCCGTCGTATTCTTGTTCCTGTTCCGGGAATCGCGGCGTGATTCCGCGGCCGCCGCGGCGCCAGTGGCATGACGTGGCGTGTTACCGCAGAATCTCTTTGACGATGCGGCCCTCGTGAGCGTCGAGGAGACTCAGTTCCTGATTGTTGCGGACGCAGACGAGTTTCTTGGCGTCCAGCCCGAACAGGTGCGGCAGTGTGGCTGTGGAAGTCGTGCTGGGACACCTTGTCCGCGACGGCGTGGTCCCGCCGACGTGCAGGTGCCACACCTCGGTCAGCCGCACGAAAATTTGCTCGACGGCCTTCGCCTCGACTGGCCCGGCCGGGTTATGCTCGTCCCGGCTGAACACCGCGTCCCCGACGTGGATGTCCTCGATGTTCCGGTACCCGGCCGGCGTCCACAACTTGGTCCCGGCCGCGAAGCACCCGCCGCCGAGGGCCGTGCAGAGGTCGGCCTTGATGTCGGCGATCAGCTTGTCTTCGAGCGGGGCCAGGTCCTTCTGCATCTGGGCCATGGCGGCGACCGGGTTCGCCGGCGGCGGGGTGCCGGCAACCGGCTTCTTGCCGGCCGCGGCCAGCGCCTTCGCCTTGGCCTCCACGGCGGTGAAGTCGTTCCCGGCCGCCCCGACGAAGTCCACCTTCTTCAGCACGATCGGCTGGCCGCCCCCCTTCAGCCCGACCTTTACGAAAGTCTTCTCACTCTCCTTGGTCTCCCATAGTTCATACGTCTTCGTCTGGTCGACGAACTCCTTCGGCGCCCGGCCGCCCAGCAAGCCGTCCGACTTGCCGCTCGCCGTCCCGCCCTTCAGGCCCTTGGCGACGGCGTGGACGGCGTCCGTCATCTTCTTGTCCACCACCGTCGGCACGTACGACACCACCTTCCGGATGTCCTCCTTCAAGTTCCCCAGCCCGACTTGGCCGGCCAGGAAGTTCAGCAGGGCGGGCAACCCGGCGTTGAACGCCCGCACCAGCGCCGCCTGCAACTTCTTCGAGGCCGTGTCCAAGACCGTCGACGCATTCGGCAACTCGGCGCCGTTGGCCGCCTCGATCAGGGCGTCGGCCCCGGCCCCGACCAATTCGTCGAACACGGCCTGCAACTTGTCCTGGTTGTCCAGCAGCCACTGCACCGCCTTGACGATCGACAGCACCGTCCCGGCGCCGGGCACGAACTTGGCAATCAGCAGCGGCGTCGCCTTGGCGACGGCCGCGATGATTTCGTACTTCGCCTGCGCCACCACCTTGTCGATGATCTCGGCCGGGCTGACCCCCAAGTCTTTGGCCTTGGCCCGCAGGAACCGCACCATCTCCAGCGGGTCGGTCGTGTCGAAGCCCTCCAGCCACTTGGCCACCGCCCCCACGGCCGCCATGTTCCCCGCCCCGAACTCCTTCACCAGCACTTGCTGCACGTGCGGCCACGTC
>JAYTTY010000469.1:0-4458 GCA_043744795.1 Zavarzinella sp. | reverse complement strand
GCGTGGTCTTTGGCGGCATTGACGGCCCGTTGGACAACGAATTCCAGCCAAACCAGACCAAAGCGACGCTGTCGAGGATCAACTGCGTAACTCCTAAGGTTCTCTCTATCACAAGTCTCGGTCTTAATAACATCAACACCAAAAACACCCTTGCTTTCCCGTGATTCCTGAACGCATCAACCGAAATGCATATTGCCCATCTTAGCATTTTGGGCGATTCTTCGTGCGCTGGCCGTGGCCAACGACCGTCGTCGGCCTCCCCGGATTCACTACCATCTTGCTGCATTTTCCTCATTTGTTGCGAGAGCAATTTGTGTCATTTCACCGCGAGTGGAGTATACGTTGACCCCGACCTATCCAAAAGTCTGCTTGAGCGCAAGTTGCCAGCGCTGTACGACGACACCCCGCCGGACGAGGCGACCGAGAACGGCGAAGCCTAATCAACTTTCTTCCCCCAGCGGGCCGCCGCTGCCTTCTTGCCAATTTCGCTCAGTTGCTTCTTGCTCAACGCGGCGGCCCTCGCCGGGCCGCCTTTAAGGCCGCCCCTACGCCCCAACGAGACGGCGGCCGGGTTTTTCCCGTCTGCCGTCAACGAGGTCGGTTCCGGCGGCAATTCGGTCGGCGACACCTCCGCGACGACTTCGGGTACGGTTGGTTCGACCGGCTTTGGTTTGCTTGAGCGTTTAAACATACACCCATCATGGCCAGAGCGTTTCCATGTGTATAGCCCCGTTGGCAACTTACTCGCCGATCAAAACGTATCACGTCGCCGCGAAACGTATCAGGTGGCCGAAACGTAGGAAAGCCCCGCCGCCAACAGTTCCGGGATCGCCTTGCCGTTCTGGACGATCGGGATCGGCCGGCCGGTGAAGTCGGGCAGGGCCACCTTCTCGTAGTCGATGCCCAGGTGGGCGTAGACCGTCGCCAGGAAGTCGTGCGGGCCGACGCGGCGCTCCGTCACTTCCTCGGCCCGGCGGTCGGTGGCGCCGATGATGCGGCCGGTCTGGATGCCGCCGCCGGCCCAAATCATTGAGTTGGAATTGGGCCAGTGGTCCCGGCCCGGCTGGACGGTCCCGGCGGCCCCGCTGGCCACGCCGCCGCCGCTGCTGGCGACGTGCGAGATCTTGGGCGTGCGGCCGAACTCCCCCGTCACGACGACCAAGACGCGGCGGTCGAGGCCGCGCTCGTAGATGTCCTCGATCAGGGCCGTCACCGCCCGGTCGAAGGTCGGCATGCGGAACTTGTACGCGTCGAAAATGTGCTGGTTGACGGAGTGGTCGTCCCAGTTGGCGACGCGGCCGCACAGGGGGCCGTCGAGCGTGCTGGTGACGATCTCGACGCCGGCCTCGACCAAGCGGCGGGCCATCAGCAATTGTTGGCCCCAAGCGTTGCGGCCGTAGCGGTCCCGCACCTTCGGCGTTTCCAAGGTCAGGTCGAACGCCTCGCCCGCCTTCGCGCTGGTCATCAGGTTGAGGGCCTGGCCCTCGAAGCGGTCCATGGCCGCCATCGTGCCGGAGCCGTCCAGGTCGCGGCGCAGCGTGTCGAAGCTCTTGTGCAGGCCGGTGCGGTCGGCCATGCGGCCCAGTTGACCGGGGTCGCGGAGGCCGACATTCGGGACGCGGAACTCGGGGTTGTTCGGGTCGCCCAGCACGGCGAACGGGGCGTAGCTCTCGCCCAAGTAGGCGGGGCCGGCGATGCCGAAGCCGTCGTAACTGCTGATCGGGTTGACGCCGACGTAGTTGGGCATCGCCCGCCGCGGGTCGTAGCGCAGGCGGTGGGCGACGGTCATGAAGTCCGGGTAGGCCGGCTTGTTCTTGTCTTGGCGGTCCGGGTCGCCGGTCAGCAACTGCAGCGACCCGGCCGGGTGCCCGCCGCCGGTGTGGGCCATCGACCGCAGCACCGTGAACTTGTCCGCGATCTTGGCGTGCAGCGGCAACAACTCGCCGACGCGCAGGCCCGGCGTGGTCGTGGCCAGACTGCCGAACGGCCCGCGGTAATCGGCCGGGGCGTCCGGCTTCGGGTCGTAGGTTTCCAGTTGGCTCCCGCCGCCCCGCAGCCACACGACGATGACGGCCGTGCGCTCGCCGGAAGTCGGCCGCGGCGCCGCGGCCCGCAGTCGGTGCAACGCGGGAAGGGACAGCGCCCCGAACGCCGACAGCCCGAGCTTCAAAAACTCCCGGCGCCGCGGCCCGCGGGGACGGTCACCGGGCGTGGCGGGTCGCGTGGGCATGGGCAACGGTCCGGGGACAACGGGGACGGCCGCGGGCGGGCCGATGGGCAGGAACTGTTACTGTCTCAGAACGGCGGCCGGTTGTCAACCGGGCGGCCCGGCCGGTTGACAGCGGCGGGCGGATGCGGGATAATTCCAAAACAAATGTTCAGCGGAGCGTTGCCGATGATTGACACGCGAACGAAAGAAGAACTCGACGAGATCGGCCGCCTCGGGCTGGAGACGTACCGCCGCCTCGTCCGGCCGCACTTGCGCAAGGAAGACGAGTTTAAGCACGTCATCTTTGACATCGACACGGGCGACTACGAGCTTGACCGGGATGAAATCGCGGCCTACGACCGCCTCAGGCTCCGCCGGCCGACGGGCCGGTTGTTCGACATTTTGGCCGGGTACACCGTGGCGGGATCCTTCTGCGGATTGAGCGACGCCTTTCGAGATCCGTTATGATCACCGGTTTCGTCTCGGCGGGCCGAAAGCCGTTGTTGCCGTTGCGGGTCCGCGGGCCGGGCGGGACGACCCTCGATGTAACTGTCGTTATGGACACCGGGTTCACCGGAATTCTTGCCTTACCCGCCGCAGTCATCGCCAAATTGGGGCTACATCCGACAATCGACTCGGTTTACGAACTGGCCGACGGCACGCCTGTTACGATTCCCCAGTACCAAGCCGAAGTAGAGTGGGGCCCTACATGGCTGTCGATTCGCGCCCTCGCCATCGGGCGAGAACCGCTGCTCGGCATGAGATTGTTGGACGGCCACCGGGTCTACATGGAAGTCGTCACCGGCGGCCTCGTGGACATTGTCGCACTGCCGTGACGGCCGGCCTATTTCACTTCAACGCCTTCACCTTGATGTTCTTGAACCAGCACGGCGAGCCGTGGTCTTGCAGGCCGACGTAACCCGTCGTCGGGTGGTCCTTGTACGCCACGTCAAACTTGTGGGCGGTGCCGTCGGCGCGGACGTTCGGCTTGGGCCACTCGGCCGTGTTCATCGTCGTGACCAATTCGCCGTTTAGCTCCGCCGTGATCCTGGTGCGGTCGCTGGTGATGACCATGTGGTTCCACTCGCCGGCCGGCTTCATGGCGTTCTTGGTCGGCTTCGCCAAGTCGTAGACGGCCCCGGTGTCGTGGTAGCCGGCGGTCGTCGTGTCGTCAATGGCGATCTCCATGCCGTTGAAGCCCACGTCCTTGCCGGGCCGCGGGGTGAGCGTCGCGGTGCGGATGAACACGCCGCTGTTGCACTTCTTGCTGATCTTGAAGTCGAGCGCGAGGGCGTAGTTCTCCAACGGCTCCTTGTAGACCATCATGTAATGGCCGGACTTGTGCGGGTTGATCGCCCCGTCTTCGACCGGAACCTTGCTCGGCTGACGCGCGCTGGTCATCCAGCCGTCGAGCGTCTTGCCGTCGAACAGCAGGCGCCAGCCGTCGGCCTTCTCCCGGGCCGTCAACTCGTTGTCGGCGGCCCGGCCGTGCGGCGTAAGCAGGGCCAGGGCCATCAGCGTCAGGAGTGTCTTGCCCATGCCATGTCCGGGAGAGTGAAGGAGGGCGAGCAACGGAGGCGGCGGAACGGGGATATGGTATGGGCGCGGCTCCGATTGACGGCATGGCCGCTCTGTCAGACAATAGGACAGCAGCCACGAGGGGACCGACTCCATGAGCGCCACGACCGCCGCCGACCGCACCGCCGAATTCTCAACGGCCCAAGACGCGTACGACCGCGTAGCTCTTCCAAATCTGAAACCGGAACACGCCGGCCAATATGTCGTCGTGGACATCGACCACGACGACTACGAAATCGACGCCGACCACTACCAAGCCACGGCGCGGCTCATGGCCCGCCGGCCCGGCGCCCGCTTGTGGTCCTTCCGGGCCGGGTTCCCGACGACGGTGGAGTTTCGCGGCGTCAGCAAGGTGACTCAATGATCGTCGGCACGATGAGCGCCTCCCGCAAGCCAATGTTGCACTTGCGGGTTCGCGGCCCGGCCGGTCTTCCCCTAGATATTGAAGCGTTGCTAGACACCGGATTCTCCGGCGACCTGGCGTTACCGGCGGCAGCCATCTTGGCCTTGGGCCTCCTCCCGAACCGACGGCAAGATTACAAACTGGCTGACGGCACTTCGATCATAGTCTCGATCACAACTGTCCGGCTATAAGTCGAACAGTGACAATTGTTTAGGGTCAGTGATATCCTTGTCTTGCGTTTTCGGCTTCGACAACGCTTGGAAAAGCG
>JAYTTY010000468.1:0-4462 GCA_043744795.1 Zavarzinella sp. | reverse complement strand
GCCCGTGGGTGAGGCTCGGCGAACCCCGGGACTTGCCGCATCCCATCAAAAAAAATGTGGTGAACCCGCCCGGCCGCCGGTACTCTACTTTCACCGTGCGTTGACGCTTTCGACTCGACCATTCGCCCGCCGGGGGACCGCCGACTTTGAACAAATTCGCGTTGCTCACTTCACTCTTCGCCGTCATCGGTGCGGTCGCCGCCGAGAACCCGCCGCCGCTCCGCTGGGGCACCGACCCGACCGGCGGGGCGCCGTTCATCTACCAGGACGAGCGCGGCAACTACACCGGCTTCGAGTTGGAAGTCGCCGAGTATTTGGCGAAGAAGCTCGGCCGCACCAGTCAACTCGTCGCCGGCGACTGGGCCAACCTGCCGCAGCAGTTGAACAAGCCAGCCGACGTCGAGGGCGGCATTGACATGATCCTGAACGGGTACGAATACCGGCAGGATTTGGCCGAGACCTACGGCGTCACGCGGCCGTACTACATCTACCGGCTCGCCCTCTTGGTGAAGAAGGATAGCCCGATCCGCGAGTGGAAGGACATGGCCGGCAAGTCCGTCGGCGTCCTCGGCGGGACGGCGGCCCACGACTATTTGAACAACAACCACGCGGACGCAAATATTCTGTCCAACCCGGACGTGGCCAACGTCATCAAGTTGGTGAGCGACGGCCGGCTCGACGCCACTGTCCAAGACAGCCCGGCCGCGATTTACTTCGCCAACGAGTACAAGGACCTGCACATCGTCGGCACGCCGCCGAAGCCTGGCTACTACGTCATCTACTACCGCAAGAAGGACGAGGAGTTCGGCAAGCAACTGGACGCAGCCATCGCCGACGGCATTCGCGACGGGACGTTCGAGAAAATCTACCGCAAGTACCACGTCTGGGACGACGACCAGAAGAAACTCACGGAGATGCTCGACCAGCCGTGGCCCCCGGCGGAGGAGGCCGGGGAGAAGGTCAACCCGTGGCCGCGGCTGATCCCGGAACTGCTCAAGGCCGCCGGAATGACGATCCTGTTGGCGGTCGTCTCGTTCCCACTGGCCTTGATGATCGGCTTCTTCGTCGGCATGGCCCGCGTGTACGGGCCGCGCTGGCTGTCGATCGCGTGCGGCGTCTATGTGGAAGTGCTGCGCGGTACGCCGCTGTTGTTGCAGTTGTTCTGCATCTACTACATGATCCCGGAACTCATTGGCCGGGCCGGTTACGCTCACCTGATCGGGTGGCTGAGTCCGTTCGTCGCCGGCATCATCGGGCTGGCGATCAACTACTCGGCCTACGAGGCGGAGATTTACCGGGCCGGGTTCCTGGCGGTCCCCAAGGGGCAGATGGAGGCGGCCCTGTCGCTCGGCATGACGCGGTGGACGGCGATTCGCCGCGTGACGGCCCCGCAGGCGTTCCGCATCGTGATCCCGCCGGTGACGAACGACTTCATCGCCCTGTTCAAGGACACGTCCGCGTGTTCCATCATCTTTGTGACGGAACTGACGCGAAAGTACAACGAATTGTTCAATTTCAACCGCAGCCTGATCGTGGAACTCGCGTTCTTGACGGCCGGCATGTACCTGATGATGAGCTACCCGTTGGCCCTGCTCGCCCGCCGGCTCGAACGGCGAATGAGCGCCCCGAAGGAGGTGGGACCGTGATCCAAGTCACTCAGTTGGTCAAAAGTCACGGCTCCCGCCGCATCCTCAACGAGGTGGACTTGAGTGTGGCCGCCGGGACGGTGGCCGCCATGATTGGCCCGTCCGGCGGCGGCAAGAGCACTCTGCTCCGCTGCATCAACGGGCTGGAACCGTTCGACTCGGGCAATGTCCGCGTCGGCACGGTGGAACTGGCGCCCAAGGGACTATCGGCCCCCGGCAAGCTGCTGGAGTTGCGCCGGAGCATCGGCATGGTGTTCCAACAGTTCCACCTGTTCCCGCACATGACCGCCCTGGAAAACGTGATGGCCGGGCCTCGCTTCGTTCAGCGCCAGACCCGCGAAGAGGCGATGAAGACGGCCGAGACTTTGCTCGACCGCGTCGGCCTGAGCGCGCGCAAGCACGCCCGGCCGGAGCAACTGTCCGGCGGGCAGCAGCAGCGTGTTGCCATCGCCCGGGCGCTTGCGGTTAAGCCGCAGGCGATCCTCTTCGACGAGCCGACCAGCGCGCTCGACCCGAAGATGGCCGACGAGGTGATGGGCGTCATCACCGACTTGGCCAAACAGGGGCAGACGATGATCGTCGTGACGCACGCGATGGCCTTCGCCCGCCAAGTGGCGACGCACGTCGTCGTGATGGCCGACGGCCGCGTGGCCGAGGCGGGGCCGCCGGGGCAAATTTTCGAAGCCCCCCAAGCGGACGTGACCAAGGACTTTTTGAAACGGGCGGGACACTGACCATGACCACCAGCGACGGCAAGCGAATCATCCGCGTCGGCCACAGCCCCGACCCGGACGACGCCTTCATGTTCCACGCGTTGGCGAACGACAAGATCGACACGGGGGACTTGCAGTTCGTCCACGAGTTGCAGGACATCGAGACCCTGAACCGCCGGGCAATGAAGGGGGAACTCGAAGTCTCCGCCGTCAGCATCCACGCCTACGCCCACTTGCTGGACAAGTACGCCCTGCTCTCCAGCGGGTGCAGTATGGGAGACAAGTACGGCCCGATGGTCGTGGCCGACAAGGCCATGACCATCGACGACTTGAAGAAGGTGAAAATCGCCGTCCCCGGCACGATGACCACGGCGTTCCTGACGCTGCGCCTGCTGTTGCCTGACGGGTTCGAGTACGAGGTGATGCCGTTCGACGAGATCATCAACGCCGTGGCCACGGGGCGGTGCGCGGCCGGCCTCATCATCCACGAGGGCCAGTTGACGTTCCAGAATCAGGGGCTGAAACTGGTCGTGGACATGGGCGTGTGGTGGCACGAAAAGACCGGCCTGCCGTTGCCGCTGGGCGGGAACGTCGTCCGGCGAGACTTGGGGCCGGAGCTGATGTCCCGCGTCAGCAAGCTGATTAAGGCCAGCATCCAATACTCGCTGGACAACCGGGAAGCCGCGCTCAAGCACGCCCTGAACTACGCCCGCGACATGGACATCACCCTCGCGGACAAGTTCGTCGGCATGTACGTCAACGACTGGACGCTGGATTACGGGCCGCGGGGGCGGGAAGCCGTCCGGCGGTTGCTCGAAGAAGCCCACAAGGCCGGCGTGATCCCGAACCCGGTGGACGTGGCATTCGTGGAGTAACCACGTTCGGGACACACGACGCCTGCCGCCACTCGCGGAGCATCGTCGCTTTTCGCTCCGCGAAAAGTCGGCTCCCCGCCGCGAAGGGCTATCCCACGAGGCAGGCGGCCAAACTTTTCGCGGAGCGAAAAGCGACGATGCTCCGCGAAAGTGCCGCACATTCTAAAATGGGGGAATCATGATCTCCCTCGGCACCTACACCACGCCGCCGCACGAGTGCGCCTACCTGCCGGCCGAGCGGGCGTCGTTGCGGTACGAGATGGTGTTGCACTGCACGCCGGAAGAATTGGAAGCCCGGCTCACGTCCGGCTGGCGGCGGTTCGGCTACTCGTTCTTCAAGCCCGTTTGCACGGCGTGTCAGGCTTGCCAATCCGTCCGCGTGCCGCTGGCTGCCTTCAAGCCCAACCGCAGCCAGCGTCGGGCGGTGCGCGACAACGATGACGTGGAACTCCGCATCGGCCCGGCGAGCGTCACCCGCGAGAAGTTGACCCTGTACGACCGCTTCCACGACCATCAGGCCGAGGCCAAGGGTTGGCCGGACCACTTGCCCAAAGACCCGAGGTCATACCGCGAGTCGTTCGTCGAAGGCCCGATCCCCACGGAAGAGTGGTGTTACTACCTCGACGATCAATTGATCGGCGTCGGCTATGTAGACGTGCTCCCCTGCGGCCTTTCGGCCATTTACTTCTTCCACGACCCCGCCCACAAGGGCCGCTCGCTGGGCACACTCAACGTGATGAGCGTCTTGGAAGAAGCCGTTATTCGCGGCATGCCCTACGGCTATTTGGGGTATTTCGTCGAGGGGTGCCCGTCGCTGGCCTACAAGGCGAACTTCGGGCCGAACGAGACGCTTGGCGAAGACGGGGCGTGGGCCGCGTTCAAGTCTTAACGAGCCGAGCGACGTAAGTCGCCGGGTGGCTTCATGCCGCGAAAACTATCAGGCCGCCAGATGGCCCAACTGCAACTTTCAGCGAATGTCAGAGTGATGCGAGAAGGCGGTTTTTTCGGTCCAACGGACCGATTAACATAGCCCAGCCCGCAAGGGCTGGGACAGCCGCCCGCCAACGACCTCGGTCTGAAGGACCGATTATCATGGGAGGTCCGAGAGGGCCAACGCCTTAAGCGGTCCTTCAGACTAGTCTTTCGCACTTTTCAGGGCGCATTGTCCCCGTTGCCGGAGCCAGTTTTTTGGCTTGGTGAACAAATCAACACTCGTTGATCCGGCTTG
>JAYTTY010000467.1:0-17567 GCA_043744795.1 Zavarzinella sp. | reverse complement strand
CGACGGCCCCTCGCAGGGGCATTTCTACGTCGATCACCAGACCGGCGATCTGACCAAATCCGAAAGCGCCTATGAACATCCGCAGCCGCATGCCTGTTTCATCCAGTCGGTGCGCGACGATCTGGTCGGCGACGGCGGCATCATGGATCTTTGGGTGCGCGAAGCGCGGCTGTTCAAATACGGCTCCGGCACCGGCACCAATTTTTCCAGCCTGCGCGGCGCGGGCGAGAATCTCTCGGGCGGCGGCAAATCTTCCGGCCTGATGAGTTTCCTCAAAATCGGCGACCGCGCGGCCGGCGCAATTAAGAGCGGCGGGACGACCCGTCGCGCCGCGAAGATGGTAGTTTTAGATTTAGACCACCCGGACATCGAAGAGTTCGTGAACTGGAAGGTGACCGAAGAGCAGAAGGTCGCGGACCTCGTGACCGGGTCGCGGGCGATGAACAAGCACCTGAACCTAATCATGCGCGCCTTGCACGGGCACGCCGTCGCCGAGGAGCGGTACGACCCGGCGAAGAACACCGCGCTGCGCAAGTCGGTACTCGACGCCCGCGCCGCGCTCATCCCCGAAAACTACATCGCCCGCGTGCTGCAACTGGCGCGGCAGGGGTGGAAGAGCATCGAGATCGACGAGTACGACACCGACTGGACCTCGAAGGCGTACTTCACGGTGTCCGGGCAGAACAGCAACAACACGGTGCGCATCCCGAACGAGTTCATGAAGGCCGTGGAGAACAACGGCCCGTGGCACCTGTACTGGCGCACCGAACTGGAGAAGGCCAAGAAGGACGGCCGCGCGCCAAAGGCCCGGAAGACGCTCCCGGCCCGCGACCTGTGGGACCAGATCAGCTACGCCGCGTGGAGCTGCGCCGACCCCGGCGTGCAGTTTCAGACCACCATCAACGAGTGGCACACCTGCCCGCTCGACGGCGAGATTCGTGCCAGTAACCCGTGCTCGGAGTACCTTTTCGTCGATGACACCGCGTGCAATCTCGCGTCGCTGAACCTCACCACGTTCTTCGACGTGAAGGCGCAGAAGTTCGACATCGAAGCGTACCGGCACGCGGTCCGCATCTGGACGATGATCCTCGAAGTCAGCGTCTACATGGCGCAGTTCCCGAGCCTGTCCGTCGCGCAGAAGTCCCACGACTTCCGCACGCTCGGCCTCGGCTACGCCAACCTCGGCGCGCTGCTCATGGTGCAAGGCATCCCCTACGATTCGCCCGAAGGTCGGGCGCAGTGCGGGGCGCTCACCGCGATCATGCACGCGGGCGCCTATGCCGCGAGCGCGGAGATGGCTGGCGAGGTCGGGCCGTTCGCACGCTACGAGGCGAACCGCGACCACATGCTGCGCGTGATCCGCAACCACCGGCGCGCGTCGTACAACGCGGCACCCGCGGAGTACGAGGGGCTGACCGTGTTCCCGGTCGGCATCGACGCGCGGTACTGCCCGCCGGACATGCTCGCCGCGGCACGCCGCGAGTCCGACCGGATGCTCGAACTCGGCGAACGGCACGGCTACCGCAACGCGCAAGTCAGTGTTTTGGCTCCGACCGGAACTATAGGCTTGGTGATGGACTGCGACACCACCGGCATCGAGCCGGACTTCGCGCTGGTGAAGTTCAAGAAGCTCGCCGGCGGCGGGTACTTCAAGATCATCAACCAGTCGGTGCCGCCGGCGCTCGCGAAGATGGGCTACGCGCCCTGGCAGATCGAAGACATCGTCAGACACAGCCGCGGCGCCGCCACACTCAACGGGTGTCCGCACATCAACCCCGCCGTGCTGAAGGCGAAGGGCTTCACCGACGACGTGCTGAAGAAGGTCGAGGCACAGCTCCCGGGCACGTTCGAGTTGCCGTTCGTGTTCAACGCGTGGACGCTCGGCGAAGACTTCGTCAAGAACACATTGAAGGTGCCGGCGGAGGCGCTCAACACGCCGACGTTCGACCTGCTCACACACCTGGGGTTCAGCAAGCAGCAGATCACGGAAGCGAACGCCTACGTCTGCGGCACGATGACCATCGAGGGCGCACCGCACCTGAAGGCCGAACACTACGCGGTGTTCGACTGCGCCAACAAGTGCGGCAAGAACGGCAAGCGGTACCTCTCGTGGGAATCGCACATCCGCATGATGGCCGCGGCGCAGCCGTACATCAGCGGGGCGATCTCCAAGACCATTAACATGCCCTACGAAGCGACCATCGAGGACGTGAAGAAGGCGTACCTGCTGTCGTGGCAACTGATGACGAAGGCCAACGCGCTCTACCGCGACGGCTCGAAGCTGAGCCAACCGCTCAACTCGGTCGCGGACTCGCCGGAGGCGGCGCTGCTCGCGTCCGTCACGCCCGAAGCGGAGCGCGCCGAACCGAAGGCGGCCCCGGTGCAGGTCGCGGAGCGCATCACGGAGCGGATCGTCCACCGGTACATCGCGAAGCGGCGGCGCCTGCCGGACCGCCGCGCGGGGTACACGCAGAAGGCCCGCATCGGCTCGCACAAGATGTACATCCGCACGGGCGAGTACGAGGACGGCACGCTCGGCGAAATCTTCATCGACATGCACAAGGAGGGCGCCGCCTTCCGCAGCATGACGAACTGCTTCGCCATCGCCATCTCGCTCGGCTTGCAGCACGGCGTGCCGCTGGAGGAGTTCGCCGACGCCTTCGTGTTCACGCGGTTCGAGCCGAACGGCATCGTGGCCGGCAACCCGCACATCAAGATGGCGACCTCGATCATCGACTACATCTTCCGCGAGTTGGCCGTCACGTACCTGGGCCGGTACGACTTGGCCCACGTGGACCCGGAAAGCCTGCGCGGCGACATGCTGCACAAGGACGAGCCGGACTTCGACGGCGAGGAGATCGTGGCCGAGCGCATCGTCGAGTCCAAAGGCTCCCGCCGCCTGGCCGTCCCCAAGTCCGACCACGTGAAGCCGGGCAACGGCAACGGCAACAGCAAGGAGGGCAACGGGAACGGCTCCAAGCCCGCCCCGGCCGCCAAGCCGAGCAACGGCGGCTACGCCGCGACCGCGGCCGCCAAGCCGGCGACCGCCTCCGCCGCCGGCACCCTGCTGGCCGACCGCGTCAAGCAAGCCCGCATGAAGGGCTACGAAGGCGACCCGTGCTCCGAGTGCGGTCAGTTGACCCTGGTCCGCAGCGGGGCGTGCGCGAAGTGCGACTCGTGCGGGACGACCTCGGGGTGCAGTTGAGTTGCTGGGGAAGCGAGTGATTGAGGGAGGCCCGCGTCACGGTGGTGACGCGGGCTTCCCTTGTTTTGCAAAGACCCCGTGAAGCTGCGACGCGGAGTCTTCGGAGCGGAGCGCGAGATCGGGCCGGTGAAGAATGCTGTCCGTGTATCGTAGACGATCATTGCGGCCATGCCGACGGCATTACGTGGGCATGTCTTGGCCTCCTGAGCCGGTCTCACTGCACGTGGCGGCTTCGCTATCGGACACGAGTACGCGAGCGACCTGAAACAGTACGCTGATTGGATTGATGGGAAGAGTGAGAATACGGTGACAGAACAACCGTAACTCTGTTTCCCCAACTGGAGAGGCTATGGACCCCAAAGATTTGCCCGCTTGGATTTCCGCAATTGCCGGCATCGTGTCGGCCGGCATCGCCGGCATCGCCGCTGTCAGTGTCTTACTGGCGATCAAGCAATTGCGTTTGACGAAGGCAATTGCTCAGACCCAATTTGAGGACACGCTCGGACGCGAGTATCGGGAGTTGGCCGCCCGCTTGCCCGTCGATGCATTACTCGGGGAAAAGTTGCCCGACGAAGAATATCGCGGGGCTTACGATGAGCTGTTCCATTACATCGACCTGAGTAATGAGCAAGTCTTTCTGCGGCAAACCCACCGCGTGAGCCGCGAGGTTTGGGAGTACTGGTCCGCGGGAATTCAGTCGAACCTAAAACTGCCGGCGTTCGCGAGGGCATGGGAGGACATCCAGGTGAGGAGCGCCAGCTTTCAAGAGTTGCGGCGACTGGCCCGCGACGGTTTCGCCAGCGACCCGGCCGAATGGAACGGCCCAAATTCTGCTTGACACGCTGTCACCGGCCCACTCCAATGAGGCGACTGCACCACAGTTCACCGCCGGACACTCGCCCATGTCGATTCACTTCACCTGTCCAAGTTGCAACGTCCGATACGCCGTCACGGATGACTTGGCTGGGAAAACTGCAGTGTGCCGCGAATGCGGTCGCAAGTTACGAGTCCCTCCTTCCCCCGCACCTGTTCATCTCCCCACGGCAGAACTGATTACAAATGAACCGGCACCTGTGTCCGCGGAAACGTCATCAGCGACGGAATACGTGCCGCCCTTACGGCGATCAGGACGTTCCAAGCAATTGGCGGTCTTGTTCGTTGGGGCAGGATTATTGGTTGGAGTGGGGTTGTTGGTGCTGCTATTGATTGCGAATCGGGCTCAAGAGTTGGAGCGTCCGACGGTAGCCAAGACTACGTTGGCCGACCGGCCGGTGACGAAACCATCGCCTGATGCACCGCGAACGGAATCTGTCTCGGACCATTCGGCAAATGATGTGCTGGAGTCCGTGCTCTGGAAGCTCTTTGTCGTCGTGTGCATCGTGTTGTATCTGCTGCCGACGCTGATTGGACTGGTCAGGAACCACCATAATTTGCTCGCGATTTTCGCCATGAACTTGCTGCTGGGCTGGATTTTCATCGGCTGGGCCATCGCCATGATTTGGGCGTGTTGGAATAACAAGCCCGCCGTGCATCATCACTACCATCATCGTGCTTGATGACGGTCTCCACATGTCCACGGAGAGCCGTGGGCATGGCGCCCTTTGCAAGTCAGTGCCAAATCGCCGGCCTCACTACCGGCCGCATCCGCCAGTCTGGTGAGCCGCGACGCGGAGGCTTTGCGGAGAGGAGCGCGTTCGGCGGCCGTCACCATAGACTGCGGCCCTTGTCTTCAGTGATGGTCGCCGAACGCGCTCCTCTCCGCAAAGCCTCCGCGTCGCGGCTCACCAAACCCGCGCAACGGAACACGATCCCCTGCCCGGTTCGTTGTTTCCAAAGCCACCGAAGGTCTTCGGAACGAATGTCATCGGGCGCGAGCAACGTCGCTTTTCGCTCCGCGAAAAGTCTGGCCTTCCCCCGGCGGGAGGCTGCCCCCGTGGGCAGAAGCCAAGACTTTTCGCGGAGCGAAAAGCGACGAGGCTCCGCGACGGCTGCCGGGTGCCGTGCTCATGAGTCCGCGTGAGTAGGACGAACCTCCTGTTTACTAGAATAACCGCACGTTCAGTCAAACATGCTGACGCAGAACTGTGGGCGTAACATCCGGTGTCTAATGGCCAAACGCAAGCAACCCGAGACGCCCGACCCATTCGCCGCCGCGTACCCGAACGTGGCCGGCTGGGCGCTGGACGGCTGGATCGAACTCGGGCCGACCGAGTGGACCCGGTCGTTCATCCGTGTCATGGACATCGGCGGGATGGTCTGGGAAGGAAAAACCAGTTACCCGAGCGTCCACGCTGCGTTGCTGGCGGCAGACGAGGCCATTGCCAAATGGCACGAAGAGAACGGGTGAGCGGTTATGAGGGCTATGATCGTGGAAGTCACCATCCGCTTCGCGACCGTAAACGTCCTCGCGGAGGTTCGGGCCATCTACAACCACTACGTCGCGTGTTCGACCTGCACGTTCCAGATCGAGCGGGACACGGAGGCCGAGCGACTTGGACAAGGCGACGGACATCCCGCACATCCGCGCCGACCTGGAACGGCTGATCGGCCGGGCGACCGGGCTGATTTTGGAAGACCACGGCATCGTGCGGTTGACCGAGAGCGGCCGACTGCTGGTCGATTTCGCGGAACTGGGGACGATTCCCGCCGCCGAATTGGACACAGTTCTCGGCGTCATGCGCGCCGCCCGCTTGACTCCCGCGGGCTGAGATGCCGAACACCGGCGACCAAGGCGCCGAGTCCGATGCCCGAGACATGACCTCGATTGGCGTTACGCCAACAACTCGCGCACCACGCTGCCGCTCGGGACGAGGGGCACGGGCCGGTTCGTCTTGTCCCGCAGCATGGTTTCCAAGTCGTAGCCCAGCAGGTGGTACATCGTCGCCAGCACGTCTTTCGGCGAACACGGGCGGTCGGTTACGGTGCCGCCGATCTTGTCCGTCTTGCCGACGACTTTGCCCCGCGCCGTACCGCCGCCGGCGAACAGGGCCGTGTAGGCTTGGGACCAGTGGTCCCGGCCGCCGCCGTTCGCGGCGGTGATCTTCGGGGTGCGGCCGTGTTCGCTGAGCATCACGACCAGCGTGTCGTCCAGCATGCCCCGCTGTTCGAGGTCGAGGATCAGGCCCGAGAAGGCCCGGTCGAAGCCCGGCATCAGCTCGTTCTTCATGCGCGGGTAGTGTTCCCAGTGCGTGTCCCACCCGCTGCCGGCCAGGCCGAACTCGTCCCAGAAGACGGTGACGAACTTGGACCCGGCTTCCACCAGCCGCCGGGCCGCGAGCGAGGCTTGCCCGAAAACGGTCATGCCGTAACTCTCGCGCGTCTTGGCCGACTCATAGCTGATGTCGAGCGCGTCCCGCACCGTGTTCGTGGAAATCATCTGGTACGCGGTCTGCCGCTGTTGCTCGTAGGTGGCCGGGGCTTCGCCCTTGAGCCGGCGGGCGTCATCAAATTGTTGCAGCAAACTCTTGCGGCGGTCGAGGCGGTCGAGCGTCATCTCGGCCGTCGGCGTCGCCGCGTCCCCGAGGGTGAACCGGCCGCTCGGGACGATGCCGACGTAGGGTTCCTTGAACGTCTCGAACTTGCCGGCGAGCGTCTTGGTGATCTCCCGCGTCGCCTCGCCGACGAACTCGGTGAAGTGCGGGTGATACCGGCTCCCCAAGTACGCCGCGTACGGGCCGGCCCTCTGCACTTCCCCCGTCCGCCGCGAACTAAAGGGCCACGGCAGGGCGATGTTGTCCGGCACCGCCCTGCGGGCATTCTTCTGCTGTTCCAAGTAGCTGACCACGGACCCGATGAACGGGCAGTGCCGGCCGTCGCGCGGGTTGAGTTCCATGGCCACGTCGATGTCGTCAATGCCCGTGGTGGCGTAGGCGACGCCGTGGATCGGGTGCTTGTGCGTCAGCGACCGCAGCACGGTGACGCGGTCCATGACGCGGCTGGTGTACGGCAACAACTCGCACACGTCGCAGCCCGGCAGAGTGGACTTGATGCTCTTGAGTTCGCCGCGAATCTCGACCGGGGCGTCCGGCTTCTGGTCCGCGAGTTCGAGTTGGCTCGGCGACCCGTACAGGTACAGCAGGATGCAGTTCTTCGCCTTGCCGAACGACGGGTCTTTCGGCGGGGCGGCCGGGGCCGCCGTCAAATAGTCGGCCAGCGTGAGGCCGAGCATGTTGAGGCCGCCGACCCACATGGCGTCCCGCCGCGTGAGGCCGTCGCAGAAGTTTTTCGCGGAACCGAGGACGCGAAGCACAGGCAGGCCCCAATCGTGTTGGTCGAAGGGGAGAGGAATCACAAGACGCCGACGGTACGACAATCATCGCCCAAACGGGGGCCGGCCGCAAGGGGGCCGGGAGAAAATCACGACCCTTCGATCGCCCATACCAATGCCCAAGTACCGCCGTCTTGTGAGCCGCAACGCGGAGGCTTTGCGGAGAGGAGCGCGTCCCGCGATAAGTTCTCGCGTCTGCGGTCATTGGCCTTCGGTGGATGTCTCGGAACGCGATCCTCTCCGCAAAGCCTCCGCGTCGCGGCTCACAAATCTCGGACATTGCTACGATGGCCGCGGTAGTTTGATTGCAGTATCACCACTCCCCTGCCTCCAAGTCCCACCCCGTGTCGTCGGCCCCAAAGGCGCGAAGGACTTTGCGGCCGTATTCCAACGCCCCTTGCCGGAGCAGCACGCGGTCGCGGCTCGTGCGGTGGATCCGTTCGGGCGGCTCGGGGCAGACCGTGACGATGTTCACATCGCGGCTCGGCGGCGTGACGCCCAAGGCCAAGTCACGGGCGGTGTGGGAGGCGGTCGCGTGGGCGGCGAAGAGGGCGGTCATCTTGCGCTTGTCGCCGCGGATGAAGCTGCGGAAGAGGAACTGCTTCGACCGGCTCGGCGCCGGCGAGCGGTACGCGGGCGGGCGGGTCAGCATCACCAGAATGTCCGTGCAGCCGCGGTCGATGGCGTGTTGCAGCGGGAACGGGATGGCCAGCCCGCCGTCGATGCACGGGGCGCCGTCCACGTCCACGGTGCGGTTGTACAACACGGGGATAGCCGTTGCCGCCTTCAAGGTTTGCAGCAGCGGCGTCTTGGTCTCCTTGGTGTCGATCAACACGCCTTCGCCGGCCCGCACGTCGATGGCGGCGACCAAGAGCAGGCTGCGCGACCGCAGGATGGCGGCGGTGTCCAGCGGCTTTTGCGTAACAACCACGTCCCGGAAAATGTAGTCCACGTCCAGCGGCTTCCAGAAGCGGCACGGGTTCCAGAACCGCCTGTCGGCCAAGTCCTCGTAGTAGATGGTGATGCCGGCCGCCGTCTGTCGGGAGAGGAAGTAGCTGGCGTTCATTACGCCGGCGGACGTGGCGAACACCTCGTCGAACAGGTCGCTAAATCCGAGGTGGGACAGGGCGACCATTCCGCCGCCGGACAGGATGCCCCGCATGCCCCCGCCTTCGATGACCAAACCGAGTTTGCGGCCGTCCGCGGCTTGCGGGCCGGCCCGCCACGCGGCGGCGCGGGCGTTCATGTGGGCGACGGCCGCCTCGGGGCGGGTGCCGTAGTACGGCGGCGCCGGATGGTTCATAGTTCGTCCCCGCGCGGCTCCACCCGCACGCCGCGCGTCATCACCGCCAGGCCGACGCCGACGCCGACGATGGAAAAGAACCCGCCGGCCGTCTGCGACCCGCAGTCGAAGAACGTCCCGAGGACGCGCCCGCTGACGGAGGCGTTGTGCGGCAGCGCGCTCGGGCCGGGCTTCAGGATGTTAAAGGACATCACCCCGGCGACCGCCAGACAAACGGGCAAGGCCCACGCGGACCGCAGAGCCAGGCGCATCATGCGCTTCATGATCGCCCACAGTTCTTTCGTCGTCTCGACGCGCCCGGCGGCGGCCCCGGCCCGCGCCTGCCCGGACGCCCGCAGGCTGTTCCCCATGATGGCCAGCGCCAGCCCGAGCCAGGTGCCGGTGATGACGTAAGCCCACCCGTAACGGGTGTTGACGAACAGGTCTTCCCAGAACTCCGCGCTGAACTGTTTCACGGTGTTGTCCCGGATCCAGCCCATCTCGGCCAGCGGGGTCATGGCGAACACCCCCACGATGATGAGCGTGACGGTCAGCCCGGAGACCGCCCCGCCGATCACGCCGACGACCAGGGCGCCGACCGGCCGGACCGCCGACAGGCGGGCCGTCTTGCGGTAGAAGACCACGCGGTGCAGCAGCATGAACAACGCGATGACCCCGCCCCAGATCATCCCGGCGGTGACGCCGTGGAACAGCCCGGCCATGATGCTCGGGCGCGGCTGGCACAGCGCCCACCCGAACACGCCCGGCAGCCACTTGAACAGGCCGGCCGCCACGCCGGACATGAGGGCGGCCGGCAGCGTGATGTACGGCAGCACGGAGACGGCGTCCCGGAAGCGCATGCCCCACGCCCGACTCCGGATGTCGGCCCGCGCCCCGAGGGGGATTTTGCGGTAACAGGCGTCGAAGGCGTCCCCGGTCAGCCCGCGGTCCGCGTCCACGCGCACCGCGGCCGCGGCCTGTTTCGCCGCCCGGTGCGACGCCGGGGCGGCGAGGCGGGCGGCGATCTCCGCGTACAGCGGGGCGCGGTCCAGTTTCGCCACGCTGTGCAGGGCCGCCCGCCGCACGGCGTCGTCGGCGTCGTCGAGGGAAAGTTTCAACAGGTCGGCCGAGAAGTCGTCCGTGAAGTTCCCGCCCAACAGCGTGGCGGCGTTCGCCCGCACTGCTGGATTCGGACAGGCGGTCGCCTCGCGCAGCACGCGGGCGCGGGCCGCCGGGAAGTCTTGGGCCAGTCGGCCGGCCCACGCGGCCATGTCTTCCCCGGCCGTCAGGCTGGCCCGGAACACGAACTCGGCCTCGTCCTCGAACAGGCCCACTTGCTTGTGGAACGGCGCGCACTCGGCCAGCACGTCCCGGTGCGGCTCGAAGTACCCGGCCAAGCCGAGGGCGCCGCGGTCTTCCGTCTCGCGGTTCATCACCGTTGCCAACAGGTCCGAGGCGAACAGCAGTTTGCTCACGTCGCGGTTGATCTGCCGGCCGACCGGGTCGGCCAGCCGGTCGTGCGACAGCTCGTACCACTGGATGCCGCCGCGCGTCTCGAACCGCAGCAGGTGGCTCTTCTCCAACTGCTCGACGATCCAGTCCGGCAGGCGGCCGGTGCGGTCGTTCTTGCGCTGCACCATCGTCCGCGTGGAGGCGTTGGTCACGAACTTCATGCACCCGAGCCGGATGAGTTCCTTGGGGAACCCGCCGGCCGCCCGCGTCTCCTTGCTGTTCGCCACCTTCTCCACCGTGTCGTCGTAGAAGGCGTCCAAGGCGTTCACCACGAACTCGTTGAACGACTTCCCCGCCCCCGCGGCGCGTTCGACGTGAGCGCGTTCGATGACCGTCACCCCGGCCGGCAGGGCGTCCCACAGGCGGGCGCACACGATCTGCAAGTGGACCATCTCGATGAACTCGCCGCGCTTCTCGACCACCACGCCGTCGAACCCGGCGACGCGGATCGTGTTCAACTGGCGGACGATTTCCTCGGCCACGCCGGGGGCGAAGTCCGCGTAGTCGGCCGCCGGCCCGGTGATGGCCTCCAGCGCCCCGGCCTGGTCGAGCCGCCGGAGGGCGAACCGCTTCACTTTGAACTCGTCGGGCAGCTCGTCCGCCAGCGGGTCGATGTCCGCGAGGTACTCCTGCCGCATGGCGAAGACGACGCGCAGGCCGGGGTCTTCCCGCAGGGCCGTGACCACGTCCTCGAAAAAGCCGTGGCGGTCCTCGAACCGCTCGGCGTGCTGGGTGAACAGTTCCTCGAACTGGTCGAAGATGACCGCCCGGCCGCGCACGCCGGCCCGCACGTGCCGGGCGGCCAGCGCCTCGGACAGCCGGCACTTGGGGCTGGGCAGGGCGGCGCCCTCGATGCCGCAGACGGCCGAGAACGTGTAGATGTTGCGGATGTCCGCCGCCTTCACGTGGTCCGGCAGGGCGCCGCCGACGCGCGCGCCCAACAGCACTTCCAGCCCGGTCTGCTCCAGGCTGTCTTGGATCAGCGTGTTGAGGAGCGAACTCTTCCCCGCCCCAGACGGGGCGTAGATCAGCACGATGCGGTGGGCGGCGACCTGCTTCAAGATTTCAGCGGCTTCGTGGTGCCGGCCGAAGAACTTGCCGGCCATCTGCCGGGGGAACGGCTGCGGGCCGACGTAGGGGGACTGGTGCGGCTTGACGCCGAGCTTCGGGCGGGCCTGGGGCGCCGGCGTGGCCGGTTCTTCGACGACCGCCGGGAATATCGCCGAACTGTCCCGCAGTTTCTCCTGCACCTTCGAGACGAACGGCTCGATGTAGCTGCCGACCCCGCCGCGGTAGGCCTCCATCCAATTGGCGTGGGCGAGCAGCATGACGAACTCGCGCGGCAGGTCGAACTCCTCGACCTTGAGCGGCAACACGGCCGTGCCCGCGGAAATCGCCAGCGTGACCTCGGCCCGCACCCACGGCGACTTGGTGGCGGCCCGCGACAGGATCAGCGCCACGACGTTCGCTTCCGCGAGGTCCGCGGTGATTTTCGTCAGGAACGAGTCGCCGACCTCGATCCGCTCGGGCGCCAGCCAGTAGTTGATGTTCCGGGCGGCCAGCGCCGCCCCGACTTGCCGGGCGACTTCTAAATCCGGGGTGGCGTAACTGATGAACACGTCGCAGGCGGCCGGCGGGCGCAGCGCGTCGCCGCAGTCCGGGCAGGCGGCGTCTTGGCCGGCGGCGTACTCGACAATGACGACGCCGGAACAGCGCTCACAGAAGACGGCGGTGCGCATGGACGAGGCTTTGTGGGGAGGCGTGCGAACAATGTCGGCCGTGTCTTTATAATTTGACGCATCCAAACGGGCAAGCGTGCCGCGTCGGGTCGGCCGAACGCGCCGTTTCCGTAGGCGCCGGCCCGGCGGTGATTGATCGCGTCACACTTAACACGGCAGGCGGCGCGTTTGGAATAGTAGATCATCCGTCTCGAAACTGCGGACCTGACCCAAGAGAAGGTGTCGGCGGCGGCCGGCATCGACCGTGCTTACCTCAGTCGGCTAGAAAACGACCACAAAAGCCTGACGGAAGACACTTTGATCCTCATCTGCAACGCTTTGGGCGTCCCGGCGTCAGAAATCCTTGCACGAGTCGAACGGGCGGCCCCGGCTTCAAGATAAAGTGACAGGGCAACGAAGCCGAATCTTGAAGGCTCGACGACGTACCGAAGTTCATGGACGTTTTAGAAGGCCAGCCATGAACTGAGACCAAGCGGCTGTGTCAGAATGTGTAAAGTGGTTGGTGACTTTGGGCATGACGAGAGAGAAATGACAATCTGGTGTGGGACGCAACCCCGCCATTCACCCCGAGTTTGTCACCAGATTAGTGACCAAAATTTGTCACTAACCATGTCGTCAGAAGTCCTTAATTTGAAATGATTTACAGAGCGGGATACGAGAGTCGAACTCGTCTCACAGCCTTGGGAAGGCTGGGCACAGCCGATATACCAATCCCGCACGCCGAGTATCTTAGAGGGACGCCCGGCGGCGGCAACGGTTCGCGCGGCTACTTGGCCGATTTCACGCTCGGGGCGGCGTCGCCCTTGGCTTCCTTCATCGCCCACTTGAGGCCGCCGACCAGGTGTTCCTGATACCGGGGATCCTTCCACACTTCCTTGCGGTGGCCGAGCGACGTGTAGAACGTCCGGCCCTTGTCCACCTCTTGGCACCATGAGATCGCGTAGTCCTTGTCGGCCCGCTTGCCCTTGGCCACGTCGATGGACGTGTTGTCCACGGACAGGATGACGTGCAGCTTGTCGCGGCTGTACGGCTCGGCGCGGAACTGGTAAATCTCGTCCGTGATCTCGTCGCCGGTCTTGAAGCCCTTGCCGGCGGCGTGGTCGGCGTCCTCCACTTTCACCTTGATCTTCTGGTGCCACGGGTGGCCGTCGAAGTAGGCGCCGATCAGGTCGCCGTAGAGGGCGTTGTTCGGGCGGTCCTTGTTCGGGTACAGCGTGTCCGACCCGCAGTGGACGCCGGCGACGGCCCCGCCGGCCTTCACCCACGCCACGAGGTCGGCGACTTCGTCGTTCGTCAGCGGGTTGCCGGTCGTGAAGAACAGCACCGCGTCGAACTTCTTCAGCGTCTCGGCAGTCACCCGGCCGCAGTTCTCCTTCTCCACGGCCACGCCGGTGATCTTGCGAAAGCTCTCGGCGTACTTGGCGAAGTCCTTAGACTCCGGGTCGCGGGTGTAGCGGTAACAGGTCACGTCGAAGCCGTTCTTCGGCCCGATCTCCTTCAAAATCTGCTCGGACAGGCCGACAGAGTCGTGGACGAACCCGCCGGAGTCGGTGACGAGCAGCAGCTTCTTGTTCTCGGCGAACGTGCCGTTGGCGACGAGGACGACGGCCGCGCAGGCCAGCATCCGGGAGAGGAGAGACATCCGGGGAACCTCCGAAATCATGGTGAACAGACTAGGGGACAAGATACAGAGTGAGCGCCTGTTCGGCGGTGACGGGGCGGCCGTGCTCGTCTTTGAAGACGGCCCGCACGGTGACGGCCACGGGCGTCAACTCCTTGACGGCCCCCTTGGGCTTGAAGACGAGGCGGCCCGCTTCGAGCTTGTCGGCGACCGTCACTTTGTCACAGGCGACGGCCTCGGCGTGGAAGTCGGCCGAGACGGCCACGGGGCCGGCGAGGCCGATGCCGCGGCGCACGGTGAACGCCACGGCGACTTGGCCGGCGGGACTCAGGCGGGCGGTGACGTTGTCGAGTTTCAGGCTCAGGCGTTCCGGCTCGACGACGGCGATGATCTGGTCGTTCTGCTCGCGCGAGGAGTAGTTGACGACGTGTTCGGTGCCGTCAACGTCCTTCACGGTGGCCGTCCCCATGACGCAGGCGCGGGCCGTGCGGCCGGTCTCCATCCACGACGGGAACGTCAGCGGGTACTCGAACTCGCTCTTGTCGCCGGGGACGGTGATCTTCGGCCCGGTCACCCCCTGCAAGTGCCGGGCTTGGTTGTCAGCCATGTCGATCTCGATGGGGCCGGCGAAGCCCTTGCGGTCGATGCGGAACTTGCGGACGTACACGGTGCCGCGGGCGATCAGCTTCAACTCGTAGTCCCCGGCGATCTTAAACGGCGTCGGAATGGCGACCATCAGGCGAAGACTGTCCACGGCCGGCGAATCCTTCCACGCCGCCCGGCGCACGATGGTCGGGAAGGACGTGAACGGAGCCTTCGGAAACTGGGCCGTGCCGGTGATCGTGACGGCGGCCGGGGCGACGGTCGCCGTGGCCGCGCTTTGAAGTGGGACGTCGATGGCGGTCTGGCCGGGGGCGAAGACGACTTCCTTCGGAAGCGTTGTGCCGGCGGGCAAGCCGTCGAAGGTCACTTTTACAGGCGCGGCGAACGTCCCCTTGCGGACGAGCGAAAGTTTCAGCGGCGCGCTCGCCCCGCGGACGACGTTGAGGACCGGGACGGCGAACGTGAGGTCGAAGTCGGGCGCCGGCGTGGTAATGCGGAGGCGGTAGCCGAAGTTCGGCCCGCCGCGGCTGGCGAACTGGTCGGCGACGGTGACGACGTACAGCCCGTCGGCCGGGGGCGTCCATTTCAGGGAAGGGTCCAATTGGTCCCCGGCCCCGCCCTCGGCGGCGGCGAGTTCCTTGCCGACCGCGTCTGTTAAGGTCAATTTCCCGAGCAGGGAGGAGCCGAGGCTTCGGGCCTTCAACTCGATGTCCAACGGCTGATCCTTCTTGGCGATGACCGACCAGCGATCCGTGTGTCCGGCCTTGCTGATGGTCCCGACCCCGACGCCGGGGACGGGCAGCACGTTGCCGCGCACGGGGTCGGGGTTCTCGGTCGCCGTCACGACCTGTTCGGCGATTTGTGGGGCATCAACCGTCGACGCTTGGTCGGAGAGTGTCAGCCGGTAGACGAACGACGGGCCGCCGTCGCCGCGGGTGTCGGTGATTGAGAGGGTGTGGACGCCGGCGACTTTGGCCGTCACGGACACTTTCGGGTCACGGCCCCCCTTGTAGAACGCCTCGGCCGCCACGACTCCACTCGGGTCTCGCAGGGTGATCTTGGCTTCCAACGGCGACCCGAAGCGGCCGGCGTCCACCGTGGCGAACAGCGTCTGACCGGCTTGCAGTTTGACGGCCCAAGCGTCCACGTCCTCGCGGGGGAAGACGCGGCCGTTGACTGTGACCGGGACGGTCACAACGTGGGCCGGCTCGTCGCCGTCCACTTCCGCTTCCACGATTTCGGGAAGAGCGCCGACCACGAATTTCAGCGGGGCCGTGTACCCTTGTGACGTGCGCAGGAACACCAAGCGGTCACCCGGCTCGGCCGTTGCGGCGATGGTCGCCTGCGCTGCCATTGGCCGAGGGTAGTTCTCCTGCTTCTGCGAGTCGGCCAGTTCCAGCAGCGGCCCCTCGAACCACGGACTCGCCGTGCGGCGAACGGTCTTGGGGACCGTGACGCCCGGGCCGGCCATCTCGACGTGACACTCTTGATTCAAGTTGAGTCCGGCCGCGTGGAACGGGACGGTGGTGCCGCGCTGGCCGCCGGCGGGGAACAGGTGCGTGGCCACGGGGGCGTCGGCGCGGAGCGTGGACGCCGCGAGGAACAACAGGCACGGGACGAATCGGTTCATGAATTAGCCGAAAAAGTTCTCGAATCATTGCCGTGAGGCGGTCGCGTTGGAGTCCCGCTTTTAAGCGGTCTTGGAACGACACCCCTCAAGGCCCGGAAGGAGCGGAGTCTTCGACGCTCCGACCCCTTGGGCGAACAGTCGTCACCCAAGAAGGCGAACCCTCGAAGACTCGGTTCGCCGGCCTATTGCGGCGGGACGGTCACAGACCGCTTAAAAGCGGGACTCCAACGCGACCGCCTCACGGCTGGATTCCGTCTCACATCAACTCGTTCATCACCTTGCCGCCGTTGACGATGGCGACGGGGCGGCCGTCCGGCGTGCGGAACTCTTCCTTCGGGTTGATGCCGAGCAGTTGGCACAGGGTCGCGGACAGGTCTTCCGGGCCGAACGGGTCGCTGCCGGGCTTCTCGGCGCGGGCGTCGGACTTGCCGATGACGCGGCCCCCCTGCACGCCGCCGCCGCCGAGCAGCACGGTGAACGACGGCCCCCAGTGGTCGCGGCCGGCGTTCTTGTTGACGCGCGGCGTCCGGCCGAATTCGCCGGTGACGAGTACGAGAGTTGAATCGAGCATCCCGCGGGCGGCGAGGTCGCTGAACAGGGCGGCGATGGCCGTGTCGAACTGCGGCAGGAGGGTCTTCTTCAAGACGCCGAAGTTGTTGTCGTGCGTGTCCCAATTGCTGTGGTCGATGGTCACGCAGCGGACGCCGGCCTCCACCAAGCGGCGGGCCATAAGGCACGACTGGCCGAGGGAGTGGCGGCCGTAGGTGTCGCGCGTCTTCGGGGTCTCGGCGTGGATGTCGAAGGCCCGCTTCGTGTCCGCGCTCGTCATCAGGTCGAACGCCTTCCGCTGGTAGACGCCGATGGTCCCGGCGGCGCGGTTGGCGGCGGCCTCGCCGGACTTTTGGAACTGGTCGAGTTCCCCGAGGAGGGCGTGCCGGTCGTCCAAGCGGGCGCCGGCCACGCTCAGCGGCGGGACGATGTTCGGCACGCTGAAGTCCGGGGCGTTCGGGTCGGCGTCGATGCCGAACGGGGCGGCCCCGGCCCCGAGGTACGCGGACCCGAAACTGGCGTGGACTTTCGGAAGGCACACATAAGGCGGCACCGCCCCGCGCGGCCCGAGCTTCTTGGCAATAATCGACCCGAACGACGGCCGCTGGTTGTTCGGGATCAGCGTCGGGTTGAAGCCGGCCTGCGGGAAGTAGCCCGTCAGCATGTAGTGGTCGGCCGCGCCGTGGTCCGAGTTGTGGTGCCGGAACGAGCGCACTTGCGAGAACTTGTCCATCACCTTGGCGACGGTCGGCAGGTGTTCGCACACCGTCACGCCGGGCACGTTGGTGCCGATGCCGGTGAACTCGCCGCGAAACTCCGACGGGGCGTCCGGCTTGAGGTCGAACGTGTCGATGGTGCTGAGGCCGCCGTGCAGGAAGACGTAGATCAGCGACACGTCTTTCGTGCCGGGCGACTTGGCCAAGAGTTGTGGCAGGGAGAACGCGCTTCCCATGACCGAGGCGGCCCCGACGCGCAGGGCGTCGCGGCGGGAGAGTCCGTCGCAGAATCGGCTCATGTCTTGCCTCCGGTCAGTGAGTGCAACTAAATCGTCTAAAGCCGGGAGAGCCGCCGTCCTGGGAGCGCCGACGTCCTCGTCGGCTGCATTTTTTCCGCGCGAAGCCGACGGGGACGTCGGCGTTCCCAGGCGGGCTTTATTGCT
>JAYTTY010000466.1:0-4487 GCA_043744795.1 Zavarzinella sp. | reverse complement strand
GCGGGGATCATGGCGGGCCTCCGGCGGCGACCCTACTACACTAGAACTACCCCCCCCCCTTGGGGAGAACTCAAGTGCCATTGGGCGGGACGCCGGTCGTTGGGACAAAAGTGACCGGCGGGACGCCGGTCCCACCGCACTCCGGCGCCACATGGAAACTGAAACTGCTCTAGACTCCAATCGCTCACGCTCATGGCTCGCCAAAACAAGGCGAAACCATAGTGTCCTTTTCGCCGTCACGCAACCGGAATCGCGCCGGAATGGGCCAAATGGCCGCCGCCGCCCATCGCGGCGGCCCCGGCTCGTGAAAAGGGACTTTCTTCGCGCGTCGGCCGCCGGGCCGTGCTAAAGTTCGGCAGACGAAGCCGCCGGGTTACAACGATTGTGCTGGTTCCTCCGTGAGTCGCATCCGCCTTGAAGTCGGCGCCGAACCCCTTCCCGGGTGGAAGCTCGTCGAGCTGCGCGGCAAAGGCGGCTTCGCCGAAGTCTGGGAGGCGGCCGGCCCCGGCGGGGAGCGCGTCGCCGTGAAGTTCATGGAGAGCCGCAACGCCGCCGCCAGCGCGAAGGAAATGCGCATCATCCAGGCGGTCCGCCAGATGCGGCACCCCAGCCTGCTGCGCATGGACCGCATCCTGAGCATCCCGGGGCACATCGTCCTGGTGATGGAGCTGGCCGACGGCAGCCTGCTGGACTTGCTCGACGCCCACCGGCACGAGTTCAACGCGACGCTGACGGCCGACGTGGCGCTGCGCTACCTCGCGCCCGTGGCCGACGGGCTGGACTTCCTGAACGCCCACCGGCACATGTACGACGGCCGGACGGTCGGCTTCCAGCACGCGGACGTGAAGCCGAGCAACATTTTGCTGGTGGACGACGCGGCCAAGATCGCGGACTTCGGCCTGTGCCGGCCGACTTCGACGCTGAACAGCCGGCAGGAAAAGGCGGGCACGCTGGACTTCGCCGCCCCGGAAATTCACCGCGGCGTGCTGGCGGACAGCAGCGACCAGTACAGTTTGGCCGTCACCTACTACCACCTGCGGACGGGCCAGTTCCCGTTCCCGGAGTGCGTCGGCTTCCAGCGTGAAAATAGCTACCAGCGCCCGGCCCCGAATCTGGCCGGCGTGGGCAAGGACGAGGCGAAGGCGCTGGAGCGGGCGCTGGACTTGGAGCCGACCCGCCGCTGGCCGAATTGCCGGGCGCTGACGGCCGCCCTGGGCGACGCCTTGGAAGCGCCGTCCGTCACCCCGTTGCCCATCTCGCGGTACGGGACGGTCATGGTTTGAGGCGTTCGTGGTTCGAGAAGAGAAGACCCTAACCACAGAGGACACAGAGAGCACAGAGGAAACGCAAAACCGAGAAATGACATAAAGAAATGTCTTCTCTGAATTTGTCTTTCCTCTGTGTTCTCTGTGTCCTCTGTGGTTAAAGTCTTATGTTTTCTGACCACCGTCCGCTTCGTCAGCGGCAGTCGTTGTACGCCGGCGGGGCCGCCCGGCACGGGTCGTTGCCGTCGCGGCGGCTGTCACGCCGGTCGCAGTCGCGGTCCCGGCGGTCGCAGTACCCGTCGCACCAGAACCGGCACCCGGTCCCGCACGTCAGCAGAACGGTCGCCATCGCCGCCCATCCGAACAACTTCTTCACGGCCATTCCTCCGCCGGCCCACCATGTGACCGGCCGATACTCCGCCCCCCGCCGCGAATCAAGGGCAACCCCCGGCATCGACGGGTCATATCTTTAACCGAAATGCCTGCGCGGGAAACATGATGGCCGACCTCCGCACCCCGCTGTTCGATTGGCACGCGGCAAAGAAGGCCCGCATGGTCCCGTTCGGCGGGTACTCAATGCCGGTGCAGTACGCCGGCGTCCTCGCGGAACACCAGGCCGTCCGCACGGCCGTCGGGCTGTTCGACATCTCTCACATGGGCCGGCTCGACCTGCGCGGGCCGGACACCTTGGCCCTCATTCAAAAGGTGTTCACCAACGACGCGGCCAAGATGACGGTCGGGCGGGTGAAGTACGGCCTCATCTGCAAGGAGAACGGCGGCATCCTCGACGACGTGCTGGTGTACCGCTTCCCGGATCACTGGTCGATGGTGGTGAACGCCTCCAACCGCGAAAAGATCGTCGCGTGGTTGGCCGAGAAGCAAGGCGAGTTGGCCGCGACGGTGACGGACCACACCTTGGAAACGGCAATGGTCGCCGTGCAGGGGCCGACGGCCGTCGCTGCCTGCGCCGGCATGTTCGCCGATGACCCGGCCGCGCTGAAGTACTACCACGCGGTGACGACGACGTACCGGGGCCGACCCGCCGTCGTCTCCCGCACCGGCTACACCGGGGAAGACGGCTTGGAAATCACCGTCGAGAAGGGCTTGGCCGTGGAACTCGCGGACGACCTCGTGAGTCGCGGGGCCGAGCCGTGCGGGCTGGGGGCGCGGGATACCTTGCGGTTGGAAGCGGCGATGCCGCTGTACGGCCACGAGTTGAACGAGACCGTTACCCCGATCCAAGCCGGGCTGGCGTGGGCGGTGAAGTTCGACAAGGGGGACTTCGTCGGCCGGGCCGCGCTGGAAGAATCCGCGGGACTGGTCGGCGTGCAGATGGAACGGGTCGGCCTGGAACTCGAAGGCAAGCGGGCCGCCCGCGAACACTGTAAAATCCTGGGGGGCGGCATGCCGATGGGGGTCGTCACCAGCGGCAGCTACGCCCCGACACTCGGGAAGTCGGTCGCCATGGGGTACGTCGCCCCGCGCTGCGCGTACCCCGGGACCGAGTTGGCCGTGGACATCCGCGGCACGCCCACGCCGGCCGTGGTAGTGTCGTTACCGTTTTACAAGCGCGCGAAGTGAGGGGGCGACGATGGACAAGAGCCGACTGAAGTACCTGCCGAGCCACGAGTGGGCGGCCATCGAGGGCGACGTCGCCACCGTGGGCATCACCGCCTACGCCGTCGGGCAACTGACGGACGTGACGCACCTGCAACTCCCGGCCGCCGGCAAGGGCGTGACGGCCGGCAAGCCGTTCGGCGAAATCGAGTCCGTGAAGGCCGTCTTCGACCTGAACGCCCCGGTGACGGGGACCGTGGCCGAGGTGAACACGGCGGTGCAAGCCGACCCGTCGCTCATCAACGTTGACTCCTACGGCGCCGGGTGGATGGTGAAAATCCGCCTGGCCCCCGACGCCAAGACGGACCACCTGCTGGATTTGGCGGCTTACGAGAAGCAGTTGTCGGAAGGGCACTAATTCAGGGAGGATAGGAACATGAGTGTTGCCACGCCGGGGGAACTGACCGCCGTGACCGTGCCGATTCCGCCGGCCGCGGGCGCCCCCGTCCCGGCCGCGGACTGGCTCGACCACATGTTGCGCGAGTTGGGGCCGGATGAAACGGTCACGCATTCCGGCGTGTCGTGGGGCCGGTACATTGCCCTGTGCGACACGCGCGACCGCGAGCGGCCCGGCGTGAAACTCGGCTACCTAGACGGAGCGCTGATCGTCATGTCCCCGTCCTTCCGTCACGAAAAGTGGTCACAGCGGTTGGCGGCCGTGATCCAGTTGTACGCCGAAGAAATGGGCCTGGCTTACGAATCGATCCGCGCGACGACGTTCCGGCAGGAAGACGTTCGGGCCGGGCTGGAGGCGGACGAGGCGTTCTATTTCGCCAACGCCCGCGCCATCGCGGATCACGACGAAATCGACTTGGACACGGACCCGCCGCCGGACGTGGCGATTGAAGTGGACGTCACGACGAATTCGACGGCGAAACTCGCCATTTACAGCCGCATCCGCGTCCCCGAAGTGTGGCGGTTCGACGGGACGGTGATTCACGTCCTGCTGCGACAAGCGGACGGCCGGTACGCCCCGGCCGAGCGGAGCCGGGCGTTGCCGCAACTCCCGCTGGCCGGCCTCGTCCAGTTCCTTCACGACGTTCGCCACCTCATCTTGTCGGACGTGAAGCAGGAAGCGCGCGTGTGGGTCAAATCGATTGTGGGAGGCCTATTATGAGCGCCGGCTTGTTGGAAGCCTCCCCGGCGATGGCGGCCCCGCCCGACGCCGCGTCGTCGGGCGACATTCTCGCGGACGTGCTGGGGACGCGCTTGCCGTACTTGCCCGCCGGAGGCCAATACCTGTTGAGCGACGTGTCGTGGGAGGCGTATGAGCGCCTGTTGGCCGTGCGGGACGACTGCCGGCCCGGGACAAAAATCATGTACGACGAGGGGGCGTTGTTGGTCATGACCACTTCGAGCGTCCATGAGCGGTGGAAGAAGACATTGGCCATGATGGTCGAGCAATTCGCGCTCCTTCGGAAGATCCCGTTCGAGTTCACCGGGAATTTGACTGTGGCCCTGCGTGAGGCGGGCGGCGTGGAGCCGGACGACAGCTATTACTTCGGAGCACAACTGTCCGGCTATAAGTCGAACAGTGACAATTGTTTAGGGTCAGTGATATCCTTGTCTTGCGTTTTCGGCTTCGACAACGCTTGGAAAAGCGGG
>JAYTTY010000465.1:0-4503 GCA_043744795.1 Zavarzinella sp. | reverse complement strand
GGCTCACGGCGAAGTGGCAGATCGTCCGCGATGCGATCCGGGCCTATCGCAATAACCCTCAGTACCGCGTTGGAACGACGGCTACTGCGTAACTCCTAATCAAATAACATTTGTTTAAGAATGAATAAATCATGCCACGGATGAAAAATTCTGCTGCCATAGAATAATTTGAAAATACATCTTGATTTTTCATGCTGATACTACCTGAAGCATGACCGTCGTGTATAGTACCCACACATCTGACGAAAGTGTAAGGTCACACCAAGCGCTCCGGAGGATGTTTCAAATCCAGCCTGTGACGCCGGCCTCTCGCCCACGGCCGGTGTTCGACGATCAAGGGGGCGCGCCCAACCCCCTTGGTCGGTTTGATTTTTCTGTTTGGCTTCTCACTTTACTGCACAACAACCGCTTCCATCTCCTGCTCTTGTGTGAGGGACTTCCAAAACGTCTCTAACTGTGAGCGGGCGTTTTTCGGCAGTTCATCCGTCGCGTAGAGCATGCGCGCCAGGAGGACCGCCAACCGATTCGCGTCAGTAGCGAGGTCGGGGCATCCCTCGCCTATGCGCCGCGCGAATTCAATGCCCGTCTCGGCGGCCCGCCGGCCATCCCCCCGGTCGTTCGTCCACGCCTCCAATGCCTCAAAGCTGTAGCGGATCAGCGCCTCAACGGAGCGGCCGGCGGCCGTGCCGTCCGCGAACGGGTCCGAGAAGGCAGAGAAGGGGACGTGGGCCACTTTTGCCGGGGCGTTCGGCCCGGAACCGACGCCGCCGATGACAGACTCCTTAACGCCGAACAGCCCCTTCCACCATGCGTCAATGGCGGCCAGTAGATTCTTGGCCCACGGCATGAAGTTCGACAAGAACGATAAGCCGTGTCGGAAGATGACAAAGATGACCACGAGGGCGACGACCGCAAACACAATCCACTTCAACACGTTGGCGACGGCGGCCAGCGTTTTGCTCGTGCTCGACGTGGATTGATCCCCGCTCTTCGCGTTGCCATCCTTCCCATCCTTTCCGGCGGCGTCCTTGGCGTCGGCCTGCTTGCCGATGTCTTGCGAATTCTTGCCGTCTTGCGACTTGTTCCCCGCCTGGTCGCCGGACTTGTCGCCGTTCTTCTCCCCGTTCTTCTCGCCGCCGGAACTGTTGTTGCCCTGCTTGTCCCCGCTGCCCGATTTGGCGTCGCCGTTCTTGCCTTTGCCGCCGGGTTCGCCCCCTTTGCCGGTCGCTTGGCCGTCCCCCTTGGTCGTCTGGTCGCCGGCGCGGCCTTCGCCTTTCGCCCCGCCGCTCTGCACTTGGGCGTATTGGGATGCCTTGCGGTCCCCGGTTACGGCCCGCGTCGGGTTCCAGACCGGCGACTCGGAGTAGGGCCGGGGGATCAGCGCCCCGATCACCACGAACGCGACGATCAACACGGCCCCGAGGCCCATCCAGCGGGCCGTCATCGCGATGGGCATGTTGAGTTTGCGCTGCCGCAGATACCGTCGCAGACCGAGGAAACTGGTCGTGAGTAACAGGCCCAGCGTGCTGGCGACGTAAACGGCCATCGTCCAGAAGGTGAAGTTTCGCCGGGCCGCGTCGTCGGCCGGCACGATCGCCTGGCCCAAGCCAAACATGGGGATGGCGGCGACGGCGAAGTAGACGACGGTCAGGCCGGGGGTGTGAGGCTGCTTGTCGCCGGCCTTGCGCCACTGGTCGAACCGCTGGTACCAGCCGGTCACGCCGGCCGCGTAGGTCGCCTCGTCTTCCGCGGCGTCCTCGACCACGTCCGGCCGCACGGCGGGGCGCTTTTCCCACCCGGCCACGGCCAACAATCCTTGCCCGGACCCCGTCTTCGCCTCGTCGATGTGCGTGCAGTCCCACACGAGCCGGTTGCTCGCCCACCAGACGACGGCGACGAGGGTGATGTTGATGACGTCCTTGAACAAAGCCAAGGGGTGGTCTTCCGGGAACTCGACCCACATCCGCAGGGCGAAGACGGTCGCCACGGCCAGAATACCGCCGTAGGCCCACGCGCGGTTGCGGTCCACCCGCACGGCGACGCGGCCGACCATCACGGCCCCGACCACGAAGAAGAACAGCGTGTAGAGCAACCGGCCCTCATACTTGCCCGCGTAAAAGACTTCGGCGAGGAAGAACACAAGGCTGCCGACCACGCCCATGATGAGCAGCGGGCTGACGGCCGTGACGACGACGTCCGCCATCGTCGGCGGGTCACGCTTAATGCGGTGCGGTGCGGCGGAACTCATGTGTAAAACCGGCGGACGCGGGGGATGGGCCGGTAGTGATTGTCCCCCTTCCGGCCGCGGATCGCAAGTCCCGTGTTGAATTTGTGAAGTGTCGGGGAAATACCCGCCGATAGGTTGGGAGCAAAGACCAAGGCCGGCCGGAAAGCGGCGGGCGGCACGGGTCGGGGCGACGGTGAGACGCCCCTTCCCAACGCCGACGCCGATCCCGACAACGCCCCGCAGCGCCCCCCCGACGCGGCGAGGGCGGGGAACTTTCCGCCGGCCGAGACCCCGGACGTTGATCGCGCGAAAGCCAAGCCCTTCGGGCGCGGCCGGGCCGATCCGCCGGGGTCTCTTGCATTTCCGGGGTTTCGTTTCTATCCCACACCGTATTGAAGATACACGGCGGCGCCGCCTCTCGGCGAGGGGGCCGCGAACTTCCAACCGGTGGTCCCTTCGCACATGGCCAAAGCATCGATTCAAACCGTCAAGGCCTTGGAAATTCTGGACAGTCGCGGCAACCCGACCGTCGAGGTCGAGGTGACGCTGGCCTGCGGCGCGACCGGCCGGGCAGCCGTCCCCAGCGGGGCCAGCACCGGGGCGCACGAGGCCGCCGAACTGCGGGACGAAGACAAGAAGCGCTACCTGGGCAAGGGGACGCTCAAGGCCGTTGACAACGTGGACAAGCTGATCGCCCCGGCCGTCAAGGGCATGGACCCGTTCGACCAAATCGGCATCGACGCCGCGATGATTCAGTTGGACGGCACCCCCAACAAGAGCAAGCTCGGGGCGAACGCCATCCTCGGCGTGTCGATGGCCGTCGCCCAAGCGGCCGCCAAGGTCGCCGGCCTGCCGCTGTACCGCTACCTCGGCGGCACCAACGCCAAGGTGCTGCCCGTCCCGATGATGAACATCATCAACGGCGGCAAGCACGCGGACAGCACCGTGGACTTCCAAGAGTTCATGATTATGCCCGTCGGGGCGAAGACGTTCAAGGAAGGCCTCCGCATGGGGGCCGAAGTGTTCCACTCGCTCAAGAAGGTGCTGCACGACAAACACTTGAACACGGCCGTCGGGGACGAAGGCGGCTTCGCCCCGAACCTCGCCTCCGCGGACGAGGCCCTGAGCTTCATTGCCACGGCCGTCGAAAAGGCCGGGTACAAGCTGAACGACGACATCGTCTTCGCCATGGACGCCGCCTGCACGGAATTGTTCGAGGAAGCGAAGCACAATGGCAAGACCGGCTACTGCTTCTTCAAGAGCGACCCGAGCAAGGTGATCTCGTCGGACGAAATGATTGCCTTCTGGAAGGGCCTGTGCGCCAAATGGCCGATCGTCTCCGTCGAAGACGGCCTCTCCGAAGACGACTGGGACGGCTGGAAGAAGCTGACCGCCGAACTCGGGGACAAGATTCAACTCGTCGGCGACGACCTGTACGTGACCAACGTGAAGCGGCTGCAAGACGGCATCACCAAGAAGTGCGGCAACAGCATCTTGGTGAAGGTGAACCAGATCGGCAGCCTGACGGAGACGCTGGACGCCATCGAGTTGGCCAAGCGCAACAAGTTCAAGACGATCATCAGCCACCGCAGCGGCGAGACGGAAGACGTGACCATCGCCGACATCGCCGTCGCCACGAACGCCGGCCAGATCAAGACCGGCTCCGCGAGCCGCACGGACCGCATTGCCAAGTACAACCAGCTCCTGCGCATCGAGCAAGAGCTGGGGGCGCTGGCCCGATATAACGTGATGTGACTTTAACCCGGCAATGCCCAGGGACGGCCGTCCCTGGGCGTTCAACCACTTATTCATTTCACCTGTTTGGAGCATCTCTCATGTTGACGCGACTACTCCCGATCCTCGCCCTTTCGCTCGTCGTCGCGTGCCCCGTATTGGCCGACGAGCAGATTAAAGTCGGGCACATGGTTTACTTCGAGTTGAAGGACAAGTCGCCCGAGGCCAAGGCAAAATTGGTCGCCGCCTGCGACAAATACTTGAAGGGGATGGAAGGAATTGAGTATTACGGCGCCGGCGTCCGCGGCGAGGAGTTCGCCGGCGGGGCGAACGCCAAGGACTGGGACGTGGCCCTGACCGTCATCTTCAAGGACAAGGAGTCCTACAAGAAGTACGAGCCGCACGCCGACCACTTGAAGTTCATCGCCGAGGGCAAAGAGAATTGGAAGGGCGTAAAGGTGTACGACTCGCTGATCGGCGGCGGGGAGAAGTAAATTTTAATTGAGTGACCGGCGAGCGTCGAGGCGTAAGCCCGACGAGTC
>JAYTTY010000464.1:0-17714 GCA_043744795.1 Zavarzinella sp. | reverse complement strand
AAGCCGGATCAACGAGTGTTGATTTGTTCACCAAGCCAAAAAACTGGCTCCGGCAACGGGGACAATGCGCCCTGAAAAGTGCGAAAGACTAGTCTGAGCGCCGATGAGTGAAAAATCTTCGATAGCGCTGAAATTGTACTGAGTTCCCGCGTCAGCCGTCAACTGCGTCGATGAGATGGCATAAAATGTGTCTTGGCCATCATCGTCGTGAACGACAAGCTCGTCTTTGCCGCTGCCGCCGACAAATGTAATGGGTTCTTTTGGCGTCGTCGGCAAGGCACTTTGCTTTTTAATTTCGATCGTCTGCTTTGCTTTGGCTTGGGCGCCATTGATATTGACTATCTTGAGTAAATCAGCGTCAGAAATTTCAACGGTCTGCTTGTCACTGTCAGAAGAAATAATGCGAATCTGCTTGATGTTTGCAAGGGGAGCTCTGTAATATTCGCCATCATAGTCAGTGGAACCGGCCAGCGTAATCACTAAATCGGCACCATTTTTTACAATTTTAATAGTGATATCCTCGCCGGGCTTGGTAATGCCGACGACTTGTTTGTTCATATCTAAGGTGACGCCATATTTATTCGCACCCGTCACCTTGCCGGCTGACGCAGATTTAATCCATGTGACATGTGAGGAAACACGAGTTATCTTGAAGGCCTCTCCAAAGGATGAATCCCGCTTAGACGTAGAATCCGCGGGATTCGCCGCGTTTGTGTACCCTCCGTGTATAACTCCCGCGATTTTGCCGTCTCCCAAAAGAACGGGGCCGCCGGAATCCCCTTCAGCGGCTCCTGAATCGGTAGCCGGAGCGTCTTTAATATTAAATAATTGGCCAAAATAATCATTCTCAGGACGGCCGTTGTCAAAATCCATTAGCAAAGTATCATCATCGGCGCTGCCTGAGATTATAAAACCACTCACGGCATCCTTAAATGCCGCAGGAACCAACATAAAAAGATCTTCGCTGGCCAATTTCTTGCCAGCCAAGTCCATTTTGAATTTGATAGCGAAGTTACCTGCATCCGAGTCAATTGCCAAAACGTCGATATTATTCTTGAGAGGAAATGCGCCGTCGATTTTGATTGATTCCAAGGCCGTTTTAATGGTGTCAGCAGTGAGCTTGCCTTTGTTTGCGTCAATTAGCTCGGACTTTTCATTTTTATACTCAAAAGCGATTTGCCCATTGCCAACCGCGTTCTTGATCCCAAATATTGCATTTTTGTTAATTGCGCCAGTAGCGTCAATCTTATTCGTGCCAAATCGCTTGGACATGTCCGCGCCACCGGCTCCTGCGGCCCCATTGCCCGTAGCGCCGAATCCAACAAATGTGATCGCTTTCGACACTTCCGCTGTGGATTCCGACAAATCGCGAGACTGTGCCTTGAATGGTGCGATGTAATAGTTCGAATATGCAGTATTTTTATCAGCTGCATAAAGTGGTACGACGGCCAAATCTAAGCCAGAAACGATTTCCTTAGGGTCGTATCCCTTGTCCACAGGGGTTTCAACTTCAATACTAGGCACATCAAATTTAATCGGTGGTACAGTGACGCCAGTTCTGGCAAGATGAAATTCGATTGTATTATCATGCTTTATGCCGGTACTATGACCAGATGTCAAAATAAAGTGTCCGTATCCTGGGCTGATTAGCGATCCGGTGCCGGCAAAGTCGCCAAATCCGACCTTGACTACACCGTCATATATTCCACCTGGCAGAGCTTTGGTGGCATCACCCAGTTGTCCCACTACCGGGGTGATACGGACTTCGAGCGTTTCAAGGCGAAGCCTCGCTTTTGCGGCTTGGGTTGACAGATTGCCGAAGCGTCGCTTCCTAACAGAAGTCATCCAATTATCGCCAGACATATTCGCTCCCTACTCGAATAATTTCTAAATATCGCGAGTGTATAATTATCGTTGCAGAAGTCGTGTCTGTAACCGACGGAATCGATCAGTTTAACTTTTCTGTTGCGATGAAAGCGTCTCATATGCGTCAAAGCGACTGATTCAGCTATGGCTTCGCTATGTCGCCGGAGTAACGGCCCATGTAGAGAATAGCTTGTGTTTTGTGGTCGTACACGGCAAATAAAAACGGATGATCCGCCACAAATCGAAAGGGCTTGCGACTCGCGGACAGCAGATCCGATGTTTCTGTCACTGAAGCGGCTTCGGTTCCTTTTTCGTTGATCCCGAATGTCACCGCATGAGTAAATTCGGATGGATGCCAATGCTGCTTTTCAAACACTCCCGCATAGTCATTGACTGCTCGGAATGCCGAATTGACTGAATTGGGAAGAAGATCACCTATTGGAAACTGCGATCGTAGTGAAAATTTGGGGATAGCAACGGTGCCTTTTTGTCTTTCAAGGTTACTAAGAAGCGTATCAAACGTTGCCACTGACCAGTCATGCTCCAATGCCGTGAGGCCATCCGGTTTTTTAGGCAGCAGTACAAGCATTGATGCGTCTGCTTTATATGAAAGCTGCACTGCTTGAAATTTCTCTGTCTCATGGTACAGATACGATTGGCTATTTTGGTTTTCCATCATCCAAATGTCTGATGCTTCTTTATCCGATTTGGCAAATCCACCTTTTTTCAGCCGCGCTTCTGGGAACTGAACTTTCCATGCGGCTTTAAAGTACGTCGTCGTCACTAGCACCCCAGTCGTCTGTGCGCTAATTTTTTCCGCCGACGTGAGGCCATCCAATCGGCCTCGAGACATAGCTTTGACCCATTCATTTATCGCCTTCTTTGCTCCTGCCGTATCGGATCGAAAATCGAGATGTCCGATTTTGCCCGCATATCGCTCACTAACAATTTTGGCGAATGATTTATCGAATTCTACCCCTGTTTGTCCCCACATTGACGCACCGATTACAAATAAATAATCGCGATCTGCCTTGGAATTCTTGTTAGTTATTTGTTGATTCAATTTCACAAACGTCTCAGACGCCCATTCGTCTTGCGACTTCCATCGCATTGCCTTATCAATAACAATGGCAATTTCTCCCCTCGTCCCTGCTCGCAGAATTCCCATCGTCAACGCAACGTCATGCGGGCAGAACACTGTACTGCCTGCTTTCGGCCGCAACTTTTGGTAGCACTCGAAGGCGAATGCGTTGTTTCCCTCCACAAGCAAGTCCACTTCCGTAGATGGTCCAATACGCTTTTCGGCCGCAATGACATTGGCGGCCATCGCCATGAGTAGCAATGGGCTAACGGCAGTTCTGACTGTCAGCATCGTATGCCCCCGCCTTTTAGAATTGGCGCGATTGTTGAACAATCTTCATTTTTCGCACCAGCGGCTTAGAATCCATTTTTCAATTGCTTCACGCCCCCACCAATCACGAAAGCCCCGCCGCCGAGGGCTTTCGCTGCCCGGCCGCCCCGAACGTGCGCGATTCGTCCATCAAGTCGGCCGCCGCCGTCCCGTAGGCCCCGGTCTTGACGCCATAGGCCATGGCGTTGGACACGTCGATGCACGAAATCATCACCCCGGGCGCGCCCGCCTCGTCGGCGTTCCAGGCGCCTTTTCCGTTGGCGTCGCGGAAGGCGTGGACGATCAACCCGCCGGTCGACACATCGCGGATCTCGAGGGGGTCTAGGCGCAGCCCGGGCCGCGTGGTTCGTCGCGCGGTCGCAGTGCCAAACTGGGAGTTAGAGGACATGGGAGAGTGTCCTACATGTGTGTCGCGTCGAAGGAAGTAGTGAGATGCTAACATGTCCAAGCAACCCATTTCAACAGAATTCCTTTGCGATTCTGCGAAAATGTCCAACTTTTTCCAATAAGGAGTAAGTTGCAATCCGTACGCCGACGTGCGCGGCCGGCCGGGTCAACAGGGCGGGAATGGAGCATGCTCCATTCCCCATCACTTCGGAGGGGGCGCAAGCCGGCGGCGGCGGATTTCCTCGAACACCGGCTCGAACAGCGGTTCCAAAACCGCGGCGCCGTGGCCGCTGAGGTGCCCGGTGTCGCGGTAGAACGGCCCGCCGGCGTCGAACGGCAGGATGCGGCTCGGGTCGTCCTTGGCCCGGAAGTACGGCAGCGGGTCCAACACGGTGACGCCGCGCTCGGCCAGAAGCGGGCGCAGTTTCGCGTACATCGCCTCCACCGGGTCGTGGACGTGCGCGGGCAACGCCAAGTCGGCCGGCTCCCGCCCGCGCATGGCGTACCGGGTGAGCGTCAGCGGCACGTCGAACGCGAACGTGGGGACTTCCCGCATGAAGTAGACGCGCGCCCCCGCGGCCCGGATGTCTTTTACCGTCTTCAGCAGTTTCTCCGTCGCCTCCCCCCCCGCTTCCTCCAAGTGCATGTGCCAGCGGCCGGCCAGCAGCACCGCGTCGTAGTGTCCCGCGCGCAGGTGGGCCAGCACGGCGTCGTTGTACTCGCGGGTCCGCGCGCTCCGCGCGCCCGGGTACGGCGGGACGTAGTCGGCGATCGGCGCCCCGCCCGCCCGCGTGGCCGCGTGGGCCGGGATGCCGGTCTCGCGGGCGAGGGCGTCGATCGCCGGCAGGACGGCCATCGCGTAACTGTCCCCCCAGACCAGCAGGCCGGCGGGGGCGTCGGCGTCGCCGAACCGCATCAAGTTGTTGGCCACGTCCGCCGATTCGATGCCGCGGGTGTACCGCGGGTCCATGATGCCGGCCGCGGCGTACTCCCGCGCCGCGGCCGGCAGGCGGCTCGGCACGCCGTCGTATTGGTCAACGGCGACGGCGGCGCTCGCCAAGACGGCGAGCGCCGCCGCGGCCCCGGCCAGCAGGCGCGGGCGGGCGCCGAGCAGCCGCTTGGCGCGGAAGGGCGTTTCGACGAACCGCCACGAAAGCGCCCCGGCGACCACGCTGGCGGCGACCAGCCCCAGCCGGTCCGCCGCGGACAGCGGGCCCAAGCTGTAATACTTGGCGAAGACGATCAGGGGCCAGTGCCAGAGGTACAGGGAATAGGAAATCTTCCCCACGAACACGGCCGGGCCGGCCGCGAGCAGGCGGTTGACGGCGGGGGGCCGGCCGGCCCGCCCGCCGGCCCAAATCAGCGCCGCCGCCCCCAACACGGGCGGGAGGGCGGCGAACCCCGGGAACGGCGTCGCGCGGTCGTACAGGAAGACCGGGACGACGATCCCCGCCAGTCCCGCGAGCGCCGCCCACTCCCCGCGCCACGCCCGCCCGGCCGTCCCGGCGGCGGGGCAAAAGGCCAACAGGGTGCCGACCAGCAGTTCCCACGCCCGCGAGTGGATGTAGTAAAACGCCGAGGGGCTGTGCCGCTGCGTGCCCAAGACGCTGACGACAAAGCTGACGCCGAGGGCGACGGCGGACAAGCGGACCAGCGCCCGCGTCCGCCCCCGGCGGCCCAGCCACCGCATGACCAGCGGCACGACGAGGTAAAACTGCTCCTCGACCGCCAACGACCACGTGTGCAACAGGGGCTTTAACTCGGCCGCCTGCTCGAAATACCCGGTTGACCGGCAGAAGTGGACGTTGGCGGCCAGCGCGAAGAGCGCCCAGACGGAGTGGGCCAGCGCCACGTAGTGCTGCGGCAGCATCAGGCGCCAACCGGCGGCCAACGTGACGGCCACGACGACCGCCAAGGCCGGGAAGAGTCGCCGGACGCGCCGCGCCCAGAAGTCGGCGAGGGAGAACGTCCCGGCGGCCAAGTCCTTGCGGATCAGACTGGCGATCAGGTAGCCCGAGATGACGAAGAAGACGTCGACGCCGACGAACCCCCCCGGCGCGCCCAGGCCGGCGTGGTGGAAGAGGACGCTCAGGACGGCGACGGCCCGCAGGCCGTCCACGTCCGGCCGGTAGCTTAGGTGTTGACTCATCGCTCCGGGGATTGCGCGGGCGCGGGGGCGAGAGAAAGATCGGCAAACGGCCCGGCGCCGCTGAAGGAATTACAGGCGTCTCCGCGTCCGCGCCTCTTCATAGGTCGTTTCCAGATTCAGCATCACATGGCCCAACCCGCCCAGCGCCAGCGGGAGTTCCGGCAACGGGGCGCCGACCGCGAGCGACCGGACGCGCACTTCGAGCGCGCCGGCCCCACTGACCCGCACAGGCCGGTAGGACACGGCCGTGAGCGGGGCTGTCGCCGGCGGCGGCCGGTCCGGAGCCAGTTGCGCCATCAGCTCGTCGAACGGCCGCGAATGGTGGTCGGTCACGACATCGACGACGATGAGGCCGACGGCCCGCTGCACGTAGGCGGCGCACTTGGCCGCGAAGGCCCGGCGAGTCTCGTCGCGGTCTTTGTTGCCGGGGGAGACGAGTTCCACGGCCGCCACCAGCGTCGGCCCGCCGGACGTGGCGTACACGCGGACGCCGTACTCCGGCGGCAGGGTGATCGGGATGGTGAGATCGGCCGTCGCCAATGCCGGGATCACTTCCGTCAGCGTCGCGACGCCGCCGTCGCCGGTATCGGAATAACCGTTGCCTGTTTCGGCGCCGGACGCATGCTCGTTCAGTGCATCTTCCTGCCACGTCGCGACGTCCACCTCGACCCGCGGCCCCGCGTGCACTTCCTCCTCGGCGAAATAGCCGCGCGGCAAAGACACATTCAAAGCGTCCGCGATGGCCGACGCCCACCGGCTGTGGAACGCCTCCCAGTGCCGGCGGCCGGCCAGCGGCGGGTGAAAGTGGTCGAGCAGTGGCATCGCGGTTACCTCCCTCCCGCCCATCTTAATGATTAAACATGAACTCTTTGGTGTTCAGCAAGGCCCACACCACGTCTTCAAGGCCTTGCTGTTGGTCCTTGGCCCCGGCGACGTGGGCCAAGTTCCGCTTCAGTTCAAAGTCGGTCGGTGGGCGGCCCAGCGCGGCCAAGTAGTATTCCTCGATCACGGCCTTCGGCGGGGTCTTCGCCTTCGTCAGTTTCGACAGGCGGCCCTCGCCGGCGGTGATCTTCCCCTCGATCTCGTCCGAGTTGGACAGGAGCAGCACTTGGGCCAGCGTGGCGCCGGGGGAGCGCTCGCACTCGCACACGGTCACGCGCTTCGGGCGGTCGAACGTGTCGAGGAACGCGGACCCGAAGCCCTCGTGCGGCAGGTCCACCGCCCGCGCGGTTTGGCTCATGCCGCTGAAGTTGGCCCGGTTGCCCGTCACTTGGTTGACGGCGTCAAAGAACACCTCCGCGTACATGCGGCGGGCGTAGTAGCGGGCGAAGTTCTGGTTGTCGTGCTTGTTGAACTCCGTCGGCTCCGCAGCCAGTTGATACACCCGGCTGGTGACGATCACGCGGATGATCTTCTTCACGTCGAACTTGGCCGTGACGAAATCCTTGGCCAAGGCGTCCAATAATTCCGGGTTCGACGGCGGGTTGGTCTCGCGCAGGTCGTCCACTTCGTGGTACAGGCCGCGGCCGAGGAAGTGACCCCACAGGCGGTTGACCATCGCCTTGGCGAAGAACGGGTTGTCCGGCTTCGCCATCCAATCGACCAAGGCGTGCCGGGGGTCTTCTTCCGGGCTGAATTTCAGTTCGTCGCCGTCGAGGAACTTCGGCTCCGGGGCTTTGCCGGTCAGCGGGTTCTTCTCGCCGGTGGTGACGGTCGCGCTGGCGTAGTACGGCGGCGGCTCGCCGAAGTTCTTGCGGCCCAGGCGGGCGAAAAAGCCGGCCAGCCCGTAGTAGTCGCCCTGGCCCCACCGCTCGTAGGGGTGGTGGTGGCATTTGGCGCACTGCAAGCGGACGCCGAGGAAGATTTGGGCCGCGTCCGCCGTGTTCTGGTGCAACTGGTCGTCGCGGTTTTGCCAGTACCAGTTGATGGCCGGGGAGTCCTGCCACTCGCCGGCGGCGGCCACGACGCCGCGGACGAACTCGTCATACGGGCGGTTGCGGGCGATCATGTCCTTGATCCAGTTGTGGAACGCATACGCCGCGTTGTTCGACCCGGCCAAGTTCGAGTTCCGCAGGATGCTGCCCCAGCGCATGGCGAAGAACGCCGGGTAGTCTTTGCTGTCCAACAGGCGGTCAACCAGCTTCTCCCGCTTGTCGGCGGCGCCGTCCGCGAGGAAGGCTTTCGCTTCTTCGGCGGTCGGCAAGCGGCCGCACAAATCGACGGTCACACGGCGAATGTACGTCGCGTCGTTGACGACCGGGGACGGCTTCAGCCCCAGTTTCTTCCACTTGGCGAGCGCGTGTTCATCGACGTAGTTGAGGGGCTTGAACTCGGGGATGGCCGTCAGAGCCGGGCCGTGCGGGACCATGCCGCGGAAGACGGCGACGTAGCCCATGTGCCGGGCCATGATCGCCGACTCGCCGCGCTGACTGCCGGCTTCCACGAGGCCGTCGGCGTCCACGCGGGCGACCACGTCGAGGTTGCTGAAGAACTCGGATTGCCGGGTCACGTCCCGCGACGTGCCGTCCGAGTATTCGGCGGTGACCGATAGCTGCTGCGACTGCCCCGGTTGCAACACGCGGTCGACCGGGTCGATCGTGAGCTTCACCACCTTGGGGACGCTCGGGGCCGAGGCCGGCGCCCCGGCCGCGATCCACTGGCGAACGATTTGGTAGTCGTTGCCCCCCTTGGCCATCTTCCGGCCACCGCCGTGCGGGACGAGGCCGGCCGCCTTCAGCAGGAACGTGCTCTGGTCCGGGGCCGCCGGAAAGACGCGCCGGCCGCGGGCCTCCCGCGTAATCGCGTCGTAATCGAACTGGGCATCGAACCCGAAGAGGGAGAGTTTGAAGCCGTTCTGCCCGCTGGCCTTGCCGTGACAGCCGCCGGCGTTGCAGCCGAGCTTGCTCATCAGCGGCATGACTTCCGTGCGGAAGTCGATGGCCCGCCCGTCCCCGAACCCGGCGACGGTGACGGGGACTTCCACTTTGGAAGCGCCGAGCGACACCTGAATGACGGCCTTTCCGTTGCCGGCCGGCTTCACATAGCCCTTTTCATCGACGGTTGCCACGGCCGGGGCCGTGCTGGCGTACATGGCCGCCCGCGTCCGGTCCTGGTCTCCCTCCTTAATAAGGAGTTGCCGCCCGGCGAACGCATCCGCGAACGCGACGGCCGGGACGTTCGGGACCAACTCCGCCTTGGCGGAAGCCGCGAGGCCGACGAGGGCCGACACCAACAGGAGGGCCTGTTTCATGGGGATTAATACGCGGGGGGAAGGAAATCGGGCGGGCCAGGCGGGTATGGGAATCGTAGCGTGGGGCGGGGACGGAAGCAAGGGAGTGACGCGGCGGGTCAGACGTTGCCGCTCAACACGTCGGCCAGGTTTTGCTGGCCGTAAATCACGCGGACGACTTCAACACCCGTTGAAGCGGGGCGATAGACGAACAAATACTTCCGGAATTTCTTAATCTTTCCCCAGCGCAAATCCGTGGTTGGCAAGCCGGCGACGACCACGGGCGAACCTAACAAGGGAAATTGCGCGTAAAATTTGGCCGTCGTCCGGAGAGAGTCAAGAAAAGACTCGGCGAGGTCTGGACCGAGGGGCCGGAGGTAGGCGTCGATCTGAACCACATCCGCGTCCGCGGTCGGCAGGAAGTCATAGTGGAAGGTCATCACACTTCCTTTGCGGCGTGATTCGCCCGGCAGCGCGCCCGGAGGTCATCCCACGCGGCGTCGTCCATTCTTCGGCCCGGCCCGCTTGCCAGCCCTTCTTCAATGAGTTGTTTCAGCCACGCCGCCGCCTTCGCGTACTCGGCCGGCCGCTCGATTCTCGCCCGCTCCATCCGCTCGTTCAAGAGCCGGTTTTCTTCGGCCAGTTCGGCCATGTCCCCGGCTTCTTCCTGGCGGATTAAGTCCTGGACGTACTCGGCGGCCGTGGCGAAGCCTTTGTCGCGGCGCTGCGACTCCACGAACGCCCGTTGCGCGTCCGTCAATTCCAACGACAAGGTGGTCATGTCGGTCCTCCCTCGGAATTAAATCAAATCCAGCCGCCGCGTCGTGGACCTGGCCCGGTTGCACTCGATGCATGTGCCTTGGATGACGAGCGTGTGGCCGGCCATTTGGAACTGGCGCTGGGCGGCGATTTCCGCGATGGCGGCCTCGATGGCCGGGTGCTGGAACTCGATCATCTTGCCGCACATGTTGCAGACGAGGTGCTCGTGGCGGGGGTAGCCGTAGTCGTGCTCGTAGACGACGCGGGCGCCGAGTTCCATTTTCCGCAGCAGGCCGGCATCCACCAGCTTCGTGAGCGTGCGGTACACCGTGGCCCGGCTGATGCCGGAGCCGGCCCCCCCCAAGTCCTTGAGCAGGTGGTCGGCGTCGAAGTGGCTGTGGCGGGCGAAGATGTGTTCGACCAGGTCTTTTTGCTGGTCGGTGAACCGCTGGGGCGTCGCCCGGCTGACGAGGTACTCCCGGAACTTCTCCACCGGGGATTGCGTGACGGCAACGGCGGGCAGAGACATGGGAACCTCCCAAGCACGGAATCGGGCCAATGCCCGTATTCTAGCGGGCGGCCCCGGCTTAGGAACAGCGGGCGGCGAGGCGGCTGAGGGCGGCCGCGAACTTCGCGGGCGTGTCGTACACGCCGGCCAGGATTTCCCGGCGGACGCGGGCGACCAAGTCGGCCCGGATTCCCGGCTCCGTCGCGGTGGCAGTCATGGTCAAACCTTCCTGGTTCGGACACTCGGGCGGGGTGGTTCGTCGAAGGAGTCGGTTCCGGGTCGACGCCCCACGCGGGCGGCGTGGCGCGGGCTTCTTCATGGCGGGGTCTGCTCTCGGGTCGGCGGCGGCTGGGAAGTCCGCCCGCCACGCCAAGTATGCCCGACGATCCGGGCCGTTCCGGCCGGCCGCAAACAGAATTCGATTCACGGAGGGGCTCCGCAGTGCGGGGGGGGTGCATTGTGCCGCCGGAAACCAGACCGATAATAACGGAATCCCGTGGTTGCCCCGGGACCCCGCTTCCCACTCGGCCGTCGCGGCGAAAGGACAAGCTCGGCTCTTCGCCGCCGGCCCGTCGATCAACCGACCCGTCATGGCTTCTCTGTCTTACCAAATCGGCCCATTCTCCGCGCGGCTTGCGGGAAAGTTACGCCGCTTTGCGAACCGTTTCGATTCCGGCGGTCTATTGCGCGGTTACTGCGGGCCGTGCCCAACATGCGAGTGTGACGGCGGGCCGCGAGACGAAAACGCGCCGCGCGCGAAAACGCGGTTGAGTCGCGGCGACACGACCAATCGGCGGCCGTCTTGTGAGCCGCGACGCGGAGGCTTTGCGGAGAGTCGCGCGTCCGGCGGGCGCCACTCACGGCGGCGACCAACGGACTTCGGCGACAGTCGTTGGACGCGCTCCTCTCCGCAAAGCCTCCGCGTCGCAGCTCACAAAACCGCCCCGCGATTTAAGGTCGGTGATGCGCGCAAAAAAACATCCCGCCTCGGGGTGGGATGGGGAAGGGGGAGTCGCCGTCGTGATGCCGCGGCGGGGGAGCCGCTAAGTAAAACGGGCCGCGCGGCCCGGTGATCGAGAGTGAGTCGGGGCGGTGGCGCGGGGGAGTTCCGGTTCCCCCGCGGCCTCTTCGTCCGCCGGCCCCGCCGGGGCGTTCGTCACGCTCCCGAAGGTCGGTGACGACTGCTCATGCGAGCGCCGTGCCACGGCCCGGCCGCTGTACGACTGATTCGCCGCAAATGATGATGAATCAGGATGATGCGGAAATAAAGGCGGCGATTCGGAAGCGGGGCCGGGCACGGGGATGGAAAGAATTACAAGCCGGGCGTGGCGGATATTTCAAAGCGGGCGGTGCGGAAGGGGGAAGGAATGAAAAATGTTCCCTCCGGCGAACGGAAAGTGGCGAGCCGGGCGGGAAGCGCGGCACGCCTTGGACGCGGGCGGCTTAGCTGGCAACCGTCTTCAGCTTCCCGGAGGTGGTGCTGAAGGTGTTGTTCGACTGCTGGCCGAGCGTGCCGATCGCCGTGAGGCAAACGACGATGATCAGGGCCAGCATCACAGCATACTCAACCGCCGTGGGACCGTCTTCCCGGCGCAGGAAGGACACGACTTTTTGGTAAAGGGGACGCATGGGGTGGCTCTCGGGTGATCGAAATTATCGGGGAAAAAGGCCGGGCGGCGCCTCTTGGGCCGCCCGGCCGAAAGCCACGCCGTTCAGCTCGCGGTCGCCGTGAGCTTGCTGCCGATGTTGCTGAACGTGTTGTTCGCCTGTTGGCCCAGGGTCGTGATGGCGACGAGGCACACCACGATGATCAGGGCGAGCATGACGGCGTACTCAACGGCCGTCGGCCCGTCTTCCTTTTGCAGGAAGCGGACCACTTTCTTCATCAAACGGTTCATCGGAAATCTCCCGGTTTTGCCGAGTTTACCTCGGGCACACATTTCGCGGGCGGAACGCATAACCGCCCCAACACGCAAAACGTAGAAAACCGAGCGAACCCCTGCGCGCCGAATGGCCGGGTTAAGCCGGGGAATCCGCCGAAGAATTTCGGGTTGGCGCGGTTGTGCCGATTGGCGCGGACTTTGACGGCTCGGGGAGGGGCGATGGGGCGGGCGCGAGGCGTGACGGAAGGGGTTTAAGCCACCTCGAAAAGGCGGGCGGCCGGGCGGGGACATCGTCGCTTTTCGCTCCGCGAAAAGTTTGGCCGTTCACCCGTGGGCGGCTGTCCCTTGGGGCGGGAAGGCGGACTTTTCGCCGAGCGAAAAGCGACGATGGTCACAGCCCCGGCACCGTTTCTTCCGGGCTGTTCGTCCGCTGCAGGGGGTTGACGCCGCGGGGATCGGTTAAGCGGCGGACGAGAGACGAGGCGGCGTGGGTGAAAAGCCCACGATAAACACGCCGCCGCCCGGCTTCACTCGTTCCAAAGGCTCTTCATCGTTGGCGGACTTGGCGCCCGTCACACCCACGCCATCAGCAAGTGTTCCAGGGCGGCGGCCCACGCTTCCACCGGGTCGTCGGTCGGGGGGATTTCCGTCGCCCGGTTCTCGGCCCACAGCACGGGGCGGGGTTCGTTCACCAGCATCTGCGTCGTCAGGGCCTGCGCGGTGGCGTCGGGGCCGCCGTCGGCGCTGACGACGAGCAGGTGGCACATGCTCTTGTGGGCCTTCTCGTCGGCGAAGCGGCACGGGTCGCCGCGGAGGTGCGTGACGGCGAGGAGGCCGTTGGCGATCTCCTCGCGGAAGAGCGTCTCGCACAGGTCGCTCTCGTGGGCGAGCGTCTTGCCGTCCGCGGGTTCCACGAAGACGACCTCGAAGCGCAGGGCCTCCGTGCTCAACCAGTCGGCGAGTCTTCGCACCAGCGTGACGACGGCCGCGAGGACGAGGACGATGCGCTGGGCCGGCAGGTCCGGGTCTTTGAAGCGGCTCTTCACCAGGTCCGGCATCAGGGCGAACACGAACGTGCGGCGGCGGCGCAGGAACTGGTTCTCGTCCCGCGAGTAGTAGTACAGCTCGTCGCGCACGTACTTCACGTCGAACAGGTCGGGCCGCAGGGCCGGGTCCGGCTCGATGTACGCGAGTTGCGAGTGCAGCAGGCTCTCCAAGCTCCCCTTGTTGGAAATGGACGTGAAGCCGCCGACGGGGTACGTGTCCTCGTCCAGCACGCGCGTCGGCACCTCGCGGCGGTTGGCCAACGGCTTCACCTTGCGCTTGGGCAGCAACTCTTCCAGCCGGTGGGCGAGCAGCACGACTTGCCGGTGGGCGACGTACTGGCCCATCTCGGCGAGGGCCGTCCGCTTCTCCAGGGCGTCGATGTCGGCCGGCGACAATACCTCGGCCATGCGGCGGCTGGCGGCGGTCGCCTGTTCGTACAGGGCCAGCAACTCCGGCCGCGGCCCTTTCATGGACAGCGACTCCCAGCCGCGGCGCAGCAAGTCCTCGGCGCTGCCGTCGATCAGCGACCGCACCGGGCCGGGGGAGAGTTCGACGCCGCCGAGGCCGGCCCGCTCGCGGAACTGCTTCACGAAGTACGCCAGCCCCTTATCCCGGTCGCGGCCCTGATAGCGCCGCATGGCGTCCGACGCCCGCTCCACCGTGGCGTCCGCGTAGAACTTGCCGAGGACGTGGTCCTCGTAGGTCCGCAGCAGGCCCGGCGGCACGCCCGGCACGGCGACGGCGTCCTTCTGGCGCTTCACTTCCGTCTGGGAGCCGTAGGCGACGTGCCCGAAGTCGGCAATCATCCCCGTCGGCAAGAGCGGCTGGCCGCCGGCGACGATCTCCAGCGTCCACGTCAGGATGGCCCGCACGGCCGACCCGTGCGGCGGCGCGGCCCGCTGGAACCACAGGCCCTGCAACAGAAAGTCGGTCGCGGCCTCGGTGTCCCGCAGCGCCACGGTCTTGACGGGGTTGTCCGGCGTCATTTCAACGAAACCTCCAACCGCACGCCGTGAATCTCCACGTCCCCGGCCTTGGGCGACGGCTCCCAGCGAATCTCCAACTCGTTGCGGAGGCGCTTCACGCCCGCCGGCAGTGTGAGGCGGTACGGCGCCCACTCGTCGCCGGCGACGGGAATCGTGCCGGCCGCCTCCCCGTTGAACAGCACGGCCAACACGCCCGGGGTTCGCGGCCCGCGGGCGTCGATCACCACGTCCACGGGCGCGGCGGCGGACTCGCATTCCACGGGGAAGGTGACGGCCATGCCTTGCGGCTTCACCCCGCGGAACCCGGCCACGTCCCGCGCGCCGAGGTGGCGCGGCTTGGCATCGACGACTAGGCGCAGCCCGTGAAACAGCGGGCGAACTTCCGTGACCAGCGCGGATGGGATCGTCAGCGCCCCGAGGCGCGGGTGGTCGAGTTCGATTGCCTTGTCGCCCCAAGATGTCACCTGCCCGGTCAGTCGGCCCGCTGGCTGGTCGCCCGCTTGCAGTGTCAGCGCGACGTGTTCGCCAGTCGTGGAATGTTCCGCGCCGCTCAGGTCGGCGAAGGTGCATTCCCGCACCGTTGCCCACGGCACGGCTGTCGCCTTGTCTGGGATTTTGAGCGTCGGCCCCGTCGCGTCCCACTTGGTCAACGAGCCGTACACTTCGGCGTCCTCCGTCGTGACGATCCGATCCCGCAACGGCTGAAGCGACGGCGTCACCTTCGCCGCGGGCGCTTCCCGCCACAGCACGACTTGATCGACGCGGACGACTTCGGCCCCGTCCCCGGAAGCTGTCAACTTCACTTCCCGCAAGACGCCCGGCCCGCGGTCGCGGGACCACAGCACATAGCCGTCGATGGACAGTTGCAGGCCGTCGCCGTCGAAGGCAATGGCCAGTCGGTGTACTTGCCCGTCGCGGTTCAACTTGCCGGCCGCGTCCGCGGGGTCCGGGGCCGTCACGTCGATGCGAGATGCGGGAGCGGAAAGGTCCACGCTCACGGGGGCCGGCTTGCCGTCGCGCACGAAGCCGAGTTCCAAGGTGAGCCGTCGCGTTGCCGTCTTCATGAACGGGGCGCGCAGCGCCAACCAACCGCGCGTCGCCTCGACCCGCACCGATTGACCCGCCTTCCAATCTGTTGCGACGACTTGCCGGCCGGGCCACTGAGTCATGCGGTCCACGGCTGACCGGGGCACGCGAAGCTCGTCGGCCCACGGCGTCCGCACCCGCAGTTCCTTCTCGGTCAGTTCCAACGGGTGAACGGGGAAGGAGTCCCCGCCGACGAGGTGCAACACCCAGCCGCACTCCCGCGCCGGGGCCGCCAACTTGGGCCGGCGAATCACTTCCAGGTCGCCGAGCGGTTCGTCCCGCCCGGCCGCCGAGAACCGCAAGCGGTCGCCTTCCCACTTCAACATACCTGCCACGGGCGTGCCGTCGCGCCGCCGGGCGTCGTCGGCCAGCGCCGGACTCGCCGCCAGACACGTCAGCCCGGCCAAAACGGGGAGGAAACGCCGCATGAAAGTGATTGTACGCCGCCCGCCGAACCAAACCCGCCGGGGACTTGTCGCTCCACCGGCCGGGAAGTATCTTTTTCTCCTCACGGCTGCGTAGCTCAGCGGTTAGAGCACTCGCTTCATAAGCGAGGTGTCACTGGTTCAATTCCAGTCGCAGCTATTGTTTGCAAACACTTCTGCTGAACGTATTTACGTGCCCGATCTCTCGTGAGGTTGGGCGGCCTGTCTCCCGGTCATCTACCGGATTCAGGATCTAGCCCCATGTCCAAACGCCTCCTATTCGCGCCGACACCGGCCATCCAAGCAATCGGCCGTGAGGCTGAATAGAAGCTCGTGTCGGCTCATGTCACTTGGTCCGCTCGGCGTCCGCGTAGTCGGCTTCGGCCTCGCCCGGCTGGCCGGGGCAGCGGTCAGCCACGACGGCATAGACGAGCAAGAGAAGGCAGCCGGCGTGCCAGCACGTTCGCAAGCCGCTGTACACGTAGACGACCGGTTGCACCGCGTCGGGCGGCAAGGCGTTTAGCGCGCCGAAGCCGTTAACCGCCACCCGAACGCCGACCTCGACGGCCCACCAAGTGGCGAGTATGTATAGAGCCGCCAAGGCCAGCCCGGTCGCTTTCCGGGACCGCCGACGCCGTCGTGTCAGAACATAAATCCCGGCGGCCAAGGCGAGGCCCTCGGGGAGATTGAACAATATGTGCCACCAAGCCAAGGCGCGCCTCCTCGTTGCGGCCCGCCGGCCGCCACGGCCATCATCCGGGCTCCCGCACAGGCCGTCAACAAAATTGTCCAGCGAGTTGGCGGCCGTAGACGGCCAAGCACATCATGGGGGTTGGGCGGGGACAAATCGGACGGGAGAGGGGGCCGGCAAAGACGGCCATTGCCATGCGCCCGCAGGGGCGCCATGCTCACGGCTTTGCGTGAGTATGTGGCTTCCCGCCCAAAACATGCTCACGCAAAGCAATGAGTATGGCGCCCATGTTTCCTCTCCGCGCATTACTTATGTGAGAACCGTTTGCCGGCTCGCGTACTCACGCGCGGCGTGGCGTTGGCCGCCCGCCGGGTGAAGACGTTGACGTTGCAGTTTGGATAGTGCTGCCGAGAAGAAAAGTTGGCCGGGCGGCAGACTCGCTACTACCCCCGGCCCGGAGGCAACCGGCTTTTGGGTCCGGTATCCACACGGGCATTCTACGAGCCGCGGCAATAAAATTTAAGAGGGAGAACGGGAAGTCGGCCAAGTTATGTCCGCCCAGAGGCCAATTATGCGGCCGACGAGGCAGTGATCGCCTTCTCCGCTGACGCGGACGCCGTTGGTGGCCGCGACACGTCACTTCGTTTAGACTGGGGCTGTCCGGCACGCAGACCGTTTCGCCTGTCCGACTCGCGGAATACCTCGCCGGCCGGAAGTAGGCTCACCTTTTCGGAGGTTCCCATGTCCCCATTTCGTGCCGGCCAGATGGCCGCGTGCCTGCGCCGGTCGGCGAGTGTCGCCGTGCTTTGCGCCGCCGCGGGCTGCTCCGACGCGACTCGGCCCGGACCGGGCGACGGCGCCAGCCCGCCCGCGGCCGTTCCGGCGACCGACCCGGCCGAGACGCCCTTGGAACGGCAAGTCCGGACGCACCGCTGGTGGACGGCGCCGTTGGCGCCCGAACGTCTCGGCTGGCTCGTCGGCGAAGTTCAACGGACCGACCCGGGGAGGACGTTCATTTTCGACAGCCGGGGGTTTCAGAACGCCCGCATGGCGACATCGGCCATCCGGCGGCCGGAAGACGTGGCCGAGTCCGGCGTCCCCAGCCCGGCGTGGGTGAGCGTGCGCGGCGGCCAGCGGTGGACGAAGGAAAAGGCTCTCGCCGAAATTTTGACGGCGCTCGATGAGGCGGACGAACGCCGGTCACCCAAGTGACACCGCCCCGCGGGCGGCGGTTCAACGCCGGTCCGGCGGTCGTGTTGGAGTCCCGCTTTTAAGCGGTCTTGGAAC
>JAYTTY010000463.1:0-4506 GCA_043744795.1 Zavarzinella sp. | reverse complement strand
GCGTCCCATCGCGTTCTCCTGGCAATCTGGGCGGACTGGAGGAGAAATACACAATTCAGACCGTCAGGGGAACCCCGTTTCGGTCGGGCACATCTAGCTTCGCGGGCGGGGAGCCGGATTTTTCGCGGAGCGAAAAACGACGATGCTCCGCCGCGACCACCCTCCCGATAATGTGCCAGCTCTTCCGACCGCTCAAAGTTCGCGACGGCTAATGTTGTCTCGCCCGACCGGATTCCCGGCGCATTCGCCGGCCGCGTCCGGTATGATGCGGGTCTGCCAGCTCACTGCTCGCCGGGGTTTTTTCCCATGCTTCATGTCGGCGGTTTTCCCTCTCGTCTGCACTCGGCGGTTTCGCGCCGGGCGTTCCTGTCGGCGGCCGGGGCGGTGCCGTTCGCGTTGGGGTCCCAACTGTCAGCCGGGAACACGTCGCCGGAATACGGGGAGGTGAAGGCCAAGTCCGTCCTGGTGCTCTGGCTGTGGGGCGCCCCCAGCCACATCGACTCGTTCGACCCGAAGCCGTACGCCGCCCCGGAAGTGCGCGGGCCGTTCGGCACGATCCCCACCAAAGTCACCGGCCTGCGCTTCACCGAACTCTTTCCGAAGATGGCCGCCCGGGCCGACCGCTTCGCCCTCATCCGCTCGATGCAGAACCAGGACGGCGACCACCTGAAGGCCGGGTCCATCGGCCTCACGGGCATGTTGGACGGCCGCGAGGGAAAGGCCCCGAACTTCGGCTCCGTCGTGGCCCGCGTCCGCGGCAACCGCGACTTGCCGGGCTTCATGTCCATCGGCCGCGGCACGCCGCGGGACGTGGTCGGCCTGATGAAGGGCTACGGCGGCGGCAACTGGGGCCGCACGCACGACCCGTTCATGGTGGCCTGCACCGAGAAGGGCGAAACGGACGTGCCGTCCCTGAAACTGCTCGACGGCCTCTCCCCGGACGTGCTAACCGACCGCCGCTCGCTCCTCGCCGGGCTGGACCAAGCGCAGCGCACCGCGGACAAGACCGAAGCGGCCAAGTGGGACTCCTCCACGCGGCGGGCCTACGCCCTGCTGACGACGCCGGAAGCCCGCAAAGCCCTCGTGCTGACCGACGAGAAGGAAGCCACGCGGGACGCCTACGGGCACACGAGTTTCGGCCAGTCGTGCCTGCTGGCCCGGCGCATGGTCGAGGCGGGGGTGCCGTACATTCAGGTGAACTGGAGCCAGTACGTCGAGGCGATCACCCCGAACTGCGACTTCGGCTGGGACACGCACATTGCCCAATTCGACCTGTTGCCGGACCGGCACGCCCCGATCCTCGACCGGGCGTACAGCGCTTTGCTAGACGATCTGCATCAACGCGGCCTGTTGAAGACAACGCTCGTCGTGGCGATGGGGGAATTCGGCCGGACGCCGCGCATCAACGGCCAAGCGTCCCGCGACCACTGGCCGGGCTGCTACTTCTCGATCTGGGCCGGGGCGGGAGTCCGCGGCGGGCAGGTGATCGGCGACAGCGACAAGACCGGGTCTTCCCCGCTGACGGAGCCGGTCACGCCCGGCATGGTCGGGGCCACGATGCTCGACCTCGCCGGCGTCAGTTCGGCCAAGCGCGCCGAGTTGGGCGTCCTCACCGGCACGCGGGTGATCCATGAATTGTTTTGACGCCCGCTTGGTCGTCGCGTGTCTGCTCACGTCGGCAAGCGTACTTCACGCCGCGGAGCCGATACGCCTGACCACCGACGGCGGGACCAAGTCCGACCCGGCGTTCGTGGCCAAGGGGGAAGAGATCGTCTTCACGTCTCTCGACCTGCCGACGCTGTTGACGCTTAAACGGCTGAAACTGGCCGACAAGACGGTGGACCGGCTGCACCCGTCGGCGGTCACGTCCGAGTACGAATCGAGCCACACCGCCGACGACGGGTTTTACGCGTTCATCCAGAGCCGCGGGAACTTGAACATGCGTCTGGTGATCCGCGAATCGAAGACCGGCAAGGAAACCGTCTTCGACGCCGGCGGCGGGTTCGCGTCCGTGCGGCGGCCGACGTTTCACCCCAGCGGGGATCGTGTCGCCTTCGCCATCCCGGCGCCGACGGGGCAGGAGATCGCCTCCGTCAACCGCGAGGGCAAGGACCGCAAGCAACTCGCCAGCGGCGGCATCAACAGTTGGCCCGCCTACTCGCCGGACGGCAAGCGCCTCCTGTTCTCGTCCAGCCGCGACGGCGACTTCGACCTGTACGCCGCCGACGCGGACGGCACGCAGCCGAAGCGCGTCCTCAAGCTCCCCGGCATGCAGTCCCACGCCGCCTGGTCCCCGGACGGCCGGCGGATCGCCTTCGCCTCCAACCACGGCGATAACCACGACCTCTACGTCGTGAACGCCGACGGCGCCGGCCTGAAACAACTCACCGCCCACCCCGAACGCGACGACTACCCCGCGTGGCACCCCGACGGCAAGCGTATCGTCTTCGTCGGCGAGCGCAAGGGAAAAACAGACCTGTACTTACTCACTGTGGACTAAACCCCGCCGAAAGCCCACGGACGGCCGTCCGTGGGCGGACTCCCCTCAAGGGAGCTTGCCCCACGTCTCTTCCATCAACTTGAAAATCTCCGGCTCCGCCTTCTTCAACTCGCCGCTGTTGAACGGGAAGAAGTCGTTGCGGCCCAGGTAGCTCTCCGTCATCTCGGCGAAAAACTCCATCTGGTTCGTCAGGGCGTAGTGCTTGGACGTGGAGCCGTTGATGTGCAGCACGTCTTTGCCGTGCCCGCTTTTCACGAAGGCTTGCCAAACCTCTTTCACGCCGGCGTGCTCGAAGTCCAACACCTGATCGTGGTAGGCGTGCGCCAGTTCGTGCATCATGGCCCACGGCTGTTCCCGCTGGTGCCGCGGGTTGGCGAAGTATTTGGCGTCCGGCACATGCACGCACTTGGCCAACGCCCGGTCGTAGTTCTTGCCGGCCAGCCATTCCACGCTCGGGTGATACTGGGCCGGCTTCAGCGTGTCATAGGTGCGGTCCAGTTGAATCGGCACCTTCCGCAACCGGGCCACCTTCTCCTCGGACAACACCAGCGTGATCTGGTGAAGTTGGCCTTCGACGCAGTGGATGGCCGTCTCGCCCAACTCGGCGTCCGGCCCCTTCAAGAGCCGGTCATCAACGCGCACCGTCCACCCGTAAATCGTCTTGGCCGTGTGACTCGCCGGCTTCGGCGGCGGGTCGGCGGAGAAGAGAGGGGAAGCGAACGCGAACACGGCCAGCGAACAAAGAAGTCTCATCACATCGTCTCCGGGTTATTCCACTACTACCAACGGCTTGCCCAACACGTCCATCCGCGGCGAGACGCCCAAGCCGGGGGCCGTCGAGGCGGCCATCCGACCGTTCACCCGTTGCGGGGCGCCGTCGGCGAAGGGGACCGTGACGTAACTGTTAAAGTCGGTGGAAGAGAACAGCAACTCCGGCGGGCAACTGTGGGCGAAGTGGGCGATGGCGGCGGTCACGATGTCGCCGCCCCAACTGTCTTCGAGCGTCATCGCCACGCCGAGGGCCGCGCACAGGTCGCGGGCCTGCTTCGCCTTCGTCAGTCCGCCGAACTTACTGATCTTGATGTTCACCACGTCCATCGCCCGGTCGGCGTGGCCGCGCAGCAGCACGTCCATGCCGTCGATCACTTCGTCCAGGACGAACGGGTGGTCGGTGTGCTTGCGAACGGTCAGGCACTCCTCGTAGGTGAGGCACGGCTGTTCGATGTACACGTCGACGTCCCGCACGGCCTTAACCACGCGCAGGGCGTCGTGCATCAGCCAGCCGGTGTTCGCGTCCGCCACCAGCCGATCACCGGGTTGCAGTTCGGCGGCGACAGCCTTGATGCGGTCGATGTCCACGTCCGCGACGCCGCCGACCTTGAGTTGAAACCGCCGGTAGCCCTCGGCCCGGTAGCCGGCCACTTTGGCCGCCATCTGCTCCGGGGCTTCCTGCGAGATGGCCCGGTACAGGTGGAAGTCTTCGCCGTACCGCCCGCCCATCAGCACGCACACGGGTTGGCCAGCCGCCTTGCCGAGGATGTCCCAGCAGGCCATGTCGATGCCGGACTTCACGTAGGCGTGCCCCTTGAGGGCGGCGTCCATGCGGCGGTTCAACTTGCCGAGTTCCAGCGGGCTTTCGCCCAGCAAGTGCGGCCCGAGTTCCGCGAGGCCCGACCGCACGCCGGCGGCGTAGGCCGGCAGATAGAACGGCCCGAGCGGGCAGACTTCGCCCCAGCCGGTCAGCCCGGCGTCCGTGTCCACGCGGATAACCGTGCTGTCGAACACCGTGACGGCCTTCCCGCCCGACCACTTGTAACTGCCTTCCTTCAACGGCAAGTCCACGCGGTAGGCCGACAGGCGGGTAATTTTCATGGGATTCTCGGCGCTCAGCGGTGACTGAGGAACGATCACAACTGTCCGGCTAAACTCGGGTCACATCTCTGAAGCCGCCTGAATTCCAAGGTCGCGCCGCGTGTCGTCGGCGCGCACGACTTCAACTTGCCCGT
>JAYTTY010000462.1:0-4543 GCA_043744795.1 Zavarzinella sp. | reverse complement strand
AGCCCGACGTGTCTTTTTTAAGAGAAGACACGTCGGGCTGACGCCTCGACGCTCGCCGTTGATCGTTCTGCAAAACCTTGAAAGTTGCCGGCCTCGCGCTCCGCAAAGCCTCTGCGTCGCGGCTCACGTGGGGTCAGTTTTGCGGCGGAGGCATTCGCCACTACAACCAGATAGTTTCCAGATGGGCCGGTCGCTAGGCCGAAGTGGTCGGATTGCCAAGAATCCGGCAAATGGGTCGCGCGCAATGGCAGACAATTTGGCAGACCTTCACAATTCCTTCATATTTCGGTTGAGTTAAGCTATCGTCTCAGTGGAGCGTAACGCGCCACGATGGCCTTGGCCGTCCGCAACCCGTCGACGGCGGCACTGACAATCCCGCCGGCGTACCCTGCCCCTTCGCCGACCGGGTAAATGCCCGTGAGGCTAGGCGTTTCCCGCGTATCGTCGTCCCGCGGAATGCGGACAGGCGAACTGCCGCGGGCTTCCGGCCCGACGAGCGTGGCTTCTCTCAAAAACTTCCCACGCCACATGGCGTCCATCTTGGGCAGGCCAGACTGCAATGCTTTCCAGATGAACGGCGGCAGCAAGTCCGCGAGGTCGGCCGCCACCTTCTCGCGCGGGTAACTGGACGCCGGCACGCTGTCCGACTTGCGGCCGTTCACGAAATCGCTCGCCCGCTGAACCGGGCAGGCGTAGGCCCCGCGGCCGAGGTCAAACGCCTTTTTCTCATAGTGTTCCTGAATCCGCATGCCGGCCAACGGGTCGGCCGACCCGAACTCGCTCAACGGCAGCGTGACGACCAAGCCGCTGTTGGCGTACGGCGAATCCCGCTTGGACAGACTCATGCCGTTGGTGCAGAAGTAGCCTTCTTGGGACACGCTGGGGATGATGTACCCGCCGGCGCACATGCAGAACGTGAACACGTCCGCAGACCCGTGGGCGACGAGCGAATAGTCCGCGTTGCCCAGAATGTCCTCGTGCGGCCGGTACCCGTACTGCACGCGGTTGACCAACTCCTGCGGGTGTTCGACCCGGACGCCGATCTGGAACGGCTTCTGCACGATGGGAACGCCGCGCCGCACAAGCATCTCGTACACGTCCCGCGCGCTGTGCCCCGTGGCCAGCACCGCCACGTCGGCCGGGATTTCCCCGCCGGACGTGACCACGCCCCGTAACCTGCCGTCCCGAAAGACGAGGTCTTCCACGCGGGTCTTGAACCGCACTTCCCCGCCGAGACTTTCGATGCGTTGCCGGATGGCCTTCACGACGGCCGGCAACCGATTGCTGCCCAAGTGCGGTCGGTGGTAGTAAAGAATGGACGGCTTGCCCGGCTGTTGTCCCTTGCAGTCCGCGAACAGTTGCAAGACGCGCATCACGTCCGGCCCGGTGTTGCGGCAGGTCAACTTGCCGTCGCTAAACGTCCCCGCCCCGCCTTCGCCGAAAAGGTAATTGCTCTCCGGCTCGAAACGGCCGCCCTCGTCGAAAGTCTTCACGTCCTTGATGCGCTCGTTGACCGGCGTGCCGCGTTCCAAGACCAACGGCTGGTAGCCCATCTCCGCGAGGAAGTACCCGGCGACCAACCCGGCCGGGCCGCTGCCGATGACAACCGGCCGATTCGGGAGTGAAGCGGCCCCCGGCGGCGGCATCTCGAACGACGGCTCGGCGAACGCCTCGATCTTGGCTGAAGCGTATGCGGCCCGCTGAAGGACGCGCGCCTCGGCGTCTTCCGGGAGTTTCACCTCGGCGTTGAACACGAACCGCAAGTCGCGCTTGTCGCGGACGTCCAGACTCTTGCGGAGGATGCGCCAGCCGTGCAGGTCGCCGGGGGAGACGCCGAGCGTGCGGGAGAGGAGGTCGGGGAGGGCCGCCTCGCCGACATCGACGGAGAGGCGCAAGTTCGAGACGCGGAGGGGCATGACTTACTGAATCTGCTTCCTCGTAAAGGTGACGCCGATAACCGTCGTGGCCGAGATTTCGCCGTCCTTGCCGCTGTCGTCCTTGTACTTCACCATGCCGCGCCGCAGTTGCACGCGCCACAGGAGCGTCTGATCGACCGGCACGCGGTCGAGTTCTCGCACCACGCTCTGCTTCGGGGCGACCGTCACGAAAATGTCCCGCTCCTCGTGCGGCTTGAGCGGCTTCTCGTTGCTCTCCTGCCCCTTGATGTACTGCTTGCGAACATTCCCGCTCGGCGGCCAAGAAAATGGCCCGTAGTACATTTCGCGGTTGATTTGCAGGGCGGTGTACGGACCTGTCTTCTCGTCTTTCTTGGCCCCCAGTTCCCGGAGAAAGGCCGGGTCCGTCGGGTAGAAAGTCACGTCGTCGGAAAGGTTCTTGACTTTCAGGGTGAGCAGTAGCGTATTACCGATATTGCGATCCTTGTCCGGCCCCGAGACGTACTCGTCCACCACGTTGGTTTCCAACAGCACGCCCACGCTGACGGGCTTGACAGACAGGTCGCCGACGACCAGTTCGTCTCCCATTTTCACCCTCAGATCGGCGGGCACTTCGGCCTTGGCGTCCGGCATCCACTTGAAGGATGTCTGTTTGCGGTTAGCCTTCTCATACTCTCCGTAGACGTCCGGAATCGCCTTGAACGGGTGTTCTGGCTCGGAGGATCTGGAGAAACTGAGATACCCGAAGACGCCGGCGGCGATGGTCATGAGAAGCCCGTACGCCAGCAGAATGATGGCAAAGGCGTTGCTGCCCTTGCCCTCGTCGGCCGTCGGGGGCCGTTGGGTGCGGCGGGGTTCCCGTGCGGCGGGAGCTTCTTGTTCCGAGGAAGGAGGCGGCGCCGAGAACGCTTCCGTGTCCCCAAATCCGAGGTCCGGCACGGGCATGGCCACGGTCGGGCCGGTGGGCGAGTACGGAAGTAGTTCGGTGTAAATCGGCTCCGGGACATGCACCGGCTCCGGCGTCTGCATTTCAATGGTCGGCGCGGGGGCGGGGGACGGGAGGCGCGGCGGCAACATCGTCGGCTTCGGCGGCTCGGTGCCGAAAAGGTCTTCCTCGTGGACTTCGCCGAAGATGCTCTCCGGGGCCTCCGTTTCCTTTTCCGGCAGCTTGAACTGCGGCAGAGGGGCGGCCATCGGCTCCGGCGCTTTCAGTTCGGGCGCCTTCATCGGGACGCGGCCCAAACCGGGGGAAGACATCGGCTCGCCGGCGGCGGTCGGGGCTTGCACCACGGCCTTGCAGTGCGGGCAGCGCACGTTCCGGCCGAGAAGGTTCATTCCCACGGCCATGAGGTTCCCGCAGTGCGGGCAGTTGAAATTGACTGTTTGCATACGCTTCGCGGCAAAATGATGTGGGGATAGTGTATGACCCCCCGCCGCCCCGGCATCACGCGGCCGCCGAGAGAAACGACTTACGGCAGCAACGGTTTCAGTCGCTCCGCGAACGCCTGGCCGCCGTCCGGCAACAGGTGGTGCTGGTCGTAAAACGCCTCGTCGGGCAGCCAATCGCGGGCGTCGATTACGTTCACGGCAAACTCGGCCACCATGCCGGCGACGAACTCGTTGATCGCCGTCGCCATCGCCGGCGACATCAGCGAGCGGAATTCACTCCCCTCCGGAGTCAGCAGCAAAGTGACATTGACGCCGCCGGCCTGCATCTTGCGGATGAGGTCGCGCAGTCGATTGATCGGCACGGGGTTCGGCTTGAAGGTCGGGTAGAAGGGGTTGTACTGGCCGTGGGCCAAGGTTCGCAACTTTTCGCGTCCCTCCGGCGGGTAAAACCGCGGCCGATACCCGAAGTCGTCCGCCTTGTATTCCACACGCTCCTTTTCGCGGCAAGCCGTCAGCGCTTCCAGCCCGAAGTGTTCGGCGAGGTCCAGCCCGTGCCGGGCGCCGGGGAACACGCGGGCGATTCCCAGCCGTCGTAGCGGCCCCGCGGCCGGGTAGCCGTAGGCAATCAAGCCCTTCGCTTCGGAAAAACTCAACCGCGACGAGTCCAGGAAGCCGACGTCGAGCTGCCGGTGGGCGGCGTTGTAAAACGGGTGCATGATTTCGATGACCGCCGAATCCGGCCGGACCCCTTCTGCGGTTAATCGGTCCCAGTAAATGTTCATCATGTACGGGCCGGCGCCCGGCATGCCGAAGTTGAACACGGTCGTCGATGGCGTGGAAAGTCGGCCGGCGTCCAGACCCAAGGCCACGCGCGAACTGCCGAGGACGAGGGTCAGTTTCGCGGACGGTGTTTCGACCCGTTTGGCCCGCAACGCATCCGCGATGGTGTGGTATTCCGGGTCACGGAGGTCCGGGGCGCTTTGGTCTAACAGGAGGGCGAGAATGACGTTTAAGACCGTCAGCGTCGCCAAGTGCCAAGCGACGGCTTTTCGGGCGCGAGCCGCGCGGCGGCCGCGGTGGTGGGAAAAGAGTATCACGGATGTGAGGATAGCCGGAGCCAGCATTTCGGGGCAAGGGGAATTTACTCGACCCCGGACTCACGGGTGCAGGACTCGGTTTGTGGAAATGTGGAGTGGTTGGTATAAGGCGGGCGGGATTTTCATTTTTGTCGTTGTTCGACGGCCGGGAAGTCCTTGCCT
>JAYTTY010000461.1:0-4543 GCA_043744795.1 Zavarzinella sp. | reverse complement strand
TTTTCGCTCCGCGAAAAGTCGGACTTGCCCCATTGGCGACAGCTATTTTGGGCGGGAAGCCGGACTTTTCGCGGAGCGAAAAGCGACGATGCATCCGCCGGATGCGATGCTCACGGCACTGACGGATGTGCCGGAGAAGGGTAAACTTTGAGTTTTGCGGCGACAGATCATGCTGAGTAGTCCACACGAAAGGGCGACGGGGATGCGCGAGCGAATAGTGGCGGCCATCGGCCTGATGGGTTTCGGGCTTGGCTGCGGCGGGCGGGCTGACAAGGAACCCCTGACGCAATTTCTGCACGTCATCGAAATTCCCTTGAAGACGAGTTACGAGGACGATGTCCGCCGCTTCCCCGCGGCCGAGTGGGGCGTCCGCAGGACGGCGTTGCGCAATCGCCATCACGTCGTCCTCATTGACGAATTCTTTGGCCAGAACCCGCCACTGACGGCAAGGGCGCGTGAACTTGTCGATGCCGTCCGGCGGACATTTGCCGCTCAGGCGGAATTGTTTGAGAAAATAGCCGAGGAAAAACGGCCGCGGCGGTCCGTGGAGGAAGAGCAGGAAGTCCAGCGGCTGCAAGCGGACGTTCAGCGGTATCTGACCATGATTGGCCGCCGGATCGACGGGAAGGAATAGCGGTTGCCCGACGCCCGTTTTCGGCCTGAAGGGCCGATGGATACAGCCCAGCCCGCCAGGGCTGGGAACAACTTCGTCCGTTACTTGTCGGCGCGGAAGACGGCGAAGTAGCCGTCCTTGTCCCCACCCCCGAACGCCTTTTGCAGCGGGCGGAACACGCGGGCGTCAACCTTCTTCTCCTCGTCCTCGTACCGCTTGGCGTTGCCGGCGACGACGACCGTGCCGCCGCGGGCGGCGACGCACGTCAGCCCGGCGGCCGGGAAGTAGCCGCACTGGAGCATCTTGAAGTCGCGGTCCATGACCGCCAAGTAGCCGCCGCCCTGGTAGCCCCCCTCGGCGCAGGCGTACCACGGGTCTTTCGTCGGGCAGCCGAAGGCGCTGTTGCCCGTCAGGAACTGCCGGCCGAGGGCGTCCGCAGCGGCCGCGTCGATGCCCAGACTGTTGGCGTGGGCCTTGTCTTTCCAGGCGCACAGCCACGTCCCTTTTTCGAGCGTCCCCGTCTTCGCGTCGAGGCGGAAGACGACGGCGGTCTTGCTCGCCCCCTTGAAGCCGTAGCCGGGGCCGTTCTGGAACACGCCGTCGAACACGCCCTTGGCCAGCGGCTTGTCCACGTCGGCCGGGTCGCGCGTGCAGACGCTGTTGCCGCCGTCGGCGTACAGCGTCACGAACACTTTGCCGTCGGCCCCCGGCATCGCGCCGCGGCCGGTCGTGTCGGCCATCAGGCCGTTGGTCTTCAGCTCGGCGCTGGTGAACTTGGCGTCCTTCTCCTTGGCCGGGTCCGGGTTCCACAAGGCCCACACGGGCTTGCCGTCGCGGTCGAAGCCGTAGGCGTAGGGGTCCTTGTACGGCTCCTTGCCGGTGTGCGTCATGCCGTACCCGGTGACGGCGGCGACGCCCGTGTCCGGGGAGACGGCCATGCCGCCGGGGCGGTTGTCGCCGTGGCTCTTCCACGTCACCGCCCACTTTTGGGCTTTGCCGTCGGCGGCGTAGCGGGTCATCTTCGCCTTGGTGAGGACCACGACTTCGCCGTTGCCGTCCACGCCGAAGTCGAGGGCGTCGGCGTGCCAGACGGCCCGCGTCAGCTTGGCGCCGTCCGGCGACAGCGTGGCGATCACCATCCCCTTGCCGGCCGGGCCGTCGCCCAGGGCGATTTCTTGCGGCGCGTCGGCAAGCAGGTAGATGTTGCCGGCCGCGTCGAGGTGCATCTTGCGCACGGTCGCGGCGCCGTACCCGAAGCGCGTGAGGCCGAGGACTTTTTGCCCGTCCGCGGCCAGGCGCACGACGAAGCCGTGCGTGCTCGGGTGCCGCCACTTGGGCTGGCCCTTCTTCTTCGGGTCCGGCGGCGGCGGGGCGGCCGCCGTGTCAAACGCCCCCGCCGGGCCGACCACGGCGGGCGTGACGGCCGGGAAGGGCAACTCGACGCCGTTGCCCGCCAGGACGATCGACCCGTCCGGGGCGATGGCCGCCGCGACGAGTTCGTCGTCGAACGGGCCGCCGAGCCACGAGGCGGTGAGGAGTTTGAACAGGCCGGCGTTGGCCGGCGCCGTTTCCTTGGCCGGTTCCGCGGCCGGGGCGGTGACGGCCAGCAGCGCTGCCGCCACGGTCAATCGGACACGATTCATTGCGTCTCCTCAGGGGGTAAATTACGCCCGGCTTTCATGAAGTTTCGTCAACAGACGGATTTGTTCCCGCTGCATGGCCACCAGTTCGGCCCACTGTTGCTCGCGGAGCGTGTCGATCTTCTCGTGCAGGGCCAGGATTTCCAGCTCGGCCTTCAGGTTGACTTCGTAGTCGTGTTGAGCCGCCGCCCGGTCTTTGGCCGCGTGGCGGTTCTGCGACATCATGATGACGGGGGCTTGCAGGGCCGCCAGCATGGACAGGATCAGGTTGAGGAAGATGTACGGGTACGGGTCGAAGGCGCCGCCGATGTGCGTGAGGACGACCGTGTTCAGCCCGATCCACGCCAGGAGCAGGCCGAGGAACAGGAGGATGAACGTCCACGAGCCGCCGAAGACGGCGATGCGGTCGGCGAGGCGGTCCCCGAACGTGAGGGCCTCCTCGTAGTCTTCGCTGGCGTTGCGGCTGACGTGCAGCCGCTTCGTCAGGCGGTCGATGACCAGTTGCTCGCTCGCGCCCTTGTCGTCGCAGGCTTGCAGGAATTTGGCCGTCAGCTCGTCGATCTCGTCACTCATGGAATCAGGCCCGCCTTTTGTCTTGCCGGCCCGCGGTCACTTCTTCGGGGCTTTGACGCCGCCGAAATACTTCGTCACGATCCAGTCCGGCTGCCACTCGTCGGGGACGCGGGCCTTTCCGGTGAGGTCGATCATCGGCGGCGCCTTGTTCTCCGGCGGCACAACGACTTTGTCGCCGACCTTGGCCTGCCACGTCTTCATCAGGGCCAGCAGTCGTTTTATTTGGGTCGCGTTCGCCGGCTTGTCGATGAGGTTGGCCGTCTCGTGCGGGTCGGTTTTCAAGTCGAAGAGTTCGAGGTGGCCGATCTTCGGGTAGGCGATCAGCTTCCAGCGGTCGTCCCGCACCGCCCGCTGAATGTCCAGGAACGGCAGGAACACGCTGTCGCGGACGGCCGCCTTCTTCCCCTCCCAGATGGGGCGAAGACTCGCCCCTTCCAAGTCCGCGGGCGGTTTCACGGCCAGCACGTCGCACAGCGTCGGGAACAGGTCGAACAAGTACGTGAACGCGGCCGTGGACTTGCCCGCCGGGACGCCCGGCCCGGCGACGATCAGCGGGATGTGCATGCTGTGTTCGTACACGTTTTGCTTGCCCAGCAGGCCGTGACTCCCCAGGGCGAGGCCGTTGTCCGCGGCGAAGATGACGAGGGTGTTGTCCGCTTGCCCGCTCTCTTTCAGGGCCGCGAGGACGCGGCCGATTTGCCCGTCCATGTGCGTGACGAGGCCGTAGTATTCGGCGAGTTGGTCGCGGATCATCGCCTCGGTCCGCGGCCACGCGCCCAAATTCTCGTCGCGGCCGCCCTTCATCATGCCGTTGTCGAACGGCAGTTGCGGCCGGAAGTTCGCGGGCAGCGGCGGCAGACTTTTGTAGTACGGCTCCCGGAAACTCAACGGCGGCTGGCGCGGGTCGTGCGGGGCGGTGAAGGCGACGTAGGCGAAAAACGGCCGCTTGCCGTCTTGCCCCTTCAGGAACTCAATCGCCGAGTCCGCGAACAACTCGCTGGAGAACTTCTCGCCCGTCCGCACGGCCGTCAGCTTGCCGTCCGGGCCGAGGTCGCGGACGGGCACTTTGGTGTGGTCGGCCATGCCGCCGAACATGACCGTCTTGCCGCGCCGGAACGCCCGGACGAACGAGTCTTGGCCGTTGTGCCACTTGCCCGTGCCGAAGGTGGCGTAGCCGTTCTCGCCGAGCAGTTCCGGCAACAACTTGGACCCCTTCAACGTCGGGGCGTCGATGTGGAACCACGTCTTCCCGCTCATCAACATCGCCCGGCTCGGGACGCACACGGCCCCACTGTTGCCGCCGCAGACGTAGTTGCCGCGGAAGCTGAACCCGGCCGCCGCCAGCGCGTCGATGTTGGGCGTCTTAATGTGCGGGTTGCCGTGCGCCGCGACGGCGTCGGCCCGCATGTCGTCGGCGAACAGGAACAACACATTCGGCCGCGCCGGCTCGGCGGCGGGCAGGGCGGACGCCAACACCAATCCGAGCAAGAGCGACCACGGACGCATCGGACTCCTCCGGCAACAAAACAGGGTGTATCCTCACCGCCGCTCGGAAGGCTGTCAACGAAAATGCGCAGGACCGGCGTCGCGGACGGATTGTGAAGGAATTGTGAAGCCCTTAGGAGTTACGCAGTTGGGCAGACGCGCCACGCAATGTCCAACATTGCTAAACATAATCGCGTGGTCTTTGGCGGCATTGACGGCCAGTTGGACAACG
>JAYTTY010000460.1:0-4544 GCA_043744795.1 Zavarzinella sp. | reverse complement strand
TTCAAACTCTTCTGTATTTCTCGGGATTCAAACGTCTTACTTCATGATTTCGATCTTCGTGTTCGGGTCGGCCTTCATCTTCTCGACGACGGCTTCCTTAAGCTTTGAACCGTATACCTCCGTGACGGCCGGCTTGACCGTCTCGAACTTCGTCGTCTCGCCGGGCTTGCGGCCGGTCACGACGATGAGGTGGTAGCCGAACTGCGTGACGACCGGGTCGCTGACGGTGTGGCTCTTGAGGGCGAAGGCCGTCTTGGCGAACGGCTCGACCATGCTGCCCATGCGGGTGAACTCGCCGAGGTCGCCGCCGTCGCGCTTGGACGGGCAGGAGGAGTTGTCCTTGGCCGCCGCCCCGAAGGCGTCTTCCACGATCTTGTTCAGCGCCTTCTGCTTCGTGAGGTTGTCCCCGTCCGCCGGCAGCTTCGCCGACTCGGCCGCAATGGTCTTTTCCACGGCCAACTTGATGTCCTGGCACTTTTTCAACGCGGCGGCCCGGCCCTTCTCGTCCGGGGTTTCCGGCGTGATGAGGACGTGGCGGGCGCGCACCGTCGAGCCGTCGAAAATCTCGGGGCTGGTGTCGAACAGCCGCTTCAGCTTCTCGTCGGTGGCCTGCGTGGCGACGAACTTGTCCCACCGCAGTTGGTTGTGAATTTCCTTCTTGAGGTCGGCCTCGGTGATCTCCATCTTTTCGAGAACCTTGGCGTAGTCCTGCTCGGCCTTCTTCACCTCGGCCTTGAACGTGTCGAGTTGGGCGTCCACTTCCTTCGCGTCCACCGTCACCTTCAGCAGTTCCAGGTATTGGTCCACCAGAGCGTTGTCGATCAGAAAGGTCAGGATGTCGGCCCGGGCCTTGTCTTGGTTCTCCTTGGCGACGGGCTTCAACGCCCGTTCCAAGGCCGTCTCCAAGATTTCCTTGCCGTTCACGACGGCGGCGGCCTTCGCTTTGGTCGCCGAGACGGTCGTCGCGGACACCGGCGTGGCCTGGGCGACGGCGATTTGCGGGGTCAGGGCCAAGGGGGCGGCGCAGAGGATGAATTTGGTCAAACGCGTCATGGAAATCCCTTTCACAATGGCGAACGTCGGCCGGCCTCGGTGGGCCGTGGCGGTCTAGGCAAGCGGGTATACCCGGCGGGCGAATATTTGGGAAGGGCAGTTCACGCCCGAAGCGCTTCGGGCGTTTTCCCCGTCGCGTGTCGTTGAAGGAGCGTCCGCATATCAGTGACGCTCCAACAGTGGTAGGATGACGGAGTCGAATCTCGACCGGAGGCGACTTGTGACCGCTCACCTACCGCCCGACATCGCCGACCGCATCCACCCGGACCGCCGCGCCAACGAACGGGCGTACTGGGCGGCGCGCGACGGACTCCTCGCTCAGTATGTTGGTTTGTGGGTGGGATTCGCGGACGGGCGCGTGGTGGCGTCCGGCCGAAGCCCGGTGGCGGTGCTGGCGGCGGCTGAAGCAACGGGGCTGCGGCCGCACTTGGCGTGTGTCGGCCGGGAGGGGGAGCCGGATCGGGTTCGGCGGGCAGTCTTTCCTTATGACGCCGGCTACTCCGGCGAGCCACTGCCTCTCATCAGCGTTGAGTTCCGGCGGGCGTTCGGGGCCGCGGGAGTGGAATTGGACCGCGTCATACCGGACACCGGGGCGGACGTAAGCGTGTTGCCGTGGCCGGACTGCTTGGCACTCGGGTTAGACCCGTCGCAAGGGCAGCCCGGACGAATCGGCGGAATCGGCGGCGGCCGGTCCGCAACCCTGTCGTTTCTGGTCTGGGCAAGACTGGACGGGAACGACTACCCCTGTCGGCTTCAAGCCGACTTCACGGGAAACGAGCGCATCCTAGGGCGGGACGTCTTGAACCAGTTGGATGTGCTGTTCCGCGGGCCGTCCGGCGAAGTCGTCGTCGGGCCGTAATTTCGAATGGTCACCGGTCCGCGACCATCCAGTCTCCCCTGCCACGGCAAGATTTTCATCTCCGCGACACGTGTTTGCCGCGAACCTCCTCAACGACCGTAGACTCGAATTGCTGCGCGTCCCCGCGTAAGTTACCCTCACGGCGGGCGGCCGACCGGGGCCATGTAGTATGGCCCCGGCCACCGGCTGTTCGCTTTCAATCCGTGGGAGTCCGGCCGTCCACCCGTTGTAGGGGCGGGTGGTTGGCCCCGTGTCTTCAGGATGGCTGTCCCATGATTACGCTCCAACTCCCCGACGGCTCCGTGCGGGAAGTCGCCCCCGGCAGCCGGCCCCGCGATGTGGCCGAGGCGATCGGCAAGCGGTTGGCCCAGGCGGCGGTCGCCGCCAAGGTGTCCGGCACGGTGGTCGATCTCGACCGCGAGTTCCCGATGGACGTGCCGCAGGTGAGTTTCCAAATCCTGACCGACCGCGACCCGGAGTCGCTGGAAGTCCTCCGGCACAGCACGGCTCACATCATGGCCCGCGCCGTGATGCGCCTCTTCCCCGGCACCCAGCTCGCCTTCGGCCCGGCGCTGGCCAACGGCTTCTACTACGACATCGACTCCCCGACGCCGATCACGGAGGCCGACTTCCCGAAGATCGAGGCCGAGATGAAGAAGATCGTCGCCCTCGCCGAGCCGTTCGAGCGGTTCGAGCGGCCGACTCCGGAAGGCCGCGCGCTCTGCGGGGACATGAAGCAGGGGTACAAGGTCGAGCACATCGACGACGAGTTGAAGAAGTACCCGACCCTGAGCTTCTACCGCCAGGGGGAGTTCATCGACTTGTGCCGCGGGCCGCACATCCCGCACGCGGGCAAGGTGGGGGCGTTCAAGGTCATCTCCATCGCCGGGGCGTACTGGAAGAACGACGCGAGCCGCAAGCAACTGCAGCGGCTGTACGCCACTGCCTTCTTCAATCAGAAGGACTTGGACGCCTACGTGACGCAGTTGGAAGAAGCGAAGAAGCGCGACCACCGTGTGCTTGGGAAGACGCTGAAACTTTTCACCATCAGCCAAGAGGCCGGACAGGGACTGATCCTGTGGATGCCCAAGGGGGCGATGGTCCGCAGTCTGTTGGAGACGTTCATCAAGGACGAATTGATGCAGCGCGGCTACCAGCCGGTGTACACGCCGCACATCGGCCGACTCGACATGTACCGCACCAGCGGGCACTTCCCGTACTACCGCGACGGCCAGTACCCGCCGGTGTACATGAACCCCATCGGGCAGACGGTCGATACGTGGCTGACGCTGGCGGAAAAGAACCAACTCACGCCCGACCGCGAGCAGGGGTTCATGAACCTGCTGGAGTCGTTCACCAAGGGGGAACTGCCGACCGGCGACGACGACAACAACCAGTATTCGTGGGGCCAGATCGCCCTCGACGCCCGCGCGCTGTGGGCCGAGTACCGCGAGGCCGAGTCGCCGGAAGCGAAGCAGACGGCGCTCAAGAACTGGTTGCACGGGCAGGAGGGCTACCTGCTGAAGCCGATGAACTGCCCGCACCACATCCAGATCTTCAAGGCCCAGCCGCGCAGCTACCGTGACCTGCCGGTGCGGCTGGCCGAGTTCGGCACCGTGTACCGCTTCGAGCAGTCCGGCGAACTCGGCGGCCTCACGCGCGTCCGCGGCTTCACGCAGGACGACGCCCACCTGTTCATGACGCCCGAGCAGGTCCGGGGCGAACTGGAAAGCAACATCGAACTGGTGTTGATGATCCTCAAGGTGCTGGGCCTCAACGACTACCGCGTGCGCGTGAGTGTCCGCGACCCGGAGAGCAAGAAATACGTCGGCGGCGACGCCCTGTGGCGGACGGCCGAGAAGACGCTCCTTGAGGTCGTGTCGGCCCTGGGGATGAATTACTCCATCGGCGTCGGCGAGGCGGCCTTCTACGGCCCGAAGATCGACTTCATCATCAAGGACTGCATCGGCCGCGAGTGGCAACTCGGCACCGTGCAACTCGACTACAACCTGCCGGAGCGGTTCGACCTCGACTACACGGGGGCCGACAACCAACGGCACCGGCCGGTCATGGTCCACCGCGCCCCGTTCGGGTCGATGGAGCGGTTCTGCGGTATCCTGATCGAGCACTTCGCCGGGGCGTTCCCGCTGTGGCTGGCCCCGGAGCAGGCCCGCATCGTCACCGTCAGCGACCGCTTCAACGACTACGCGAAGCAAGTCGAAAAGACCCTGCGCGAGGCCGGCTTCCGCGTCACCGGCGACTACCGGCCCGAGAAGATCGGCGCCAAGATCCGCGACGGGTCGCTGGAGAAGATCCCGTACCTGCTCATCATCGGCGAGAAGGAACAAGTCGCCGGCACCGTCGCCCTGCGGGACGAGTCGATCCGCGAGATGAAGGAGCGGGACGTGGGGTCGCTGCCCGTGGCCGACGTGATCCAGCGGTTCCGGCAGGAGGTGCAGGAGAAGCGCATCCGCAACATTAGCACGGCCACCGCCGGCTTGGCCGACAGCGGGGCGAAGTACGCGGGGTGAAGTCCACGGCCAGCGCACGAAGAATCGCCCAAAATGTTAAGATGGGCAATATGCATTTCGGTTGATGCGTTCAGGAATCACGGGAAAGCAAGGGTGTTTTT
>JAYTTY010000459.1:0-4547 GCA_043744795.1 Zavarzinella sp. | reverse complement strand
GGCTGATCGCGTTTGCCGGGACCGCCTTTTTGCAGGCGCCGCTGACCGTCGATTATGGCGCGGTGCTGGGCGCGCTGAACGAGGTCGATACCGAGGTTGGGAGTGGAGCGCGGGCCGGCCGCGTTCAAAACGCCGGTGGCGCGGCAAGTGATTGCCGCGGGAGGTTCGCGCTCCACTCCCAAAGCGTCGCGTCGCGGCTAAACGGCGGACATTGGCGTTCACGTCGAATACACCCACCGCCCCAGCAACAGGGCCGGCGGCAGCAAGCCGATCAACAGCAGTCCCGGCCAGCCGACGAATATGCTGGCCATGATCGCGTCGAGAACGACCAGCCCGAAGATCGACCGCTTGACCCCCGCCTGCACGTTCCCCGGCGTCGGCTGGCGAATCGCCGGGACGACCTTCCCGCCCACCCAGAAGCCCCACGCGACCAGCAAGTACGGGAACAACGGCGACGGCGTCCCCAACGGCACGCGCACGCCGACGGCCACCGCCAGCAGCCCGGCGGCCAGCATCACGAGGGCGGCCCGCAGCAACACCTTCGACTCGCTCCGCTTCTCTTCGGTGCGGGCGAACCACGTCACGCCGACGATGTAGAGGCCGACGGTCAGGGCCAAGTGATACCGCGTGACCATCGGGACGGCCGCCACGTCGGCGAGCGAGATACCGAGCAGCACGTTCAGGAAGCGACACGCGGCCATGCCGATCGGCGCCCACGCGGTCCGCTTGATGCGGGCGTCGTAAGCCAGAATGGCGACCGCCAATCCCACGGCGAGCAGGCCAGACTTCAGATCGGCGCCGAACGCACACCCGACCCCGACGAGCATGAGGAACGTGCCGATCACTGCGGCCGTCTTGGTGGAAATGGCCCCCGAGGGGATCGGCCGGCCGGGGCGGGCGAGCTTGTCTTCCTCCAGGTCGAACCAGTCGTTCCACACCATGCCGGCCATGTACAGCAGGCCGGACGCGGCGACGAGCAGCGCCGCCCGCCACGGGAACGAGTCGTCCAGTGGTTGTGGGGCTAACCCGGCGGTCACACACAGGCCGAGGCCGATGTCCGCGAAGGCCGTGAAGACGTTCGGCAGCCGGAGCAGCCGGGCGAGGGGGAGCAACTTCATGAGTCAGGAAGTGTAGCGGTTTACCCGGAGGGACCAAGTCGCCTGCCCAATCACTTCAAGCTTGATCAAGGTCATTATTTACTGCCGGTCGGTCACGACCGCAGTTCTTCTTCCACTCGTTTTGTAGCACTATCTTCGAAGGAATTGCGGCGTCCGGCTTTGTTTTTGCCCCCCGCATCCAGCGAATTAGGGCTGAAGCCAGAGTGCCAATAAGGAACACTGCGGCGATGTATTTGACGGTACGCCCCGCTTCCCGCAGTCCAACCAGCCATTCTCCCGTCACTGCGGTCACCGCGAAGAAGACAAGCAGTCCCGCGACGATGCAGAGAAGGGTGAGCCAGCGACTGGCAGACATTGTTGGAACTCCGAAATATGATGGCCCGTGAACATCGCAGGGCGTCCGCTCGGAAAGTATATGCATAGTCTTGACGAGCCATGAGCGTGAGCGATTGGATTGAGTGACCGCCCCAAACTCCAATCGCTCACGCTCATGGCTCGTCAAGTCCCCTCACACGATCACCTCCGGCTCGATCACGCGCATCGTCTTCCACTTGCCGCCCACGAACCGCAGGATGAAGCACAGCGCTTGCAGGGCGATGTACAAACTGGCGAAGGCCCACGCCCAGTAGAGGCCGTTGGCCCAGCCGGCGCGGTAGGCGTAGTACGTCGGCAGCACCATCACCGGCCACGCGAAGCACAGGGAGATGGACGAGACGAACAGCGTGTCCCCGGCCCCGCGCAGGCCGAAACTCACCACCAGGTTCACCGCGTCGAACAGGGCGAAGCCGGCGACGAACAGCAGCAGGACCTGCGTCCGCTCGGCGATGTGCGCCCAGCGGTCGGGCGGGTTGTCCCCTTGGAACGGGTCGATGAACAGGTGCGGGACGGCGACGTACATGAGGCCGATGGCCAGCATGTACGCCCCGGCGACGGCGACGCCCAGCCACGTCAGCCGTTGGGCGGCCGTCGGGTTGTTGTCGCCCAAGTGTTGGCCCACCAGAATCGCGACCGCTTGGCCCATGCCCATCATCGGGATGAAGGCCACGTTGTTGATGGTGATGGCCAAGTTCGTCGCGTTCAGGTCGTCCTTGCCGAACCAGCCGGTGAGGATGACGAAGGCGTTGAAGGCCGTCATCTCCAGCGTCCAGTGCAGGCCGCTCGGCAGGCCGTACCTCAACAGCCGGCCGAACAGGGCCGGGTCCGGCCGCCAGCCGCTGAGGGTGCCGTGGTCGTCGCGGTACTTCTTGCGCAGGAACAGGGCGAAGGCCGTCAGCGCCGAGGCCCACCCGCCGGCGACGGCGGCGTACCCGGCCCCGGTGATGCCCCACGCCGGGAAGCCGAGGTGCCCCGGAATCCACGCGTAACACAGCACGCTGTTGACCACCGTCCCCGGCACGCTGATGAGGATCACCACCCGGCTCTCGCCGCGGCCGGCGAAGAACGCGGACAGGGCCGACACCAGCAGCCCCGGCACGGCGAACCAGCACATGCACCGGAAGTACTCGGCCTCGTTCGCCTGAATCTCCGGGGCGTGCCCCATCGCCGCGAACATGGGGTCCGCGAGCGGGATGAACCCGAGGAACGCCGTCCCGGCGAAGACCGAGAACCAAATCGCCTGCCACACCGCCGCCCCGACGCGGTGCGGCCGCTTCGCCCCCGTGTACTGGGCGACGAACGTGGCGACGTACCCCGCCGTGCTGAACAGCAGCACGAACGGCAGCCAGTACATCATCATCGCCGACGTGGCCCCGGAGGCGACGTCGGCCCCCTGCCAACTGAGGAACAGCCGGTCGATGGTGATTTGAATGGTGCTAAAGCTGTTCGAGATGACCAACGGCCACGCCATCAGCAACAGCGTCTTCAACCCCGCGGCCGGCGGCGGCGCGTCATGGACGGCCGCCGTCATCACGACGGCCGGGACCGCCGGCGGGTGCGTCATCCCCGGCACCGGGGCGTCGGCGTCATCGAACGAGGGCGTGTGGCGGTCCGGCATGAAACCCCGTTGGCGCGGAAAGGCGGCGAAAGGCCGATTCTACGGGACGGGGGCTGAAGGGGCCGGGTTCAGTCACGCCGTCATTTCTTCTTCACCAGCCAGATATTCCGGTACTGCACCGGGTTGGTGTGGTCTTGCAGGAGGATCGGGCCGGGCTTGCTCGGGTCGCCGCCGAGGCCGGACGTGGTGTTGTCCTTGGTGATCTTCACGTCGTCGTGGATCTTCACGCCGTTGTGCAGCACCGTGACGTGGCCCGGCTCGACCTTCTTGCCGTCGGCGTACACCGGGGAGGTGTAGTCGATGTCGTAAGTCTGCCACACGGTCGGGGCCTTGCAGGCGTTGACGAGCGGCTTGGCGATGGTGTAGATGCCGCCGCAGTCGTTGTCCTTGCTGTCGAGGCCGTAGCTGTCCAGCACTTGCACCTCGTACCGGCCTTGCAAGTACACGCCGCTATTCCCCCGGCCTTGGCCGCTGGCCTTCGGCATGTACGGCACGCGGAACTCGACGTGCAGGGTGAAGCTGCCGTCGAACAGTTCCTTGGTGATGATGTCCCCGCCGCCGACCTGCATGGCCCCGCCGTCCACGAGCTTCCAAGTGGCCGTCGCCTTCGAGTCGTTCCGCTTCACCCACTGGTCGAGGTTCTTGCCGTCGAACAACACCAACGCCCCGCTCGGCGCCGGGACGCTCTTGGCGTCCTGCTTGTCTTCCGGCTTGGCCACCTTCAGGTCGTCAATGCTTTCGTACTGCCCGAAAGCCGGGGCCGCGAGGGCGAGGAGGAGGAACAGCATGCGCATGGGAGAGACTCGTTGGGAACAGGGAAGCGGGCGGGGAGTTAGAGTACGGCGGCAGCGACCGGGCGGCATCGCGGTGTGGACGGAAGACCTGTTGGCAAAGCGGACGCGCGTCGAATAAAATCACAATCTGGAGTGACAGTGCAATGAGCGAATCTGAACGAATTGCCGGCGTAAGCCATACCCCGGCCGACCCGGCCGCTCCGGCGACAGTGACGCGAGAACAGCGAGAGCAACAAGTCCGCATTCGCTTCGCCCGTTACTTTACGCCGGAATTTTGCGCCGAACTGTCATCGCATCTCGGAGCCGCTTTTGCGGAGGCGGCCCGGGAGGCGCAAGAGGTCTTGTCCGGAGAGTTATCAACCGAGTCGAAGAGATGAGTCAGCTCGTCTTTGTTTTTAGCTCCAACGGAGCGTCCGGTTGTAGCCAGGCCCGGAAGGGCCTGGAACGAGGGACAAAAATAGTTTTAAGCCCTGAAGGGGCGGCCGGAACCGCGTCCCATTTCCGGCCGCCCCTTCAGGGCTTGACGATTGGTGGTGATCGTTGACCCGGCCCTTCCGGGCCGGGCTACGACCGGACGCTCCGTTGGAGCTAAAAACCACCACGCGGTGCCTTCGTCGGTCAGAGGCGGGGGCGGGACCGCCC
>JAYTTY010000458.1:0-17929 GCA_043744795.1 Zavarzinella sp. | reverse complement strand
TTGGAGTGCGCGACTGTCACCACACACCAATCGCTCACGCTCATGGCTCGTCAAGACAAAAGCGGCACGGCAAATGCTCTGTCAGGAAATCACTCCCGCCCGCCGGAACCGTTACGGACGATTCACCCATGGCCGCCGTCACCGCCAAACAACGCCCGATCTCGCCGCTCTTGCAAGGCTTGGCCACGATCACTTTGATCGTGTTCATCCTGCACGCGGCCCGGCCGATCCTGATGCCGATTACGCTGGCCGTGTTGATCGGCTTCATCCTAACGCCCGTCGTGCAGTGGCTGGAGCGCAAGCGGTTCGGCCGCGTGCCCGCCGTCATCCTCACCGTGACCCTGACGGGCCTCCTGCTTGGCGGGCTGGGGACGGTCATCGGCCTGCAAATCACGGCCCTCGCCCGCGAGTTGCCGCACCAGCGGGCGCGGATCGAGTCGAAGGTCAATGACCTCCGAGGCGGGGGCACGTTCTCCGACCTGTTCAGCATGATGAACGAGATCGCCGTGGCCAAGCCGCCACACGGCCCCGAGGCGACGACGATCACCGTCGAGCAGGCCGGCCCCCCCGCGGAGTCGCCGGCGGCGCCCTTGGTCGTCCGCATGGAGCAGGAACAGCGGCTCTCGTCGATGGCCGAGTCGGTGATCCCGGTCGTCGAGCCGTTGGCCACGGCCGCCTTGGTGGTCATCTTGTTCATCTTCTTGCTGGCGAACCGGGAGGACATGCGCAACCGCGTCATCGGCTTGTTCGGCCGCGGCAAGCTGACGGGCACGACCCGCGTCCTCGGGGACGCGGCCGAACGGGTGAGCCGCTTTCTGCTGTTCCAGCTCATCATTAACGCGACGTTCGGCGTGGTCCTCGCGTGCGGGCTGGCGCTCATCGGCGTCAAGTACGCCCTGCTGTGGGGCTTCCTGTCGGGGATGCTGCGGTTCATCCCGTACGTGGGGACGTGGATCTCGGCCGTCTTTCCGTTCGCCCTCAGCTTCGCCACCTCGGACGGGTGGGCGCAGCCGCTGGAGGTATTTATCTTCTTCGCCGTCCTCGACGTGTTCACCGGCAACGTCGTGGAACCGCTGCTGCTCGGGCACCACACTGGGGTCTCCCCCGTGGCCTTGCTGGTGGCCGCCGCCTTTTGGGCGTGGCTGTGGGGGCCGATCGGCCTGCTGCTGTCCACGCCGATCACGGCCTGCATGGCGGTGATCGGCCAGCACGTCCCCCGAATGCGGAAGCTGGCCCTGCTGCTCGGGGACAGCCCGCCGTTGGAATCGCCGGTCGCCTTCTACCAGCGCCTGATGGCGAAAGACGAGGCCGAGGCGAAGAAGTTGGCCCTCGCGGACGCGACGGACGGCAACCTGCTGACCGCCTACGACCGCACCGTGTTGCCGGCCCTCAGTTTCGCCAAGCGGGACCGCGTGGCGGGCGGTCTGACCATCGAGGAAGAGGCCGGCATCTTCGCCGGGGCCGCGAACATCATCAAGACGATCACGGCCGAGCGCGCCGCGGCCACGGCCCCCGTCGACGGCGCCGAGACGCTCGCGCAACAACTCGACCGCTTGCCCGTCATCATCGGCACGCCGGCCCACCACCAAGCGGAGGAAATTCCGCTGGAGATGCTGGCCCAAGCCCTGCCGGAGGACGGCCTGCAACTCCGCGTGCTGAACTCCCGCATCCTGCCCGTGGAAGTCGAGCAGCAGGTGGAAGAGTCGCGGGCCAGCGTGGTCGTGATTTCCGTACTGCCTCCCGGCGGGGTTCCGCAAGTCGCCTACATGTGCCGCCGCCTTAAGGAGCGGTGCCCGGGCGTCCGCATCGTTGTCGCCTACTTCGGCCGGGCGCGGAACTTTGACCGGCTGCTCGTCAAGTTGCGGAAGGCCGGGGCCACGTATGTGACCACGTCCCTCACACAGACGCGGGACACGCTAAAGTCGCTCGTCCCGGCGGCCCCGGCCGTGGATGTGGCCAGCCGCCTCGCGGCCGTGAACGGAAGCCGATCATGAACGAGCGCAGCCGCCGGAATATCAGCACGCTCACGGGGATTCTCTTCGGGCTGGCCGTGCTGGTGTTGATCGTCAATTCTTACTTGGCGTACCGCAACACGACCGCCCTCGCCGAGAGTTCGCGGCCCTTGTCCGTGTCGTCGGCCGAGCCGGTCAACCCCGATGCGGCCGCGGCCCGCGACGCCGTCCACGCGGCGAATTACCGCTACGCGATCCGCGGCATCATCGTCTCCGGGCTGGTGCTGCTGTTGACGTGCGCCGGCGGGTTCTACTTGCTCGATCGCGATGCGACGAACCGCCGCCGCATCGCGGAGGAACAGCAGAAGGCCGCCGCCGACCGGCAGCGGGCGGTGGCCGAGCGGGAACTGGTGGCCACCGAGAAGGAACGCTTCGCCCGCTACAACACCCTGATCCTGGAGTCCACCGGCGAGGGGATCGTCGGCACGGACCCGGCTGGGAAATGCACCTTCATCAACAAGGCCGCCGGCCGGCTCTTGGGCATCGACCCGGAGTCGGTGATCGGCAAGAACATTCACGACTTCACCAAGCCGACGGAAGCCGACGGCGAGCCGATGGACTCGGCCGAATCCCCCATCGCCCACACGGCCCGCGAGGGCATGCCGGCGGCCGGGGAAGACCTGTTGTTTCACAAGGCTGACGGGACCGCGTTCCCGGTCCAGTTCTCGGCCAGCCCGATCCGCGACCGCGGCCGCGTGGCCGGGGCCGTCGTCACCTTCTCGGACATCAGCCGCCGCAAGGAAGACGAGAAGGAGATCAAGGAGGCCCGCGACGCCGCCGAGGCCGCCAACGTGGCCAAGAGCCAGTTCCTGGCGAACATGAGCCACGAGCTGCGCACGCCGCTGAACGCCGTGATCCTCTACAGCGAACTCTTGCAGGAAGAGGCCGAGGACCGCGGCATCACCGACTTCGGCCCGGACTTGGAGAAGATCCGCGTCGCCGGCAAACACCTGTTGGCCTTGGTTAACGGCGTGCTGGACCTGTCCAAGATCGAAGCCGGCAAGATGGACCTGTACCTGGAGACGTTCGACCTCGACGCGCTTCTGAAAGAAGTGGTCGCGACGGCCGAGCCGCTGGCCGGCAAGAAGAAAAACCGCCTGGTGTACGTCGGGGCTACGCCGCTCGGCTCGGTCCACAGTGATTCCACCCGCCTGCGGCAAATCCTGTTCAACCTGCTCTCGAACGCGGCGAAGTTCACGGAGAACGGGACGATCACCGTCGCCGCCGCCCGCGTGCCGGCGCAGGGCAAGGACTGGGTCGAGTTCCGCGTGACGGACACCGGCATCGGCATGACGGCCGAGCAGCAGGCGAAATTGTTCCAGCCGTTCACACAGGCCGACGAGTCCACGACGCGCAAGTTTGGCGGCACCGGCCTGGGCCTGAGCATCACCAAGCGCTTCGTGGAACTGATGGGCGGGGCCGTGGCCGTCGAGAGCGCTCCTGACAAGGGTTCGACGTTCACCGTCCGCGTCCCGCTGGCCGCGGAGTCGCCGCCGGCCCCCGTCGTGACCACGCCCGACGACGGGACGGTGTTGGTGATCGAAGATGACTCGGCCTCCCGGCAAGCGCTCGTCGCCGCCTTGGCGAAAGAGGGGCTGAAGGCCGTGACCGCCGGGGACGGCGCCGAAGGCTTGGCCCTGTCGCGGGCGTTCAAGCCGGGGGCGGTGTTCCTCGACGTCATCATGCCGAAGATGGACGGCTGGGCGGTCTTGGCCGAGATGAAGAAAGACCTCCGCCTGGCGGACGTGCCCGTCATCTTAATCACGGGGGCCGAGGGCAAGGAACTCGGCTACACGCTCGGGGCGGCCGAATACCTGAGCAAGCCGGTGGACCCCGACCAACTGACGGCCGTCATCCACAAGTATTGCGAAGGGAAGCCGGAGGCCGGCATTTTGGTGGTGGACGACGATTCCACGACGCGGCACGCCGTCCGCCGGACACTGGCCCGCTCCGGCTTCGCGGCGGACGAGGCCGAGAACGGCCGGGCCGCCTTGGCGAAGACGGCCCAACGCAACTATTCGTTAATCGTGCTAGATTTGCTGATGCCCGAGATGGACGGCTTCACGTTCCTCAACGAGTTCCGCCGGACCGAGGCGGGCCGGACGGTGCCCGTGGTCATCACGACCTCGAAGGACTTGACGCGGGACGACCGCAATCGGCTCAACGGCAAGGTGGAGGCCATCCTGCAAAAAGGCGGGTACAGCCTCGACGAATTCCAGACGGAAATCAAGCGATTGGCCGGCCGACTGGCCGCGTAACGAGTCACGACAACGCCCACGGCGGAGACTGCAATGACCAAGATTCTGATCGTCGAAGACAACGAAGAGAACCGCGACGCCCTCTCCCGCCGGCTGCAACGCCGGGGGTTCCAAGTGGTGGTGGCCGTTGACGGCAACCTGGGGGTCGCGGCGGCCAAGACCGAAATGCCGGACTTGATTCTGATGGACATGAACATGCCGGAACTCGACGGCTGGCAGGCCACCAAGCAGGTCAAAGCTGACCCGGTGACCGCCCACATCCCGGTGATCGCCCTGACCGCCCACGCGATGGGCGGGGACCGCGAACGGGCCGTCGAGGCCGGCTGCGCGGAGTACCACACCAAGCCGGTGGAGTTCCCCAAATTGCTCACTCAGATCGAGGCCCTGCTGACCTTGGGCGCCGGCGCGGGCAGCGCCCCGGCCGCGCACGCCGGGGACAAGGCGGAGCCGGTGGCGACCAAGTAAGTTGCGCGTTGAAGAACAGGCAGAGAAAATAACGCATTTGCGGGAGAGCAGGCGCCGCGAAGCATCGTCTCTTTTCGCTCCGCGAAAAATTCGGCTTCCCGCCCCAGAAGCCGGTCATCCGCGGGGGACGGTCAGACTTTTCGCGGAGCGAAAAGCGACGATGCTCACGCCCTCGGCAGCATGGCGTCCACGGCGATGTGGCCGACCGTCCGCCCAGCCAAGACGATGGGGACGGCTTCTCCCGGCAAGTACGCCCGCCGGCTCTGGTAGTCCGTCCCCAGCGGGCCTTCGTACACCTCGATTTGCCGGTCGATCAGGTTCACGATCCAATACGCCACGATCCCGTTTCGGGCATAGATGCGCAACTTGTCAATTCGATCCTGCGCCAACGACGAGTCGGAGACTTCGACGAGCAAGGCGATGTCGGCCGGCGCCGGGTGGCGGTTTTCGTATGCGTTGGCGTCGGGTCGGAATATGGCAAAGTCGGGTTCAGGCTCACTCCGCGCTAATGTGATCGGCTCTTGCGCGCGGGAATCCCAATCGGCCGGGAGCATGGCGTTGAGCAGCTTAATGAGTTTTTGCAGTGACGACACATGCGGCGTATTTTTCGACATTTTTTTCACCAAGAACTCTTCGAGCAACTCCAAACGGTCCTCCGGCGTGAAGTGGCCGCTCGCGATCAATTCGTGGTAGCGGGCGACCGAGAATCGCGGCATCCTGGAGGTGTCGATCGTCTGCAAGGGCAGAGCGACGGACGGCGATTCCGCGGGCGCTTCGAGAACGGTGGTCATGGTGGCATTCCCCTTTCCCGTATTGTATTCGGTGAAGCCCCGCCCCCCGCGAGACCGACATGGACCCGGATTTGCGTCGCTCCCTGTACCGCGTGATGCTGACGGCCGCCGTCGGCCTCATGGTCGCCCGCATCGCCAACGTCGAATTCCAGTTCGAGCCGTCCTTGTACAAGGCGAACCCGGCGCGCAAGTGGCCGACGGAGAAGCCGGACCCGTGGCCGACGTTTAGCTCGAACGACCGCGCCCGCTGGGCCACCGTGAAGGCGCTCGTCGAAGACGGCACCTTCGTAATCGGCCGCCGCGTTGTCCATTCGCCCGCGCCCAAGGACTACACCGATTCCGGCATCCTATTCACGGACGGCTTCAAGTCCGTGGACGTGGTGCTGCACCCGGACCGGCAGGAGTTCTACGCCACCAAGCCGCCGCTGCTGACGTTGGCCGTCGCCGGGGAATACTGGGTGATGCACAATCTCAGGTACACGAAATGGAACTTGGCGCAACACCGCTGGGAAGTGGTGGTGACGGCCCTCTTGCTGACCAACGTGTTGCCGTTGGCGGTCGCCCTCTTGCTGCTGTCTCGACTATTGGAAGCCTACGGCCGGACGGACTGGGGCCGGCTCTTCGTGTTCGCCGTCGCGTGCTTCGGGACGTTTTTGACCACGTTCAGCGTGACCTTGAACAACCACCTGCCGGCCGCGTGCTGCGTATTCTTCGCGCTGTACGCGGTCGTGAAGCCGCGGCCCGACGGGGCGCCGGTCCCGCTCGGGGCCGGCCTCGTCGCCGGGCTGTTCGCGGGGCTGGCCGTGTGCCTCGACTTGCCGGCGGCTTCACTCGTCGGCGCGCTGGCGGCCGTGCTGCTGTTCCGCTCGCCGCGGACGCTGCTGACCTACGTGCCGTCCGCGATTCTGCCGCTGGCCGCGCAAACGTATGTGAGCCACGCCTACACCGGGGAGTGGGCGCCGATCTACGCCCAATTCGGCGGCCCGTGGTACGAGTACGAAGGCAGCCACTGGGCCAAACGGCATCTGATCCCCAAGCCAGACGGCATCGACTTCGCGGACGACCCGAAGCCGACGTACGCCTTCCACTTCCTGTTCGGGCACCACGGGCTGTTTAGCCTGACGCCCGTGTGGCTCTTGGCCGTCGTCGGCCTGTTCCTGCCCGGCAACGACGGCGGCACGGGCCGGGCCGTCCGCCGGTGGACGCTGGCGGTGCTGGCCGTGGTGGTCGCCTTCTACATCTGGAAGACCAACAACTACGGCGGCTGGACCTCCGGCCCGCGCTGGCTGTTCTGGCTCACGCCGCTGTTCTTGCTGGGCTTGTTGCCGACGGCCGACGCGCTGGCGAGTTCCCGCTGGGGCCGGGCGTTCGCGCTGTTGCTGTTCGCGGCCGGCGTGTTCGCGGCCGTCTACCCGTGGGTCAACCCGTGGCGGCACCCGTGGATTTACCACTGGGGCGAGTACATGGGGTGGTGGAAGTATTGAGAGGCTCCAGACGGCGACCCGTTTAGCCGCGACGCGGAGGCTTTGCGCAGCGGAGCGCGGACCACGGCGGTTCATCGACAACAACTCGTCGGATGAATCGGCGCCGTTGCAGCCCAAACACAGACAAGTTACAATGGCGGGAGAACGCACGTCAAATTGGACCTAACCGCCATTCAATCAGAGCAAGCCGTCATGAAAGAACAATTGCCGCCGTTTGATCCCGATGATCACACGCCCGGCAAATATACCGAGGAGCAAATCAGGCATTGGTTCTTCAACGCTCCGCTTGAGGAAATTGATCGGGTGCTCAATTTCAATGACCCGAACACCAAATGGTACACGGCCGCCGAAGTTGAAGCCCATCTGCGCGCGTTGACAAAGCCATCGAGCGATCAATTTGATGGCGGTTGAGAACAATTCCCTCCTAAAGCCCGTGCTCCGCTGCGCAAAGCCTCCGCGTCGCGGCTAAACGACGGCTGCCAAAAATTTCCCTCACACCTCCACCTCGGCCGGCATCAGCACGAACTCGTCTTGGCCGTCCGGGGCCTTGGGGATGCTCACGGCCTTCACCTTCCAGCCGGCGTGTTGCAGCGTGCCCTTGAATGGCGGCTGGCCGGTCACGTTGCCGACGAGGCGGACGGCCGACGGGTCGAAGCCGGCGGGGACGGTCACGGTCTCGCCTTCCTGTTGACTCATCACGGGTTCGAGCGTCAGGTGCTTCTTCAGCACCGCTTGGCTCTTGGCGTGGATGTCCCGCACGCTGGCCCCGATCTGATCGTCCGTGTAGGCGCCGATGTTCTCCATCAGGAAGTCCAACAACCGGGCGTCGCGCTGGAGCAGGCCGAGCAGGCGGATGGGTTCGCCGGACGGCTTCGGCGGCGGCGGGTTGAACAGGTGGTCCAGCTTCTTGGCGAACTCGGCGTCCGCGGCGGCCTTCACTGCCACCTTCTGGCCGAGGGCCAGCCCGGCCGGCCCGCCGAACGGCTTGGTCGCCAGCGACTTGGCCACGAGGAAGCCGACCGCCAGACCGATGACCAGGCCGATGCCGATGCCGATGCCGTATTCCATGAGGGACGCTCCGCGGGTGTTTCTCGAATGAATGGCTTATGGTAGCGACCCCGCCCGGCCGCGGAACTTGGAACTTGCCGAGGCCGGCCTATAATTTCCAAGCCGAATGTCCGGCCTGCCCGCCTGAACCGCCTTGTCCCCGAAATCACGTTGAGGTCTCCATGGCCCCGCTTCAATTGGCCGTCCTCATGTTGTCCCTGTCGGCGCCGGCCCCCAAGGGACCTGGCGAGGCCGGCGACTGGCCGCAGTGGCGCGGCCCGAACCGCGACGACGTCTCCAAGGAGACCGGCCTGCTCAAGACGTGGCCGAAGGACGGCCCGAAACTCTTGTGGCAGACCGACAAGTGTGGCGTGGGCCACGGCAGCCCGTCGGTCGCCGCCGGCCGCATCTACCTGATGGGCGGGGAAGACGCCGACAAGGGCGCCAACGAATTCCTGGTGTGTCTCGACGCGAAGGACGCCTCCGAAATCTGGCGCAAGCCCCTGGACACGGCGGAAGGCACTTACATCTTCGGCTACGGCAATGGCCCGCGAGGTACGCCGACTGTGGATGGGGAAAAGGTGTATGTCCTGGGCGCCAAGGGCGACTTACGCTGCTTCGCCGCGAAGGACGGCGCCCTCGTCTGGGGAAAGAACCTTGTGAAGGATTTCGGCGGGAGCATGGAACCCAAACTGTCATGGGGGTACAGCGAGTCAGTCTTAATTGACGGTGATCGGCTGCTCGTCACGCCTGGCGGCCCCAAGGGAGCCGTCGCCTGTCTGAACAAGGCCACCGGCGAGCCGTTCTGGCGCAGCACGGACTTGAAAGACTTTGCCGGGTATTCGTCCATCGTTATCAATGAAGTCGAGGGCGTGAAGCATTATGTCCAGCAGACGATGGACGGCGTCGCCGGCGTCGGCGTGGACGGCAAGCTCCTCTGGAAACAGGGCGACCTCAATTACAAGGTCGCCGTCATCCCGACGCCGATCCTTTACAAGAATTACGTGTTCGTCTCCTCCGGGTACGGCGCCGGGTGCGCACTCATCCGCCTCACCAAGGACGGCGACGGCCTCAAACATGAAGTCGTGTACAAGAAGAACAAGTACATCGTGAACCACCACGGCGGCGTCGTCCGCGTCGGCGAACATGTGTACGCGTACAGCGAAGGCGGCGGGTTCACGTGCCTGGAGTTCACGAAGTCCGACACGGCCGACGGCCCGAAGCCCGTGTGGCAGACCCGCAAGGAAGACAAGGTCGAGAAGGGCGCCGTGATCTACGCGGATGGCAGCCTTTACTTATACGGCGAAGAGAGCGCGACCGTCGTAAAGGCCGCCGCCACGCCGGCCGGGTTCAAGGAAGAGGGCCGGTTCACGCTGCCGGCGCTGGGCAAGCTGAACAACAAAAAGGGCAAGCACTGGGCCCACCCGGTGATCGCCAACGGCAAGCTGTATATGCGGGACAACGAGATGCTGATGTGCTTCGACTTGGTGGGGAAGTAAGGGGATGGGTTTCCGCGGCGGGTCTTGTTTAGCCGCGATGCGGAGTGTTCGGAGCGGAGCGCGGACTCACGGCAGCAATCGCTTCACACATTGGTGAAAGGCGAGCGTCGAGGCGTAAGCCCGACGTGTCTAATACGCCCGAAGACACATCGGGCTTACGCCTCGACGCTCGCCAAGAAAAATGCGTCCGGCGATTTCTGGGTTGAAGCCCGCGCTCCGCTCCGAAGACTCCGCGTCGCGGCTAAACAAGACCCGTCGCGGCTGAAACAGGTTCCGCTGATTCATGACCCCCGCCCCCCACTCCCGGCTTCAACACCTGCTCCGGGACGTGGCCCCCCGCAGCCCGTTCTACGCCCGCAAGTTCGCCGGCCTCGACATCACCGACTTTCAAAGCCTCCCCTTCACGGCGAAGGCCGAACTGGTCCGCGACCAGCTCGAAAACCCGCCCTACGGCAGCGGGCTGACGTTGTCGCGGGAGAGTTATTGCCGGCTGCACCAGTCGTCCGGCACGGCCACGGGGCGGCCGCTGCGGTGGCTGGACACGCCGGACTCTTGGAACTGGCTGTTGCAGTGCTGGGCGGAGATGTTTGCCCGCGTCGGCCTCACGCCGCGGGACGTGTTTTTCTTCCCGTTCTCGTTCGGGCCGTTCCTCGGGTTCTGGACGGCGTTCGAGGCCGCCGCCAAGGCCGGGTACTTGTGCCTGCCCGGCGGCGGGCTGACCAGCGCGGCCCGTCTGCGGTTCCTGTTGGACCACCAAGCCACCGTGATTTGCTGCACGCCCACCTACGCCCTGCACCTCGCGGAACTGGCGGCGGCCGAGGGGCTGGACCTCGCCGGGTCGGCCGTGCGCATGCTGATCGTGGCCGGCGAGCCGGGGGGCGGCATCCCGGCGACGCGGAAACGGATTGAAGAAGTTTGGGGCGCCCGCGTCTATGACCACTATGGATTAACCGAAGTCGGCCCGGCGGCCATCGAGGCGACCGACACGCCCGGCCGGCTGATCGTCTTGGAAAGTCAGTACGTGGCCGAAGTGATCGACCCCGCCAATAGCACGCCCGTGGCCGACGGCCACCCGGGCGAACTCGTCCTGACGAATTTGGGCCGGCTCGGCTCCCCGCTCATTCGGTACCGCACCGGGGACGTGGTAACGGCCTACCGTACCGCGGACGGCTGCCTATTAATGGAAGTCCTCGGCCGAACCGACGACATGATCCACCTGCGCGGGAACAACGTGTACCCGACGGCCATCGAGGCGGTGATCCGGCGGTTCCCGGCCGTCGCCGAGTTCCGCATCACGGTGGACAAGACCGGCCCGCTGACCGACCTGGGCGTCGAAATCGAGCCGGCCGGCCCCGAGGCGGCGGGCGACTTGCGCGAGGCCGTCGGCCGGGCGATCCGCGACGAACTCCTGTTCCGGGCGGCCGTGACGGTCGTCCCGCCGGGAACTTTGCCGCGGTACGAGATGAAAGCGAAGCGTGTGGTGGTAAAACAGCAATGACCAATTTTGGCGAGCCGAGGGCCGTAAGGTCCCGGGTGGCGGGCCGCAGCGCATTACCCGGCGGCTTACGCCGCTCGGCTCACTTCTGAAATCAGTCATTGGTCATACCGTAGTTTAATGCGACATAAGAACATAACCGGAGCATTCTCTCCATGACCGCAAAGCGACGACTCACCCCCCTCCTCATGGCGGCGCTCGCCCTCCTCGCGGCGGCCCCGGCGGTTTTCGCCGTCGAGTGGACGCACTGGCGCGGGCCGGCCCAGACCGGCTTCTCGCGCGAGACGGACTTGCCGGCCGACTGGGACCCCGCGACCCCCGGCCGGGAGAACCTGATTTGGAAGGCCCCGCTCGGGTGCCGGTCCACGCCGCTGGTGATGGGCGGCAAAATCTACCTGATCACCTCGTTCGGGGACGTGCCCCGCACGCAGACGGCCGCCGAGCGGCTCGTCACCGGGGAGCGCGTCGTGTGCCTCGACGCCAAGACCGGCAAGCAGGAGTGGGAGACCAAGTTCAACGTCTTTCTCACGGACATCGTGACCACGCGCCTCGGCTGGGCCAACCTGGCGGCCGACCCCGTCGGCAAGAAAATCTTCTGCCACACCTCGGCCGGCTTCCTCGCGGCCATCGACGCGACCGACGGCAAAATCGTCTGGCAGCGCCAACTGACCGAAGAGTACGGCCGCGTCTCCGGGTACGGCGGCCGGCTCACGTCGCCGCTGTGCGACAGCGGCCTCGTCATCGTCGGCATGGTCAACTCGGCGTGGGGGACCGTCACCCGGCCGTCGAGTCGGTTCGTGGCGTTCGACCAGGAGACGGGGAAGGTCGCGTACTGGGCCGAAGTCCCCGGCGACTACAAGCCGGCCACTTACCAGAGCAACCCGGTCGCGGCGACCATCAACGGCCAGCGCGTCTTCATCTCCGGGGCGGTGGACGGCGGCCTGCACGCCTTCCAGATCCGCACCGGCAAGTACCTGTGGGGCTACAAGTTCAGCTCCGGGATGATTAACCCGTCCCCGGTCGTGGTCGGCAACTACGTCATGTGCTGCCACGGCGAGGAAAACCCCGAGGGGGGCGACATCGGCCGCGTGATCTGCGTGGACGCCTCCAAGGTCACCAACAACAAGCCGGCCCTGGTGTGGCAGTACCGGGACGGGACGCGGTTCGGCCTCTCGTCCCCGGCCGCGGACGACAAGTACCTGTACGTGCCGGACGACGCCGGCAAGCTCTACTGCTTCGACATCTTCAAGGAGGTGAGCGGCGCCCAGAAGACGAACAAGTTCCTCTGGAAGTTCAACTACGGGACGCTGTCCCGCGGCGCCCCGACGGTGGCCGACAACAAGGTGTACATCAGCGGGCCGGACGCCCGGTTCGACATCATCACGCTCAACGGCAAGCGCGCCCCGGAGACGCGGCACGAAGTGAAGTTCCGCGCCCCGCCGGGCGGCGTCGGCCTGGTGGAAGTCAACTCCACGCCCTCGGTCGCGGACGGCAAGGTGTACTTCGCCACGCGGGACGAGACGTTCTGCATCGGCAAGCGCGGGGCCGACGCGGAGGCTAAGTTCGCCAAGGCCCCGGAGCCGAAGACAGAACCGGCCGCCCCCAAGACGGACGACGAAATCGCCGCCATCCGCGTCTTCCCGGCCGACGTGCTGCTGGCCGCCAACGGCACGGCCGAGTTCAAGGCGCTGGCGTTCAACGCCAACGGCGACGAGATCAAAAGCCCGAAGCTCGACGGCCTGACGTGGAGCCTGCCGGCCCCGCCGACCCCCAAGGCCCCGGCCCCCGCGAAGGAGCCGGCCAAGGAGGGGGCGCCGGACGCCCCGAAGGACGCGCCGAAAGAAGCCCCCAAGGAGGCCCCGAAAGCCGCCGGCCCGCCGCCGCTGGACGGCAAGCTCAGCGAGTCGGGCGTGCTGACCGTGTCCGCGAAGCCGGCCCAGACCGGGTACGTGATGGCCAAGCTGGGGGACAAGAGTTTCCTGGCCCGCGTGCGCGTCGCCCCGACGGCCCCGTACACGCTCGACTTCTCCAAGCTGCCCGTCGGCGCCCAGCCGCCGGGCTGGATCAACACGAACGCCAAGTTCGTCGTCGTGAATCTGAAGGGCGAAAAGGTGTTGATGAAGACCAACATCAACCCCTCGCCGCCGGTGGCCCGCGCCTACGGCTACATCACCGCCCCGACGGCGACCGGGTACACGATCGAGACGGACATCATGGGCGTGTTGGCGAAGGACAAGCTCCCCGACATGGGCGTCCTCGCCAACCGCTACCTGTTCGTGCTGGACGGCAAGACCGACGCCGACGGGGACCGCTACGCCCGCATCATCTCGTGGGAGGCCCTGCCGCGGCTGGATATGGCGGTTAAGTACACGTGGAAGTCCGGCGTGTGGTACCGCATCAAGTTGTCCGTCGAGGTCGGTGAGAAATCGGCCGTCGTCCGCGGCAAAGTGTGGCCCAAGGGGGAGGCCGAGCCAGAGAAGTGGACCGTCGAGTTCACCGACCCGCTGCCGAACCGCGAGGGCGCCGCCGCGATATACGGGTACATCACCAACGCGGACGCGGCCGCCCCCGGCTCCGAGATCTACTACGCGAACGTGGCGATCACACCGAACGGCTCGAAGGCCAAGGACGCCGCCGAGAAGAAGTGACCGACGGCTGTCGACGGTGTTTTTGCGACTTTAACCGAAGGAATACTGACATGACCCATCGATATTGGCTGGCGACGGTTGGCGCGGCGGCTCTCGCCGTCGCCGGGATTTCTTGCTCTCCAAAGGACAAAGTCGAGGGCCCGGCCCAAACGACCGCGGCCCAGACGACGGCGACGACGGCCAAAGCCGATGAGCCAAAAACCCAAGGGAAGGACGCCCCGCCCCCGACGCCGTCGGCCAAGGCGGAGGAGCCGAAGGCCGTGGCCAAGGATGCCCCGGCGGGGCCGGACCCCGTGGCCCCTGTCGCCATCAAGAAGGGCGACCATGTGATGTTCGGCGGGACGAACGAACGCAACTTCGTCAACACCGTCGAGGCGGAACTGTCGGCCGACTTCCCGAAGGTCGAGGAAGACGGCAAGGCCACCACCGTCTTGGGCAAGCGCGTCAAGTGGAAAGAGCCCCTCGGCTCGCGGGCCTACGGCGGCCCCATCGTGGCCGGCGGCAAGATCTTCGTCGGCACCAACAACGAGAACCCGCGCAACAAGCGCGACCGCGGCAAGCCGTCCGAGGACGACCCGGCCGGCCCGCCGGTGGACAAGGGCAACCTGATGTGCTTCGACGAGGCGACCGGCAAGTTCCTCTGGCAGGCCGTCCACGACAAGCTGGCGAGCGGCATCGTGAACGACTTCACCCGCGAGGGCATCTGCTCCACCCCGCTCGTCGAGGGGAACCGCGTTTATTACACGTCCAACCGCTGCGAGGTCGTCTGCGCCGACGTCGAGGGGATGCACAACGGCAACGACGGCATGACGGCCGAGACGTACAAGGACAAGACGGACGCCGACTTCATCTGGGTCGTGGACATGATGAAGGACTTGAAGGTCTTCCCGCACAACATGACGTCCGCGTCGCCGCTGGTCGTCGGCGACCTGTTGCTGATCGTGACGGCCAACGGCGTGGACGAGAACCACATCAACGTCCCCTTCCCGGAGGCCCCGAGTTTCCTGGCCCTCAACAAGCACACCGGCAAGGTGGCCTGGCAGAAGAACTTCCCCGGCAAGGCGATCATGCACGGCCAGTGGTCCAACTGCGCCGCCGGGGTTATCAACGGCAAGCAACTGGCGGTGTTCCCCGGCGGGGACGGCTGGCTGTACGCCTTGGCGGCGGAGACCGGCGAGCTGGTGTGGAAGTTCGACGCCAACCCGAAGGACGCCAAGTACGAACTCGGCGGCAAGGGCGCCCGCAGCGACTTCATCGGCACGCCGGTGATCGTCGACAACAAGGTGTTCATCGGCACCGGCCAAGACCCGGAGCACTACGAGGGCATCGGCCACTTCTGGTGCATCGACGCCACCAAAAAGGGGGACGTGTCCCCGGACATCGTGGCCGACGGGGCCGCCAAGCCCAACCCGAATTCGGCCGCCGTGTGGCATTACGGCGGCGACGAGAAGCGGCCGTTCGCCAAGCGCGACTACGTCTTCGGCCGGACGATGAGCTCGGCCTGCGTGGTCGATGGTCTTGTGTACATCTCCGAACTCGCCGGCTACCTGCACTGCCTGGACGCGAAGACCGGCAAGTTCTTCTGGCAACTGGACACCAAGTCCGCCATTTGGAGTTCCCCCTACTCCGTGGCCGGCAAAGTCCTGGTGGCGAACGAGGACGGCGACGTGTACGTCTTCAAGCACCAGAAGGAGCAGACGGTGATGGACGAGGTGGCCGAGGGGTCGGCCGCCGGGGTGGCCGCCGAGAAGAAGGCGAAGGCCGCCGGCAAGGATTCGTCCGACGCGACCAAGGCCGGCCGGGACGCGAACGACGAGGCCATCAAAGCCGTGAAGGACAAGGTGGCCGCGAAGTTCCTGCTCGCCCGCGTGGAGACCAACGAGGCCGTGCGCAGCACCCCGATCATGGCCAACGGCGTCCTGTACATCATGTCGGAGAAGTCACTGTTCGCGGTCACCGCGAAGTAACGCCGCGACTGTTTCCCGGAGCAGACGCGAGGCGGGGGCCAATCAGCCCCCGCCTTTTTTGTCGGCCGAAAATCCGGTTGTTCTTTCGGGCGTAACGTGCGAAAATCCTACCACCATACATTTTGCCGAGTGAGCGCAATGGACGTCGAAGCGAAGATCACAGAACTCCGACAACTGCCGGTCGAAGACCGCCGCCGCGTGTTGCGAGAACTTTGGGAAACACTTCCGACCGACTACCCGTCATCGCTGTTCACGGAAGATGAACTCGCCGAGTTGCGGCGCCGCCTCGCGGAGTTTCGGGCCAATCCCAGAAACGGCGCGACGTTGGACGAAATGGAACGCGCTGTCGAAGAAAGGCGTCGATTGTGTCCCGCGACGTAATTTTTCAACCCTCCGCACAGGATGAGTACGCCGGCGCCGTCGCCCACTACGACTCAATATCCGAGGGCCTCGGGCGGGCGTTTTTAACCGCGGTGCGCGAGATGGAATCGCGACTCGTCGATTCGCCGTTTCTGTACGCAGAGGTGGCCGCCGGCATGCGAATCGCCCCATTGAAGCGGTTCCCGTACGCCCTGATTTACTCGGTCCAAGAAGACGTGATCGGGGTCGTGTCGGTCTTCCACATGCGACGCAATTTGGACGCTTGGCTGAACGCTTATCTGAATTGACCGACTCCCCTCCGGGGCCTCTTCCCATGGTTTCCCCCGACACCTACCGCCCGTACAAGAACCTGCCACCGCTCGCCGGGCTGTGTACGCACGCCGAGGGGGCCAAGCCGGGCTTGAGCATCGAGGCGTGTGTCACCCGGTTGAAGGAGATGCACTACGCCTTCAAGCGGCTGCACGAAATCTTCGTCGCCCGTATCACGGCCGAGCCGATTTACGAACTCAAGACGGCCTTCTCGCACCACGCCCACCTGTGCGCCGAGCACGCGGACGCCCTGCGAAGTCGCGTCGCTGAGATGCGCGAGCCGCCGCTGGGCTTGGAGGCCGTCCCGCACCCGGCGTGGGAAATCTTCTTCGACGAGATCCTCGCCGCGAAGTCCACGGAGGAACTGCTCGTCGGCCTGTACGACCACGCCTTGCCGGAACTGCTTGAACTGATGGCCGGCTACGCGGAAGACACCAACCCGCTGGCGGACGCCCCGTCCCGCCGCGTGCTGCGCTTCGCCCTGCTGGAAGTGCAGGACATGCTCGACTACGGCGGGCACGCCGTGGACGCCCTCGTGTCGCCCGACTTCCGCAGCGGCTTCCACGAGTGGGAGAAACTGCTGGGGGACTGCGTCAAGGCCGTCAACGGCGAACCCGACGTTGCCGTGCCGGAACGGCAATACTCCGCGACGCCCTACGTCTACGACATGATGCCCCGGCGGGACGCCCGCTGGCAAGACCTGTGGAACCAAGGGGTGAACGCGGAGGCATTCCTGTACGACGAGGCGATGCCGGCGAAGGCCAAGGCGCTGATGATGCTGTACAAGCGCCTCCGCGAGGTGGACGTGCCGGAGATGATGGCCGGCATTCTGACGCAGACCAAGGGCAAGCCGTGGAAGTACTACCGCGACATGACCCGGCAACTCTGGGACGAGGCCCGGCACGCCATGATGGGCGAGGTCGGCTTCGTCGCCCTCGGCGTGGACTGGACCGCCGCCCGCGTGACCTTCAACTGGTCCACGCGGCTCAACACCGAATGCACGCCGATGGAGCGGCACGCCGTCCTGTACTTCATCGAGCAGGGGCTGATGCCGCGCACCGGCAAGCGCTACGAGTGGGAAGTGGCCCAGGAATCCGGCATCCCGCTGATGGCGACCATCCAAGACTTCGACTGGGCCGACGAGGTGCTGCACGCCGCCATCGGCCGGCAGTGGTACATCCCCGAGTTCGGCCACATCAACAAGGCCCTGGAGTACGGCGACAAGTGCTGGAGCAAAATCCTGAGCAATTGGCAGGAAGTGAAAGAGAAAGGCCTGACCGCCCACGAGAACTGGTGGCCGGCCCTGTACACGCAAGCCTGCGCCGCGTGGGGCGAAGAGCCGGACCCGGCGGCGCTGGCCTTCGCGACGACGTATGAGGGGAAGCGGGCGGATTTGAAGGAAGTCGCGGCGGAGCGACCTTTTAAATAATACCGCCGCGAGGCGGTCGTGTTGGAGTCCCGCCTCCAGCCGGTCTCGGGCGCACGACTGTCACCGCCCGGGCCAAGGCTTTGTCTTCGTTGGAGTCCCGGCTTCAGCCGGTCTTCGGCGGAGAGCGCGCGACACAAGTGACGG
>JAYTTY010000457.1:0-4576 GCA_043744795.1 Zavarzinella sp. | reverse complement strand
GCGTTTGTTCGCCGACATCGAGAAAACGCGGCATGGTCGCACTATTGCGACTTCCGCCTGAATTCTTCGCTCTCGCCTGACCTACCCTTGTAAGGGGGCCGGGGGTGAGGTCCGGCAGGCGCACGGCCGTCACCCATCAACACCTTCTGTTGTTTCCATCAATTTTCCCCCGCCTGCATCAAAAGGCCTTGATTCTTCTGGCGAACATGCCTTATATGTCTGGGAACCTTACGGAACCGTTATGTTGACGCCGGCCCCGCATTCGCTTCGCCGTTACCTGCACGGATTCGTGCTGGCGGCGTTTGCGTGCGCCGCGCTCGGCTGCTGGGACGGGCTGGCCCGGCCGGCCAACGTGCTGTTCTCGGCCGCCCCGAATTCGGCTCCGTCCGAAGAGGAAAAGGGCGAGGGGGAGCGCGAGGGCGTGGAAACAGTCGAGGCTGTGTTCCCGCCGGGGGGTTCGCAACGGCGAAACCTCTCCCGCTACGTCGCCCCGCCGGGCGAATTCCTTTCAACCACCCTCGCGCCCCGCGCGCTGTCCCTGTCCATTTCTCCCGCCTCCCCGGCCGACGCCCTCGTGGCCGCCGGGGCCGGCCAATTCCAGCGCTGTTAGTCTTCCCCCGCTCGGTTGTTTGTTCCCAACCCCATCGAGTCGCCGAGTGCGGCCGCCGACCGAGACGCGCCGATGGCCGTCCGTCGCGGGCCGTCTCGGGAGAGGAAGACCACCCGTGGAAAAACTCATTCAGGGCATTCACCAGTTCCGCCAGACGTACTTCCGCGCCCACGAAGACCTGTTCGCCCGGCTGGCCAAGGGGCAGAACCCGGAGACGCTGTTCATCACCTGCTCGGACTCCCGCATCGTCCCGAGCCTGATTACGCAGCGGAAGCCGGGCGAGTTGTTCGAGATCCGCAACGCGGGGAACATCGTCCCCAGCCACGGCGCGGCCCCGGACTCCGGGGAGGCGGCGACCATCGAATACGCCGTCGCGGTCCTGAAGGTCCGGGACATCGTCGTGTGCGGCCACACGTGCTGCGGGGCGATGCACGCCCTCATGAACCCGGAGACGACGGCCGATTTACCGGCCGTCCGGCGGTGGCTGCGGCACGCCGCCGAGACGCGCGAGATTGTCCGCGACCGCTACCGGCACGACGCGCCGGAGACCCTGACCAAGCTGGCCGCCGAAGAGAACGTGCTGGTGCAACTGGAACACGTCCGCTCGCACCCGGCCGTGGCCGCCGCCCTCGAGCGCGGCGACGTGAAGCTGCACGGCTGGATGTTCAAGATCGAGACCGGGCAGGTTTTCGCCTACGACCCCGTCATCGGGCAATTCCGGCCGGTCGAGCAACTCACGGCCGCCGCGCCGGCGGCTCAGTGGCCGACCGGCGTGACGGCGGAACCCCTTTGGCCCACGGTGAAGTGACCCATGACTGACCGCTTGTCGAAAACACTCCCGCGCGACTTGCTCGCGTCCCTCGTCGTCTTCATGGTGGCCTTGCCGCTGTGCATCGCCATCGCCAAGGCGAGCGGCCTGTCGGCCGAGGCCGGCATCGTCACCGGCATCATCGGCGGGCTGGTCGTCGCCCCGTTGGCCGGCAGCCCGCTGCAGGTCAGCGGGCCGGCCGCCGGGCTGATCGTCCTCGTGCTCGCCTTCGTCAACAACCATAAGGAGGCCCTCGACCGCGGCGAGACGGCCGTCCCCGTCGCGGCCGCGTTGGGGGCGGCCGGCCTGCTCGGCGGCCTGATGCAGGTCGCGATGGCCGGCCTGAAACTGGGCAAGTGGTTCCGGGCCGTGTCGCCGGCCGTCGTCATGGGGATGCTCGGCGGCATCGGCGTCGTCATCATCGCCAAGCAGGTCCACGAGATGATCGACGACCACCCGGCCGCGGCCGTCGCCCACAACATCGCGTCCATCCCGGGGGCCGTCGGGAAGGCGTTCACCGACCCCGCCCACCGGCCGGCCGCCGCCGCCGGCCTGGTGACGTTGGCCCTGCTCGTCGCGTGGAACTACGTCCCGAAGACGTTAAAAATTTTGCCGGGCGCCCTCATCGCCGTCGTGGCCGGCACGCTCGTGGCCGAGGGGCTGGGCTTGCACGCCCAGCGCATCACCGTGCAGTCGAACCTGCTCGACGGGCTGACGTGGTTCCAAGTCGGCTCGGCCGGCGAGTTGTTGCGCAGTTCGGCCGTGTGGGGCATGGCGGCGACCATTGCCGTCATCGCCAGCGCCGAGACGATGCTGAGTTCGACGGCCGTGGACCAGATGCACGACGGCCCGCGGACCAAGCACAACAAGGAACTGTTCGCCCAGGGCGTCGGCAACGCGGTCAGCGGCCTCGTCGGCGCCCTGCCGCTGACCGGGGTCATCGTCCGCAGCTCGGCGAACGTGGCGGCCGGCGCGAAGACGCGGCTGTCGGCCGCGCTGCACGGCGTGTGGCTGCTGGGGTTCGTCGCCCTGTTGCCGTGGGCGCTGCAACTGATCCCCGAGGCGTGCCTGGCGGCCGTGCTGGTGTACACCGGCTTCAAACTGATCGCCGTGAAGCAGGTCAAGCGGCTGTGGGCCGAGAGCAAGGGCGAGGTCGCCATCTTCCTCGCCACCCTCGTCGGCGTCGTCGCCACGGACCTGTTGGTCGGCGTCGGGCTGGGCGTCGGCCTGAGCGTGGCCAAGTTGCTGTGGACCATGTCCCGGCTGGACATCGACACCGCTTACGACGAGGCGAACCGCGGCGTGCTGGTCACGCTGCGCGGGGCGGCGACGTTCGTGAGTTTGCCGAAACTGGCCGACGCGCTCGACGCCGTCCCGCGCGGCTGGGCCGCGGCCGTCCGCCTGGAGGGCGTGTCGTTCGTGGACCACTCGTGCCTGCGGCTGTTGCAGGACTGGGAGAAGCAGCGCGGCGGGGACGGCGTAGTCGAGTGGGGCGCGCCGGCGCCGGCGTCCGAAGCGCCCGCGGCGGTTCCGTCTCTACAATGACCGGGCCACTCCCAATTGCCCGGACGCGCCGTCGATGGATGAACCCGCCCTGTTGCGCGCGATCTTGGCCGACCCGGAGTCCGACGCCGCCCGCCTGACCTACGCCGACGCCCTGAACCAGTCGAAGCGGCCCGGCGACGTGGACCGCGGCGAGTTCATCCGCCTGCAAGTGAGCCTGGCCCGCGTGGTCAACACGGACCCCAAGTGGCCGGCGATGGTCGGCCGGGAGCGCGACCTGCTCGAAAAGTACCGGGCCGCGTGGGAGCGGCCGCTGCGCCGCCTGTTCGCCCCGGCGGCCGGGTCGCCGGTGCAGTGGCTCAAGTCGCACCTGTTCGGCCTCGGCGGGGCGTGGGGGTTCCGGCGCGGCTTCGTCGAACACGTCCTGGCCCCGGCCCCGCGCTTCCTCGGCGAAGACGCCGCCCTGTTCGCCAAGACGCCGCTGCGCCGGGTGGTGCTGACGCGGGCGAGTTCCCACGTCCGGGCCTTGATCGCCGACCCGCGCCTGGACACGCTCGAAAGCCTGCACCTCGTCGCGGACATGGAGTTCGACGACGAGCTGACCGTGATCGGCAGCGCCGCCCGCGCCGTCGGCCTGTTGGTGACGGAGTTCCGCTTCCCGCGCCTGGGCCGCCAAGCCGAGGGCCTGTTCAGCCTCCTGCGGCACAATGTGGACAAGTCCGAAGAACTCGACGCCTACCCGGCGTGGACCAACGCGGACGACGCCTCGCGCCGCCGGCTCCGCGGCCTGGCCGTCAACCCCCGCTTCCGCGTCTTGCTGACCGACCCGGAACCCGCCCACGAGGGGGAACTGCTGGCCTTCAACGAGTGGGCCTACGTCGGCGACCTGTTCAAACGCACGGGCGTGTGGGCCGTCGCCAAGAGCCACCCCGACCTGGAAAACGCCCAAGGCCGTTGCCGAAGGTTAGTGTTGAGCCGGCCGACGCCCGGCGACGAGTTGGCGCAGGCCCCGTACTACCAAGGCGAGCCGGGGTCGTTCGTCGAATGAATTGCGGGGCCGGCCGGCGGGTGGTACGCTGGAAGAAGATCAAACCCCGCGCGAGGGAAAGCCATGTCGAGCGGCATTGTTGAGGAAGCGGTGGAAGCCGCTGCGCCGGCGGCGATTACGCCGGAACAAATCGCCTACGCCAAGGATGTGATCGCCGGCCGCGTCACGCCGGCGCCGCTGGAGTGCCCGGAAGTGGTCGAAGACATGCGCGTGCGCTTCAAAGACATGGTCCCGCCGCCGACCGCGGAAGCTGTCCGCTACCAAGTCGATCACGCCGCCATCCACAAAATCGGCGGCGGCGAACTCGTCGCCTATACGGAACTGCCGGAGGGATATTGTGCCGTCTTGGTGGTCGGCAATGAGGCCGTGTTGCAGTTTTTACGATCGCTGGAGCCGTTCGAGCGGCCGAAAGTGGTCATCACGGACACCGTTGATGCTTGGTAATGTGGTCTTGGTGAAGCCGTGACAACGAAGCATGTAAGTTGCCGATATGGCTAATACGAACACCCTACATGTGCCCGACCGAAACGGGGTTCCCCTGACGGTCTGAATTGTGTATTTCTCCTCCAGTCCGCCCAGACAGCCAGGAGAATGCGATGGGACGCCG
>JAYTTY010000456.1:0-18008 GCA_043744795.1 Zavarzinella sp. | reverse complement strand
CGTGCGAGGAAGCCACTCTTTTCGCGGAGCGAAAAGCGACGATGCCCACGCCCGGTCTCAGTCGTCCCGCGGGCTGTGTGTTTCCCGGCGTCCCGATTTCAGTCAATCTTGGCATCCGGGGTGCATCCCCATTCCACCGCTCCTAAAACAGCGCTTGGAAAACAGAATCCCCTTGGCGGTGCCATGCCCCTTCGCGTTCTGCTGTTCGTCGCGTTCATCGGCTTGGCCCTCCTGGGGGCGGAGGCCGCGCCGAAGCCGTTCACCGTCGAGACGGCCGACGGCCGCACCTTTGAGGGGGGGCTGCTGAACCCGAACGTGCGGCTCAAGACGCACTACGGCGTCCACGAGATTGAGACGGCGCACTTGAAGCGCATCACGTTCGCCAAGGCCGACGCCCCGGACAGTCAGGACGCGGTCGAACTGAAGGAGAAGGAGACCGTCCGCGGCAAGTTGCTCACGGAGACGCTGGAGTTCCAGACGCCGGAAAAGACCGAGGCGTTCGCCGCCCGCGACTTGCGGGAAATCAAGGCCATCAACACGGCGAAGCCGGGCCTGTTCGCCATCCTTGTCGGCCTGCTCACCTTGGCCGCGATGGAGATCGTGTTGGGCATCGACAACATTATCTTCCTCGCCATCGTGGCCGGGAAATTGCCGGTCGCCCAACAGCCGCGGGCGCGGCGGCTCGGGCTGATCGCCGCCTTGGGCACGCGGTTGGCGTTGCTCGCCTCGCTGTCATTCTTGCTCGGGCTGACCAAGCCGGTGTTCACCCTGCCGGACTTGCCGCTGGCACACGACATGGAGGCCCGCGAGGTCTCGCTACGGGACCTCATCCTGATGATCGGCGGGCTGTTCCTGATCGCCAAGAGCGTCCACGAGATGCACTCGAAGCTCGAAGCGGAAGACCACACGCCCGACGGGAAGCCCGGCGCCCAGGCCACGTTCGGCATGGTGCTGGTGCAGATCGCCATTTTGGACATCGTCTTCTCGCTCGACTCCGTCATCACGGCCGTCGGCATGGTGGACGAACTGTGGGTGATGATTACCGCCATGGTCATCGCCATGCTGGTGATGATGCTCTTCGCCGGCTCGATCAGCGACTTCGTGGAACGGCACCCGACCATCAAGGTGCTGGCGCTGGCGTTTCTCATCCTCATCGGCGTCATGCTGGTGGCCGAGAGCTTGGGCCAGCACATCGACAAGGGGTACATCTACTTCGCGATGGCCTTCGGCGTGGCCGTGGAGATGATTAACTTGCGGGTGTCGAAGAAGGCGGCTCCCCCTTCCCGAACCGCAGGTACAGCGGCGGCAGCAAAAACAAATTCAGCAGCGTCGACGTGACAAGCCCGCCGAGGATGACGACGGCCAGCGGGTACTCGATCTCCTGGCCGGGCTTGTTGCCGGTGACGGCCAACGGCAACAGGGCCAGCCCCGTCGCCAAGGCGGTCATCAGGATCGGGGCCAAGCGCTCCTCGGCGCCGCGCGTCACCAAGGCGGGGCCGAACGGCTCGCCTTCCGCGTGTTCCAAGTGCCGGTAGTGGCTGACCATCATGATGCCGTTGCGGGCGGCGATGCCCAGCACGGTGACGAACCCGACGATGGACCCGAGGGACATGACGCCGCCAGTCAGCCAGACGGCCGCGACGCCGCCGACCAAGGCGAACGGGATCGTCAGGGCGACCAGCCACGTCGGCCGCCACTCGCCGAAATCGACGTACAGCAGCAGCACGATGCCGAGAAGGGCCAAGGCCCCGAGGGAGTAGAGCTTGCGTGTCGATTCTTGCCGGGCGGCGTACTCGCCCAGGAACTCCGGGTGGTACTCGCGGTCGAACGGAACCTCCTTGACGGCCGCTTCCACGTCGCTCGCCACGGACCCCAAGTCGCGGTCTTTTACGTTGCAGGTGATGTCGATGCGCCGGGAGGCGTTTTCCCGCTTGATCTCGTTGGCGGCGGGCACGATGGCGACCTCGGCCACGTCCCCGAGCCGCACTTGCACGCCGGTCGGCGTGTCGATGGGCAGGTCTTGCACGGCCGTGATGTCGCCGCGCAAACGCGGCACGCCCCACACGACCACGTCGTACTTCTTCACCCCCTCGAAGACTTCGCCGACCTTCGAGCCTTTCAGCAGCGTGGACGACGCCCGGCGGATGTGCCCGGCCGTCAGTCCGTACTGCTCGGCCTTTTCGGGCTTGAGTCGTACTTGCAACTGCGGGATCAACACCTGCGGCTCGACCTTCAAGTTGGCGACGCCGGCCACCTTGGCCATCGCGGCTTCGACTTCTTTCGCCTTCGACCGCAGCACGGCCTGATCCGGCCCGTACAAGCGGACGACGACGGTGGCCCCCGTGCCGGTCAGCACTTCCTTGATGCGCTCGCGCAAGAACGTCAGCACGTCGCGGTACAGGCCGGGGTAAGCGTACACGGCCGCCTCGATGAGCTTCAACGTCGCCTTGTAATCGGCCTTCGGGTCGATGCTGATCCACAACTCCGTGAAATTCGGGCCGACCGGCTCGTCCGCGACTTCGGCCCGGCCGATGTGCGAGCCGAAATTTTTCACGCCGTCGATCCGGCGCAGGTCTTTGCTGGCCAGCACGGTCACGCGCGTCATCGCCTCCAAGGACGTGCCGGGCTTTTCGACGAAGTGCATCAGGAAATCGGTCTCTTGGAAGCTCGGTAAAAACTCCTGGCCGAGTTGCGTGGCCGCCGCCGCGGAGAGGACGAACGCGGCCGCCAAGAACAGCCCGGCGAACGTCGGCCGGTGCAGCACCCACGGCAACACGCGGCGGTATTGGGCTTTGAGGAAGCGGGCGACGGGCGCCTCTTTCGGCGGGGCCTTGCGGCCCGTGAGCAGCATGTAAGAAAGGGCCGGCGTCACCGTCAGGGCCACGAGCAGCGAGGCCATGATGGCGAGGACGTAGGCCATCGCCAGCGGCCGGAAGAACGCCCCGGACAGGCCGTCGAGGAAGTACACCGGCAGGAAGACCAGCACGACGATGAAGCTGGCGTACACGACGGCCGACCGCACTTCCATCGACGCATCGACCACCACGCGGAAGGCCGAGTGCGGCGTCGCCGTCTGGCGGTTCAGCGCCAGACGGCGGGCGATGTTCTCCACGTCGATGATCGCGTCGTCCACGACTTCGCCGAGGGCAATCACCAGGCCGGCCAAGACCATCGTGTTGATGGTGGCCCCGGTGTACGAGATGAGAAGCAACGCCGCCGTCAGTGACAGCGGGATGGCCGTCAGGCTGATGAGCGCCGTCCGCCAGTCGTACAGGAACGTCAGCAAAATCACGACGACGAGGCCGCAGCCGATCAGGAGGGCGTGCGTCAAATTGTCGATGGCCCGCTCGATGAACGTCGCCGGCCGAAAGATGGTCGGGTCGATCTCCACGTCCTTCAGGCCGGGCTTCAGCAGGTCGATGACGGCTTCCACCTTGCGGGTGAGTTCCAGCGTGTTCGCCTGCGGCTGCTTCTCGACGATCAGCAGCAGCCCCGGCCGGTCGTTGATGATGGCGTCGCCAATGGGGGCGCCGGAGTCGATGCGAATGGTGGCGACGTCGCCCAAGCGCACCGGCGCGCCGCCCTTGAAGTCCACGACGGTGCGGGCGAGGTCGTCTTCCGTCAAGATCGGCGAGACGTGCCGGACGGCGAGGCGGTGGTTCGGCGTGTCCACGAAGCCGCCGGACTCCAGCACGGCCGCGTCGCCGGCGGCCCGCGTGACGGCGTCCAGCGTGACGCCGTTGGCCCGCAGAACGTCCGGGTCCACCAGCACCTGAAACTGCTTGTCCCGCTGGCCCCACACGGCGACGTTCGCCACGCCGTTGACGGCCATCAGCCGCGGCCGCACGGTCCACATAATCACATCCGTCAACTCCTGCTGACTGAGCTTGTCCGACCACACGCCGATCTTGAGTACGCGGCTGGTGGACGAGAGGGGCTGCAAGATCACCGGCGGCCGGGCGACCGTGGGCAGTCGCCGCGCCTCGGCCGTCACCCGCTCCTGCACCATCTGCCGCGCGGCCATCGGGTCGCTGCCGGCGTCGAGGATCATCACGATCTGCGACAGCCCCAAGACCGACTTCGACCGCAGCGTCTTGACGTGCGGGATGCCGTTCAGCGCGTTCTCCAGCGGCACGGTGACGAGGTTCTCGACCTCCTCCGTGGACAGGCCGGGGGCCTCCGTCTGCACTTCCACGACCGCCGGGGCGAACTCCGGGAACACGTCCAGCGGGGCCGTGCGGATCGACCGCGACCCGACGACCAACAGCACGACGCCGAGGGCGAGGACGACCACGCGCAGGCGGACGGAGGATTCGATCAGGGAGGAGAGCATGAAGAAACCGCTTCCCAAAACATCGGCCCGTTTAGCCGCGACGCGACGCTTCGGAGTGGAGCGCGGACCACTCGCCCGCAATCGCTCCCCGCAGCCGGCGATTATGGGCGGGCAGCCCGCGCGCCACTCCGAAGCGTCGCGTCGCGGCTAAACGGCCGCCGTCATCACTTGCTAAACCCCGCCTCCGTGCCGAACAACTCGGCGGCCCCTTTCGTCACCACCACCGTGCCGACCTTCGGGGCGCTGCCCGGCTTCAAGTACGCGACGTTCCCGATGACGTACCGCACTTCCACGCGGCGGCGGGAGAATGTGCCTTCGGCCAGTTGCTCGTAGACCCACGCGCCGCCGTGGATGTCGTGCAGGACGGCGTCCCACGGGACGGTCAGGCTGTCGTCCGGGTCGTCGAGGCTCAGGCGGACCGAGACGCGGTGGCCGGGGCTGAATTTCGACGCGGCGTTTTCCAGGGCGTAAAAGAGGTCCACCGTCCCCGCGAGCGCGTTGGCCGACGGCGGGGCGGTGACGGGCTTCGCCGTCTGCTCCGGGCCGCCCAGTTTGGCGGCCAACGGCGACACCATCGCGTCGGCCTTCGCGTCGAGGCGGGCCACGTCGCCGACGTAGACGGGCACGCGGACCCAGACGCGGTCGGTGTTCACCACGTCGAACAGCAGCGCCCCGCTCGGGACGGTCTGGCCGGGCGACGCGGACAGCGTGCGCAGAAGGCCGGCCTCCGGGGCGTTGATGGAAATGGGGGAGGCCGTCCCGCCGTCGAACTCGCCGCCGACTTTCGCCAGAAAGTCCCGCCGGGCCGTGACGGCCGACAGGGACTCCTTCGCGGTGTCGAACGCGGCTTGGGCGTCCTCCAGCATGCGCTTGCTGCCGGCCTCGTCTTTCAGCAGTTGCTTGGCCCGGTCGAGGTTCACCTTGGCGGCGTCGAGCGTGGTCTGGACGGTCTTCACTTGGCCGTCCGCGTCGATCTTGGACGCGGCGAGGTTGGCCCGCCCTTCGGGCGTGAGCAGCGGCAGGAACTGGAAGATTTGTTGGTTTTTCGTGACCGGGGTTCCGGCGGCCGGGACGCCCGTCTCGGGGGCCTTCAACACGCCGCTGAGCGGGGCCGCGACGCTGATGGCTTGGCCCGGCCGGACGGTCACTTCGCCGCCGTAGACGCGGGTGCGCTTCTTCGCGCCCGTCCCCACGACGCCGGTCTCGACGCCGAGACTCTTCAAGCCTTCCGGCTTCACGGTCACGGTGGCGATCTTGGACTCGTCCAGCGTCTTGGACACGCTCGCGGGGACCGCGGGCGGGGAAGACTTACCGTCGCCGGCCTTGGCGCCCAAGAGGAACCAGACGCCCGCGCCGACGGCCGCGGAGACGGCCAACCCGGTGATTAACCCTTTTTGATAACTCATGGTTGAGGGGTCGGGGGTGTCTCGAAGAACAGCCGGCGGCCGACGCTGCGTTCCAGCTCGGCCCAGGCCCGCTGAAGGTCCGCCTTCAATTGCGCTTCGCGGTTGTTCGTGTCGATCAATTGGCGGGTGGTTTCCAACACGATCAGGTAGCCGGCGTTCCCGTCTTCATACGCCTTTTGCGACCGTTGGATAGCCGCCTCGACCTCGATCTTCACCTTGGCGACGAGACTGGCGTACTCGGACCGGGCCTGCTCGTACCGCGTGGCGGCCAAGCGCACGTCCGTGACGATCTGGTTCCGCACCACCAGTTCTCGCCGGGTGAGTTGCGTGACTTCGGCCTCGGCACGGGCGATGCCGCCTTGGTTTTGGTTGAAGATCGGGACCGTGGCGCGGAAGGCCGGGCCGAGTTCGTGGCCCGTGTTGCGGCCGCTGGTGGCGTCCGCGATGCCGAGGAAGCGGACCCAACTCAGCTTGCTGAATCGTAACCGTTCCTCGGCGGCCTCGCGGGCGTGGACGGCGGCCAACCCGTCCGGCCGGAACCGGATGGCTTCTTCCACCAAGAGGTCAATCGAGACGGCCGGGTGTTGAATCGCCGGCGGGTTGGCGACCGGCAACAGTCCGGCGAATTTCGGGACGCCCATCAGATTTTTCAACCGCTCCTCGGCCAGCGGAATCTCGAAGCGGATGCGCGTGGCGTCCTGAGTCGCCTGCAGGGCGTCGATGCGGGCGGTGGTCACTTCTTGCACGCTGGCGTCCCCGGCCTTCAGCCGGGACTCCGCCAATTCGGCGATGCGGCCGCGCACCTTCAGGGCCTTCTCGGCGACGGCGACGCGGTTCTGGGCCAAGGCCACGTCGTAGAACGCCTGTCGCGTGTCGCGGATCAGGTCGAAAGCCAGTTGCGTCACGCGCTCGCGGGCGCGGGCGTTCTCGGCCTCCGCGATCTTCAGCCGGCACGGCCGCAGCCAAATGGCCTCGATGGGGAAATCGACCAGATACTTGAGCGGCTTGTCGGTCATCGGGAAGTAGTAAACCACTTCCGGGTTCGGCAACAGCCCCGCCGTGATGAGGTCAGCCCGCGTCAGTTGCAGTTCGGCCAGGGAGTCGTGGAACGTCGGGTTGTTCCACAGGGCGAGCAGGACCGCGTGATCGACCGTCAGCGGGTGTTCTTCCGAAAGGCCATCCGGTGAGATGACTTCGTTCACCCCGGTCGGCTCCGGCGGCGTCGCGTCGTACCCGAAGTTGCTTTGCACGCGGCCGGCGAGTTGGGATTCCCCGCCGTCCGGCGTGTGGCAGCCGGAGGACCAGACGAGTCCCCCGCAGAGCAGAGCCGTGAATCGTCGAGGCCGCTTCATGGGGGAATCATCGGCCGGAAGCTGGGCAAAGTTCAACGATTCCGCCCGGCGTGCCGACGGTGCGGCCGGCGCCTACTTGGCTTGGGCCTTCCACGTCGGCGTGTAATTGGTCATGAAGCCCGAGATGTCTTCTTCCTTGTCCAGCGTCTTGTAGCCCATCGCCTTCATCTCGGCCATCGCCTCCTCGTTCGTCCAGTGTTGGCACTCCATGCGGTAGATGGCGCAGAAGGCCCCAGTCCGGTGGACGCCGCGGAGGCAGTGGACCAAAATGGGGTGGTTGACCGGGTTCTTGACGATGGCCAGGAACTCGTCAACGGCCCGCTGGGCGGGGACGGGCCGGCCGTCGTCCGACGTCCAGTGGTCCGGCTTGACGCGGAAGTGGCGCACGCCGTTCTTGTAGCAAAAGTCTTCTTCCCACGAGTCCGAGTCGTTCGTGTCCGGGGAGCGGAAGCTGACGACGGTGGCGATCTTGTGGTCGTGGATCACCCGGGCCATCGCGGCCGGCTTGAGCTGGCCGCTGCGGTAGATCTTTTCCTCGTCCACCACGCGGAAGTTGCGGTACGTGAAGTACCGCGTGGAGGCGTACCGCGCCGGCACGCCGATCACGGCCACGGCGAAAAGGACGGCAAGCGTCACCCGAAAAACACGCATTCGTATGTCTCTGGCAGGATGCCCCGGGCGCGGGGACACGGAATCACCCATTCTATTCGGCCGCCCAAAGGCCTGACCGGCGGCGAACCCCGATTTTATCTGATCTTCCACACCCTGTGAAGCCGGAGTGCGGGGCCGCCGCATAAGCGGGAATTTATCGTCCCTTCACGCGCCGGACACAACCGCCGGCTATCATCACCCCCACTGGGGGCTGGAACGCCGCCCCGTTATTTTCACCCGAAGGAGTTTCACATGCGTTGCCTCATGAGTTTGGTGGCTGTCCTGGGCTTGGCGGCCGGCCTGCGGGCCGACGACGAGAAGGTCGCGATCGACAAGCTGCCGAAGGCCGTCGTCGAGGCGGTGAAGGCCAAGTTCCCGAAGGCAGAACTCGTCGCCGGCGAGAAGGAAAAGGAAGACGGCAAGACCGTCTACGAAGTGAAGATCAAAGACGGCACGTCGGACGTGACGGTCAAGCTGACCGAAGACGGCAAAATCACCGAGATCGAGAAAGCAATCGCCGTCAAGGATCTGCCGAAGGCCGTGGCCGACGCCGTCGAGGCCAAGTACCCGAAGTCCGCCGTCAAGGTGGCCGAGGAGGTGACCAAGGGGGACAAGACCGCTTACGAAGTCGAAGTCACCGCCGCCGACGGCAAGAAGTACGAACTGACCCTCGACGCCGACGGGAAGATCACGGAGACGGAAGAAGTGAAGGAAAAGAAGAAGGAAGACAAGGACAAGTAACGAACCCGACAAAACCCATGCCTCACCGCATCCTGCTGATCGAGGACGGGCCGGACATCGCGGACTTCGTGGTCCGCGGGTTGCGGGAGGAGGGCTTCACGGTCGAACACGCCGCCGACGGCGTGACCGGCCGGCACCGCCTGACGACGGAGGCGTGGGACGTCGTCCTGCTCGACTGGTGGCTGCCGGGGGTGAGCGGGCTGGAGATTGTGAAGGGCCACCGGGCGGCCGGCGGGACGACGCCGGTCCTGTTCCTCACCGCCCGCGACGCCGTGTCCGACCGCGTCCGCGGCCTCGACGGCGGGGCGGACGACTACCTGTGCAAGCCGTTCGCGTTCGAGGAATTGCTGGCCCGCGTCCGGTCTCTGACGCGGCGGGCCGACCGCCGGCCGGGGACGGTGCTGGCGGCCGCCGACGTGACGGCCGACCTCGCCAGCCAGCGCGTCGAGCGGGCGGGCCGCCGACTCGACCTGACGGCCCGCGAGTATTCCCTGCTACTCTTCTTTCTGCGCCACCCCGGCGAGGTGCTGTCCCGCACGCGCCTGTACGAACACGTGTGGGACGAGCGGTACGACGGCCTGTCCAACACGCTGGAAGTCCACGTCATGGAAGTGCGCCGCAAGTTGGAGGCCCGCGGGCCGCGACTGATCCACACCGTACGCGGCCGCGGCTATGTGTTCGGGGGCGCCCCGTGACCCTGACGACCCGCCTCACCGTATTCTTTCTCGCGGCCCTCGCCGTCGTCTTGGCCGGGTTCTCGGCCGGCCTGTACTTGCTCGCCCGGCACCACCTGTACGGCGGGGCGGACGCCCAAGCCGCCGCCACACTCGACGCGCTGACGGCGGCGGTCGAGTTTTCCGACGCCGGGCTGGAGTGGGAGCCGCAGGACCGTTACGCCGACGCCCTGCGGCGCGACGGGGCCGTGCGCTGGGGCGTGTTCGACGCGGCCGGCGGCCGGGTGGACGGGTCGAATTCGCCGGCTGACTTTTGGTCGGCCGCCCCGGGCGGCCAACCGTGGCTGATCGCCCGCCGCGACCTGACGGCCGAGCCGCCGCGGCCGGCGAAAAATGCCGACGACGGCCGACGGTATGACGCCCTGACGCTGGCGGCGGCCGTCCCGCTCGGCCCGGTTCACGACGCCTTGCGGCAACTGGCCCTCACACTCGCCGGCTTGTCGGCGGCGGCGTGGTTGGCCACGGCAGTCCTCGGGCGGTGGGTGTGTCGCCGGGCGTTGGCCCCGGTCGCCCGGATGGCGGGCGCCGTCAATCTGATCTCGTCGGACCGGCTCGGGGACCGCCTGCCCGACCCCGGCACGGGCGACGAACTCGCCGACTTGGGGCGGGCGTTCAACGGCCTGCTCGGCCGGCTGGACGACGCCTTCGCCCGGCAGAAGCGGTTCACGGCCGAGGCCTCGCACCAATTGCGGACGCCGCTCACCGGAATGCTCGGCCAACTGGAAGTGGCCCTGCGGCGCGACCGCCCGCCGGAGGACTACCGCCGGGCGCTGGAAGCGGTCCGCCGGCAGGCCGAGCACCTCCGCGACCTCACCGAAATGCTGCTCTTCCTCGCCCGCGCGGACGCCGACGCCCGGCGGCCGGACACGGCCGTCATCGACCTCGGCGATTGGCTGCGAGAATTTTCCGCCGCCGTCCCCGGCCGCGAGTCGGCCGTGGGGTTGGGCACGGTCGCCGCCGGTGTGCGGGCGCGCGTGCAGGCCCCGTTGCTGGCGCAGGCGGTCGGCAACCTCGTGGAAAATGCGTGCCGCTATTCCGACCCCGGCGCTCCCGTCCGGCTGCACTTGGAAGCGAAGGCGGGCGAGGCCGTCATCACCGTGGAAGACTGCGGCCACGGCGTCGCCGCCGATGAGTTGCCCCGCGTGTTCGAGCCGTTTTTCCGGACGGCGGACGCCCGGAATCGCGGGCTGGCCGGCACGGGGTTGGGTCTCGCCGTGACGGCCCGCATCGTGACCGCCCTCGGCGGCCGCGTGGGCGCCGAGAGTCGGCCCGGCGCCGGCAGTCGGTTTTGGGTGGCAGTTCCGCTGGCCCCCGCCGATAATTGAGGGCATGCGTTGGGTGATCTGTGGGAATTCCGATTCGCCGCCGAAACCGGCGCGCCCGCTCTGGGCGGCGGTGGCGTGGGGGTGTGTGCTCGGGGCGTTGACCGCCGGCGGGGTCGAAATCGGCCGGATGATCCTGTCCAACAACCGGCACACGGTGATCCCCGGCGTGGTCTACCGCTCCGGGCAACTCGACGGCCGTCAACTCAACGACATCTTGCGGCGCAAGGGCATCCGCTCCGTGGTCAACCTGCGCGGGCAGGCCCCGGAAGACTGGTACGACACCGAGGCGCGCGGCACCGCGGAGGCCGGCGTGTCGCAAGAGGATGTCACGCTGTCCGCCGGCCGGCTGCCGTCCCCGCACGAACTGCGGCGGATGATCGACGTGTTCGACCGCACCGAGTACCCGCTGCTCATTCACTGCCAACAGGGGTCGGACCGCACCGGGCTGGCCGTCGCCGTGTGGCAACTGCTGTACACGGACGCCGACGAGCCGACCGCCCGCCGGCAGTGTTCCCTGCGCTACGGGCACACCCCTATCTTGCGCACCGCCCAGATGGACGCCTTCTTCGACTTGTACGAGGCACGGCTGGCCGAAAGAAATGTCACCCATTCTCCCGCGACCTTCAGGGCGTGGGCCGCGAATGAGTACAAGCCCGGCTTGGCGTGGGCAAAGCTGGAATTCGTGGCCGCCCCGGCTGCTCACCCGGCGGCGAGGCCGGTCGTCTACCGCGTGCGGGCGACGAACCTCAGCGACGTGTCGTGGGAGATGTGCGCCGGCACGGCCGTCGGCGTCCACGCCCGGTATTGGGTGTGGGCCGGCCACGGCGACGGGGTCTTTTACGGGCAGGCCGGCCTGCGGAACGGCTCCGTCGCCCCCGGCCAGACGGTCGAGTTGGCCCTCCCCATTCCCGCCATGCCGCGGCCGGGCCGATACCGCGTGGTCGTGGAACTCGCCGTGGGACGGAGCGACTTCTCCGAGTTCGGCGTGGGCCAACTCGTCCACGCGTGGGACGCCTTGCCGGACAAATGACAGGGACAACCGGGATTCAGAACGTGTCCCGAATCTCGGCCGCGTCGAGACCAAACACTTGATCGCCGGCGCTGACCGCGAACCAGTCGAGGTCCGCGTCGCCGTACACGCTGTCGATTTTGGCGGGGGACTCGGCGATCGTCGTGCCGTCCAGCCGGAACCCGTTCACGCCCGTGTCGCGGACCAAGGCCACGCGGGCGGCGTAATTGCCCGGCCCGACACTCGTGCCGGCGTCGTGCGACCACGCCGAGCGCAGCCCGTCCAGAGCGACCGCGTCCGTCTGGAACGCCGCCGCCCCGGACACAAGGATGTCGAAGCCGGCGCCGCCGCGGAGCGTGTCGGCGCCGAGGCCGCCGATGAGCAGGTCGTTCCCGCCGCCGCCGACGAGCGAATCGTTCCCCAAGCCGCCGACCAGCACATCATCGCCGAGGCCGCCGGTGAGTTTGTCACTCCCCGCCCCGCCGATCACAACGGAGACGTTGGCCGCCCCGCCCGCCCGCCCGGCGTACACGGCGCTGACTGACCCCGTGCCCAGATTCGCCGCGACGGCCAAAGTCCGGCCGGAGTAGTCGAGCGTGTTGAGGCCGGCCCCGCCGTCGATTTTGCCGCTGACGTATCCGAGCGCCGTGAAGGCGAAGCGGTCGGCCAGCGCGCCGCCGACGAGGGATTCGACATGGGTGAGCGTCAGCGCGTCGTTGAGGACGCTGGCGTTGGCGCCGGTGAGCCGCCAACGGTTGTCGGCGTCGCCGGCCGTGACGCGGTCCGTGCCGCCGGCCCCGTCGAGCTTCGTCAGCGTCACCGCGTCCGTCGCAATAGCGACGCCGCTGGCCGTGATGCCCGTCGGCGTCAGGGCAAAGGTGTCCGCGACGGACCGCCCGGTCACGGCCAGCGTGTTCGCCCCCGGCCCGCCGATCAACAGTGCCGTGCCGGTCGTGGTGAATGAGCCGAGCGAAACGCCGTTGAGCGTCGCCGTCACGCGCCCGGCGGTCGGGGTGATCGTCACGCCGAAGGCGTCCGCGCCCGCCGTGCCGCCGACGGTCAGCCGGCCGCCTTGCAATTCCGCGGAGCCGATGGTCAGCGCCCGCGTCGCCGTCGGCCCCGATTCGCCGTTCGGGTCGGTGGCCGTCGCGCGCACCGTGTACGCCCCCGTCGTCGCGTAGGCGTGCGTGGCGGCCGTCCCGCTCGGGCCGGCGACGGTTTCTGTTTGCCCGTCGCCCCAATCGACGGCGAACGAAAAATCGGCCCCGGCGTTGTCCGCGTCGCTGGCCGTCAGCGTCACGGGGCGGGCTTGGTAGCGCACGCCGTTGAAGCCGTCCGTCGGGGCGGAGATTGCGGCAACGGGGGCGTTGGGGTTGGCCGTGAACGTGAAATTGACGGCGGCCGAGGTGCCGGCCCCGAAGAACACCGGGTTGCCGTTCGTGTCCGCCGCCGTCTCGCCGGACTGCACGCGCACCGCCACATCGCCGGCCGCGTGCGCCGGGGCGACCGCCTGAATTTGCGTGTCTGACAGGACCGTGACGGACGCCGCTTCCGTCTCCCCGAACAGGACGTGCAGGCGGCCCGCCGCCCCGGAGAAATTCTTGCCGGTCAGCGTGACGGTCGTCCCGCCGGCGGCGTCGCCGCTGGTCCCGCTCAGGCCGGTCAGGACGGGCGTGAGGTCCACGACCTCGAATTGATTGGCCGTGATTTGCCGGACTTGCGAGACGGCGTCCATGTCCCAGCGCGTGGACGGCGTGCCGGTGAAGAACATGTCCGAGCCGTTGTCGGCGACGATCAGGCCGTAGGTCTTCATCGCCTGAGCGATGGCCTTCGCCTCGGGCGACCAGTTCGCCGGGATGGCGTAGTCGGCCTTCAACCGGAACCGCTCGCCCATGCGCGGCAAGTCGGCGTCGGGCCGCGAACTCGCCTCGTGAGACGCGGGGTAGACGAACAGGTCGCGCGTCTGCTGCACGGTCACGCGGATGGCGTGGTCGATCACTCCCTGCGCGCTCGGGTCGGACAGCAACACCTCGTCCGGCCGCACGAGGCCCGGCAGGATCGGCAGCCCGGCCGCGTCCGCCGACGTGGCCCCGACGGTGCGGAAGGCGTTGGTCTTCAAGTCCCAGTAGGAAATCTGGTACGCCCCCCACTGCCCGGTCGGGTGCGCGCCGCCGTAGGGGTACGATGTCTCACTTGGCCGCACGGCTTGGTACAGTTCGTACAGCACGTTGTTGGTCTTGTCGTAAACGAGCAAGTGCGAGTCGCCGCGCTGGCTCGGCGGCAACGACCCCGTCGGCCCGTCCCCTTCGATGACGGCGTTGGCCGGGATTGGCACCTGGACGATGTCGCTCTCGTCGGCGTAGCCGAAGGACGGGATGGTGACCGTGACCTTGGGCGTGTTGCCGTCCACGATGTTGACCGGGATGCCGTAAAGGGCGCCGTCCACCGCCGGGTTGCCGAAGTCGGCGTGCAACCCGGGGGCTGTCCCGTTGTGCCGACTCACGATGCGGCCGATGATGGCCGCCGAGTTTGTCGCGACCGGGGCGGCCGAGATGTCCTGGTTCCACGGATTGTCCGCGGGGAACAGTTCGTTCCCCAAAAAAGCCGGGACATCCCTTCGCTCCAGCGAAGCGACGGCCAGTCGAGGTGTGCGTACAGAAGCCATGCCGATGCGTCCTTTCGGGTGATGTGCGAGGGGGGATGTCGAACCGACCAACAGATGGGGGCAACCGACCAAGGACGGGAGGCGACGGGCAATGATTCGCCGTTGGCAACATAGTACGGGGATGGGCAAGCGCACGGGAGCGTGCCGCGGGGAAAGAGGATGTCAGGCAAAGAGATTTCGTTCCGAGAGTGAGAATTGCCTTGTTGGTCGCAACGGTGATTGAGCGGAAAAGCTTGGTAACGGCTCCGGGTGCCTTGCCCACGTTAGTCGTGCGGTTCTCGCAGCCCTCGGGGAACCGGAAAAAGATAATCGGTCCTTCAGACCGAGGCCGTTCGATGGCCCGTGTCCCCAGCCCTTTCGGGCTGGGCTATGTTAAGCGGCCCTTCAGGCCGAAAAACGGTGCGCTCAAAGACTTGAAAACGTCACATGCACGCAGGCGCTTGGACTTTTCAGACGCCCGGCGAGCGGGGGATGTCAATCCCCTGATTCTTTTGACCCTCAAATGGCTCACGCTCAGAATCAGGGGGCTGACGCCCCCCGCTCGCCTGGGTTTTCGACGAAGCACACGGCCGCCCACAGATGGAAGAGGAAAATTTCGCATCCGGCCGACACTCAACATGCAGCAGCCCGGCGGCGCCCGGCGGGATGCAAACCATTACGGCCAAAGAAGTTGTTTGTGAGTCTGCGCATGAATCGCGCGGACGATTCCCTCTCCGCATTGAAACGGACCTCGCCCGTCGACGAACAATTCACGCGCGATGCGAAAAGCCGTGTGCTAAGGTACGCTGAATCTCGCCAATGCACCGGGGGCACGGCCATGAGTGTTGATCGCGTTAGAGAAGAGGCCACGACAGATGTCCTCACGCCGCCGGAGCCGCTCGACATTCGGGTCGTTTCTGCCCCCTACCCCTTCCTCGCGTCACCGATGCGGCCGGACGAGATCGGGCGGCTCGGCGCCTACCGGGTGCTGAAGCTGTTGGGCCAGGGCGGCATGGCTTACGTCTTTCTGGCCGAGGACTTGCACCTGCGGCGGCGGGTCGCCCTCAAGGTCATGAAGCCGGCCCCGGAAGACGACCCGGCGGCCGCCGCCCGTTTCCTCCGCGAGGCCCGGGCGTTGGCGTCGATCAAGCACGACCATGTGGTGACGGTCCACCAAGTCGTCCACGACGGCCCCGCCCCGTTCCTGGCGATGGAGTGGCTGCGCGGGCAAACGCTGGAGGATTGGGTCGCCGACACCGGCCCCGCCGCCGGCGCGGAGGCGCTGCGCCTGGCCCGCGAAATCGCCGCCGGCTTGGCCGCGGTCCACGGCAACGGCCTCGTCCACCGTGACTTGAAGCCGAACAACCTGTGGGTGGAAGAGCCGGGGCGGCGCGTCAAGCTGCTCGACTTCGGCCTGGCTCGCGGCGTCGAAGACGCGCGGCTGACCGGGACCGGGTACATCATCGGCACGCCCGCGTTCATGTCCCCGGAGCAGGCCCGCGGCGACCGCCTCGACGCCCGCAGTGACCTGTTCAGTTTGGGCGGCGTCTTGTATTTCCTGTGCGCCGGCCGGCCGCCGTTCCAAGCCGCGTCGTCCGTCGGCCTGCTGACCTCCGTGGTCTTGGACCACCCCCAGCCGATCAGCGACCTCAACCCGCGCTTGCCCGCGCCACTCGCCGCGCTCGTCATGCAATTGCTGGAGAAGAGTCCCGAGCGCCGGCCGGCGTCGGCCCGCGACGTAATCGCGCGGCTGGTAGCGGCGGAGAAGGGGTTTGTCCCGATCGGCGATACGGCGCCGGCGGGGCGCGTCGGCGCCGAGGCGGACATGGCGACGGAGCAGATCGTCCCCGGCGAGCTGTTGGAAAGGGTCCGGGGAACACGGCGCCCGCGGTTCCTCGCGGCGGTCGCGCTGGGCGTGACGGTCGGGCTGATCGGCGTGGCCGGGTGGCAGTTCGGCGGCCGGGCCGACTCGAACGAACCCCGCCCGGCGGGGGGCGACGACCAGTTCGCGCTCGCCGAGGCGGCGCCGAGCGGCGTCTTCGTGATGTCCACCGACTACATGATTAACCAAGGCGCCGGGCCGGCCAACGACAGCGTGACACTCCTCGACGGGGCGGGGGCCGTGAAATTCCGCGTGCCCGACTTGAACACCTGCGACAGCATCGGCAGCACGCACGCCATCGCCACCGACCCGGCGCGGGGCCACGTTTGGGTGGCCGAAAATGTCGCCAAGCGGATTCGTCGGCTTGACTACACGGGCCGCGTGACGGCGACGATTGATACCCTCGATGCGTCGGCGGTCGCCGTGGACCCGAAGACGGGCAACCTGTGGGTCTTGGCCAACACCGGGTTCATCGGCAGCGGGCGGATCGCCGTCTACGGGCCGGACGCCAAGTACATCGCCACTCACGCCGTCGTCGGGTGGGACATCGCCTACGACGCCAAGGCCGAGGCGTTTTGGGTCGCGGCCCAGAGCCTCACGAAAATCGCGGCGGCCGACGGGAAAATTTTGTCCACGACTTCCCTCCACACTTACTCCGCCACGAGCATCGACGCGGACCCGACCACGGACTCGTTGTGGGTCGCGGTGTGCAACCACCCCGACCTGCCGAATTCCGGCACGAACCGTCTGCTGAAGTTCAACGCGGCGGGCAAGGAAGTGTTGAGTGTGGAACTCGGCCCCAAGCACGCGAAGAAAGTCTCCGTCGACCGCGTCGGCGGGGGCGTCTGGGTCGCCAACATGGGGCAGTCGGCCGAACACTATTCCGCCGACGGCAAGTCCGTCACGCTCCACTTGGCCAACGTCCTGACCGTCATGGCCGACCCGCGTGAGGCGGCGATTTGGATCGTGACCCCGGACGAAGTCCAAAAAATAAATGCCGCCGGCGTCGTGACCAAACGCACCCGCCACGCGGCCCCGCCCATCTCGGGGGCCTGGGTCGCCCTGCTAGAGTAGCGGCCCGCTGTTAGGCGGCCGGGTGCGCAACATCAGGCAACGGGGCGCCCGGCCCGCCCATTTCCCCGACACGGGAAGTGTTTTCCCTGACGTTGGCCGATTGACGGTTGAATGCGATTCGTCGGTCATCATGTCAGGAGATTCTGATTATTCCGAAAGTAGGAGATTTGAGGTGCGCTGTTTGCTAGTGTATGCTGCACGATGATTGGGTGAACGGGCGGCCGTGGGCCACCCAAGAATCTCCCCGCATCGAGGGAAGGCGAGGTTGCCTTCCCTTGTCTTGTCTGATGACCCCCCTCTAGGAGTGCAGCAATGTTGACCCGCATCTTCTCCCTGGCCGTGGCGATCTTGGGCCTGAGCGTGTTCGCGGCCACCCCCGCGATGGCCGACGACAAGAAGGAAGCCGACAAGGACACCCACGAAGGCTGGGTGGTCAAGGCCGGCAGCGGCCGCCTCACGATGGCGGACAAAGACAAGAAGGAACACTCGCACAAGGTCGCCGCCGACACCGCAATCACTCTGGACGGCAAGAAGGCCAAGCTCGAAGACCTGAAGGAAAAGACCCACATCGTCGTCACGATGAAGGGCGACAAGGTCACGAAAATCGAAGGCCACACGAAGGACAAGGACGCCAAGGACAAGCCCGAGACCGACAAGGACCCCAAGTAACAAAGTGAATTTGCCCGTGACGCCCACGGCCGGGGCGGGAGTTTCGCTCCCGCCCCGGCCTTTTTCGTGCGCCCCGACCAAGAAGCCGAAGTGGCTGAACATGACCGTCACGCGCGGGGCGCCGAGCCCGCCGTCAACGCCGTTTGCGATCTCGATGCGGCGCCATCGTCGCTTTTCGCTCCGCGAAA
>JAYTTY010000455.1:0-18075 GCA_043744795.1 Zavarzinella sp. | reverse complement strand
GCCGTCCCCGCCGAAGTTGGTCGGCCGGCACACGGGCATGGTGACGAGTCTCGCCTTCACGCCGGACGGTCGCACGCTCTTGAGTGGCGGCTGGGACGAAACCGTCCGCACCTGGGACGTGCAAGGCACGCGCCCGCCGACCGCGTTCACGTGGCCCGTCGGCCGTGTCAGCAGTTTGGCCGTCGCCCCGGACGGTTTGCGGGCCGTCGTCGGCGGCGAGACCGGCGCCCTTTCCGCGTGGGACTTGGACGATTGACATGCCGCACTCCCTCTCCCAATGTTCCGTTCACCACCTGCTCGACACCGGCGAACTCGGCGGCGGCAACATGGTCGCGTTGACCACGGCCCGCCTACTGAAGCCGCACATCCGCGAAAGCCACTTGTGGACGGACCCCGGCCCGGCGGAAGCCGTCGCCACGGCCGACGGGTTGACGTTGCACCACTTGCGGCAAGCGAAGTTACGGGCGGCCGGCCGCATCGGCGGGAGATTTCTGGAATGGCGGCTCGGCCGGCGGCTGCGAAAGTTTCAACCCGGCTTCGTTCATGTGTCGTCGGCGTACCTATACGGGCTGACGAGCCGGGCCGCGAAAGGAAGCGGCTTGCGTCGCATCGTCCATGTGCAGATCGAGGACACGGCCCCGAACTGGCAATGGGCCTTCCGCGAACCGCCGGACGCAATCATCACCTGCGCCCACTTCTTGGTTCCCGGCGTGCGTGCCGCCGTCGGCGGGCGGGCGCCGATTGTCTGCATCCCCAATGCCGTGGATGTCGACCGCTATTCGCCGGGCGACAAACAAGAGGCCAAGCGGAAGGTGAACGCCCCTGTGGATCGCCCGCTCTTGTTGATGCTGGCGAACCTCGCCCCGCACAAGGGGCAGTTGACCGCCATCGACGCCTTGTCCCGCGTCCGACACCGGGGCATCAACGCCGAGTGTTGGCTGGCCGGCACGGAACGCGGCGGGGGGACGACATTCACCGAGGAGTTGAAAGCCCGGATCGTCACCCTCGGCTTGGGTGAGCGCGTAAAACTGTTGGGCCACCGAACCGACGCCGCGGACTTGTTGCGGGCGGCCGACGTGTTTCTCCTCCCGTCCACGAACGAGGGGCTGCCGCTCTCCATCTTGGAAGCGCAGGCCGCCGGCGTCCCCGTGCTGGCGGCCCCGACGGCCGGCGTGCCGGAGACGATCACGGACGGCGAGACCGGCTTTCTCATCGCGGCCGGCGACGCGGCCGGCTACGCGGACAAGATCGCCCTCCTGCTCGGCGAGGCGTCGGCGCGGGAGCGGATCACCGCGGCGGCGCTGGCCCAAGTGCGGCGGGAATCGACGTGGGCCGCGTATGGCCGGCGGATGCGCGAAGTCTACGAGGAGTTGGCGACCGCCATTCCGTCATGAGGCAATTCGACTTGGGCGCGGGGCCGATCACCCACTTGGCGTTCCGGCCGGACGGGAAGGCCCTCGGCGTCTGCTTCCACGGCGGCTTCGCCCTCGTCCCCGTCGCGGACATGCTGGCCGGCGCCGTCGCCGCCCGCGTCACGCCGTCGCGGGACCGCGTCGCCGAAATGGCGTGGCACCCGTCCGGCCGGTGCTTCGCGCTGGCCGGGGCCGAAGGGGTCGTGCAAATCCACGCGGCCGACGGGTACAAGTCGTGGGAACTCGTCGGCCTGCCCGGCCAGCACGGCCCGATGACGGCCGTCGCCTTTTCGCCGGACGGCCGCCGGCTCGCGCTGGGCGGCGGCTGGTGGGACGAGCCGGGCCACGCCGTCGTCGTCACCGATTATTACTGGCAGCCCGAAGCGGACTTGGCCGGGCACGAGAACCAGATTGGCGCCGTCCTGTTCACCGGGCCGAACATCGTCGCCACCGGGGCCGCCGACCGCCGCGTGATTTTCCACGACCTCACCAACACCGGCGAGACGGCCGACATCCCCGTGGCCGCCCAAGTCCACGCCCTCGCCGCCCCGCCGGACGGCCAACGGCTCGCCGTGGCCGTCGGCCGCCGCGTCGAAATCTGGCCGCTCACCAAGCCGGGGTGGTACATGGACGGCCCGCGACTGGTGTGCCGCGGCCACGCCGGGTCGGTGCGGTCCGTCGCCTTTTCGCCGGACGGCCACACCGTCGCCTCCGCCGGCGAGGACGGCGGCGTCCGCTTCTGGAACGCCTTCACCGGCGCCGAGCGCCTGGCCCTCGACCCCGGCGCCGGCCCCGGCCGCGCCGTCGCCTTCTCCCCGGACGGCCTGCTCGTCGCCGTCGGCGGCAAAGCCGGCACGTTGGTCCTGCTGGACGCGGACTAATTGCGGCCCGCCGGAAATGGGTTATGATGGCGGGGACAGTTTCAGGGGAGCCGGACGCATGACCGCCGATGTCGAACGCTTGAAGAAGGAACTGGCCGCGCTGGACGCGGTCGAGCGGGAGGCGCTCTGCCATTTTTTGGAAGACACGCTCCCGGAAGGTGAAGTCGATGAAGACCCGGAACTGACGGCGGAACTGGAGCGGCGGGAAGCCGAATTTCTGAGCGGGGAGTCTCCCGGCGTCCCCGCGGAAGAGGTGTTCGCAAGACTGTTGGCGAAGGGTAAGTGAAAACGATGAAGTTTTCTAATCTCGATCCAGTGACATCGAACCCAGCGAGAGCAAAAATGACTTCTACCGTTGATCGCTTAATGAAAGAGTTGGCCGCTTTAGAGGTGGCCGACCGGGTCGCCGTCTATCACTTTTTGGAAGACACGCTGCCGGACGTCGCTTTGGAGGCAAAACTCTTGGCGGAAGAAGACGCGGCAATGGAAGCTGAACTTGACCGCCGTTACGCGGAGATTGTATCGGGAAATGCTGTCGGGGTATCGTCCGAGGAACTGAGGGCCAAATTGCTGGCGCGCCGCAAATGAAACGTGTCATCGTTCACGCCGACGCCGAATGGGAATTTCTCGACGCGATTGACCGTCTGAACGGTCTGCGGCTCGGTTTAGGCAATGACTTTGAAGCAGAGTACCTTAACTTGGAAGCGGATATTTCCGCCCGCCCGGGCATTGGCTCGCCGTTCGGAAACTCACGGTATCGCTTCCGGCTCCTCCGGCGATTTTCTCACGTCATTTATTACATCGAAATGCGCGACGTGATCTGGGTAATGGCCATTGCTCATGCATCACGACGATTGGGCTACTGGCGCCATCGCAGAACATATTGACGCATCCTGGACCTCTCGGGCGGGCTCATTTTCCAAGTGACTTGCCGGTTCATGTTCCATCCGCGCCCGCACATTTTTCCCATCTTCCCCGTTTTTTCGTTGCGTCGGGTGAAGTTTTCGAGTCCGATGCATACTCTGGAAAATAAGTCTATACTTGGCTCGCCACCCACCGAATAATGCCCCGGGCCCGCGAACTGTCCGGTATCATCCATAAAACTCCCTGCCCTCGCCCGTGGGAACTTGAACCGTTGGCCGTGACCCCGTGCATAACTTTTCAGGGGGCGAGTAGTTGCCCCAGCCTATCGTGACCACAGAATTCCCATGTGCCGGGGGGCGGCGATGAGTCTGCCGACCCCCCCCGGGTTGAACGGGTCGGCCGGGCCGCTGTCGCCCGCCGGTCACGCCGCCCCGTTGTCGGGCGCCCAAGCCTTCCCGCACTTGGTCGAACTCGCGATTGCCCGCCAACTCCCCCCGTTCGGGTGGGCCGAGGCCGTCCCCGTTCTTGACGCCGAACTGGACCACTACCAGCGGGACGCGGTCGCGCGGGCGATGGCGACGCCCGACTTTCTGCTGATTCAAGGGCCGGCGGGCACGGGCAAATCCCGCGTCGCCGTCGAGATCGCCCGGCAGGCGGCCGCCCGCGGGCGCCGCGTGCTGTGGCTGTCCCCCGCCCGGGCCGGCGTCGAGGGAACCGTGCGCCGGTTGGCCGGGTGCCCGGACGTTTCCGTGCGGCGCCTGCCCGGGCCGGCCGAGTCAATCGAGACGCTGCCCCCGGCGTGCCGAGACCGCACGGCCGAGTGGCGGGAACGCTCTCTGCTCGCCGCCCGCACGGCGGAACTTCTCCGCACGATCTCGGAGGCCGAAGGGCGACTCGTCGCGCTCGAACCGTTGGCGGCCGTCCTCGCGGAAGCCCGGCGGGCCGCGCCGCTGCTCGCCGAAAAGCGGGCGGAATTGGCGGCCCTGACCGCCCGCCGGGACGCGCTGCCCCAAGAGACGGAGCGGGACATCGCCGAGCCGGGTGACTCCCCGTCGTATCTGGTCCAGCGCCTGCGGAAACTCGATCAGCAACGGCAGAAGGAAATGGCCGACCGCGACGGCGCTCAACTCGCCCTCTCCGCCCGCGAAACGGCCGCCAAGCAATCGCGGGACGCGGCGGCGGCTGAATTGGAACTCCTCCGCCCGAAGACGGAAGCCGTCAAGTCCGGCGGACTGTTCTCGCTTGCCAAGTGGAAGGCGAAATTGGACGGGACGCTGCCCGCCCGGCAGGCGGCCGCCGAGCAGCAGTTGCGCGAAGCGGAGGCCGCGCTGTCGGCCGTCGTCGCCGAGGCGAACCTGCTCGCGGAGGCCGAACGGAACGGCCGCGAAGACCACGCCGGCAAGCGGGCCAAGTTCTTGGCCGAAGAAATGGACCGCCGGGCCAAGGAACTCGACCAGCGGATCGCCGAGGCGTCAACCGCGGCGGCCGCCCAAGAAGTCGTCCAGCAAGAACATCTCGCCCGCTTGACGGCCGCCGGCCTCAGCGACCCGGCGTTGCCGGAAGACGGTGTGGCGAGGGAGGCGACCGCCGCGCGGCAACGACTGGAGGACGCCCGCGCGGCCGAGACCCGCCTGGCGGCCGACGGAACCGCCGCCCTCGCGGCGTGGAAGGCGACCGCCGCCATTGTGATCGGCCCCATCGACGCCCTGTCCGCCGTGGCCGCGGAGGACTTTGATCTGCTGATCGTGGACGACGCGGACGGCCTTCCCGAGGCCGACATCGCCGCCGCCGCCCGCTTGGCGCCGCGGCGGGTGTTCCTCGGCGCGCCGCCGGAACGGCCCTTGCGGAACACGGCCCCCCGGCCGGAATTCTGGGGCCGCCTGTGGCACGCCGTCCACCACCCGCGGACGTGGGTGACGGAAGGGGAACACCTCGTTTGCCGGCTGCACCCGCTGACGGCCGCCGAGCGCCGCAAGTGCGACCGGGAACCCGTCGCGGACAACCCGTCCATTGAACTGCGCCTCGCGGCGTTCATGGCCGAGCCGGTCTTGGCCGAGGTCGCGTTCCCGGCGAACTGCAACGCCCCGGCCGCCCGCGAGTACCTGTTCCGCGAACTGGACGAACTCACCATTCAGCCGGCCACGCACACCCCGGTCTGGGAAACGGCCGCGGACCGCGTCACCTGCCGGTTCGCCCCGCCCGACGCGGCCGCCGGCCTCGCCCGCCACCCGGGCGGCGTCACGGAGGAAGTGCTGGACCTCGACACGCTGGCGATCCACTTCGCCGCGGCGGACGGCTGGACGCCCGACGCGGCGCGGGAGTGGCTGGCGGCCCGCGGGCTGAAGCGCAGTCCCGGCCGGGCCGTCGCCCTGCGCCGGGCGCAACGCGCGTGCCCCGGCTTGGCCCGGTGGCTCAACGAGGCCTTTCGAATCGGGTTCCACCACCCGGCGGAGGCCGGGCCGGATCATCACGTCGAGTTCTTGGCCGTGCCCGACCTCCGGGGCCGCCGCGACGCCGGGCCCGCCCGCCGGGCCGGCGGGGCCGGGTACGAAATCGCCCTGCACGAGCCGCGGCAGCGCGGCTTGTTGACCGACGACTGGTCCGCCGCGCTGCCCGACTGGGGGTTCGTCAATTTGCCCGAGGCCCAAGCCCTCGTGCAGTTCTTGGAGAACCACCCGGCCCCGTCCGTCATCGTCACGTCGCCGTTCCCGGCCCAAGTGGCCGTGTTGCGGCGCCTGTTCGCCAAGTCGCGCGCGGCGAATGTCCGGGTGATCGACCCCGCGGAGGCCGACGCCGCCGAGTGCGACTGGCTGGCGGTCAGTCTCACGCGCAGCCACGTGTCGCGGGCCGTCACATTCGGGGAGTCGCCGGCCGTCCTGCGGAAACTGGTGGGGTGCGCCCGCCGCAAAATCCTGTTCGCCGGCGACCCCGGCACGCTGTCCCGCCGGCTCCAGTGGGAAGGGCCGGTGGACCACTTGGACGGCGCCGAGGCCGCCCACGAACGGGCGTGGGTCGCCGCCTTGGCCGACTGCCCCCGCGTCAGCCCGTCCCGCCACCGGCCGTCGCCGACGTCCGCGTAAATCGGCCGGCCCGGCGGGCATTGGCGGCGGCCGTGACCTATCGTGTATGATGTCAGTTCCCGCCCCCGTCACCGAGACGTGCCCCCGTGACAAACGGCCCGCCCCCCGCCCCGTCGCCGGCCCCCGCTATCCGGGAGGAACGGCCATGAGTCCCGTCCCCCTTCGCCTCCTGTTCGTCGAAGACTCCGAGGACGACATCCTCCTGCTCGCCCGCCACCTGCGCCAGGGCGGGTACCAGCCGATCTTCGAGCGCGTGGACACCGCCGACGGCCTGCGGGCCGCGCTGCACCGCGGCGGGTGGGAGATCGTCATCTCGGACTATTGCATGCCGCGGTTCAGCGGGCTGGAGGCCCTGCACATTACGCTACAGGCGGCCCCGGACACGCCGTTCATCCTCATCTCCGGCACCGTCGGCGAAGAAGTCGCGGTCGAGTCGATCAAGGCCGGGGCGTCCGACTACCTGATGAAGCAGAATCTGATCCGTTTCGTGCCCGCGATCACCCGGGCCTTGCGGGACGCGGCCGAGCGGAAGACGATGCGGCGGGCCGAGTCCGTCCTCCGGGAGCAGCGGTCGCTGCTGTCGATGATCTTCGACAACACGTCGGACATCCTGATCCTGTTCGCGTGGGACGCGGCCGCGGAGGCGTGGAACCTCGCCGCCGTCAACCGGGCCACGCTGCTCACCGCCGGCCGCCTGGGCGCAGCCCTGACGGAAGCCGACGTCATCGGCCAGAAGTTGGAGACGGTGACGACGCCGCTGTTGGCCCAGTGGACCGACGACCCGGGCGCCGTCTTGGACGACTTTTACGCGGCCGCCGAGTCGGGCCGGCCCAAGTTGCGGGACTTGCGGCTGGCGGGCGGCGGCGTGGAACTGCACTTGGAAGTCATCATCATCCCGTTCTTCGGGCCGGACGGCCGGACCCGCCACGTCGTCGCCGTCGGCCGGGACGTGAGCGCCCGCAAGAAGGCCGAGGAGGACCGGCGGGCGTACGAGGCCGAGCGGGCCGCGTCCGAGAAGATGACGGCCCTCGGCCAGTTGGCCGGCGGCGTGGCGCACGACTTCAACAACATCCTCACCGGCATCCTCGGATTCGCGGACGTGATCGCCACGACGAGCGCCGGGGAGACGCAGTCCCACTCCGCGGAAATCGTCCAGGCCGCCTCCCGCGCCAAGGCGCTCGTCCGGCAGATCCTGATGTTCAGCCGCCGCCAGCCGACCGCCCTCCGGCCGCTGAAACTGTCGGCCGTCATCGCCGAGGTGGTCCCGCTGATCCGCAACCGGCGGGCCGCCAACGTCACGATCAACTGGCGGCCGCCGGCCGCCGAGCCGTTCGTCGCCGGGGACGCCACGCAGTTGCACCAAGTGGTTCTCAACTTGGTGACGAACGCCAGCCAAGCGATGGAGGAGGCGGGCGGCGGCCGGCTCACCGTGGCCGTCGAGCCGTGCGACTTCGCCCCCGACGGCGACCCGCTCACGGCCCGCCTGCCCCCGGGGCCGGGCGTCCGCCTCGTCGTCGAAGACACCGGGCCGGGCATGCCGGACGCGGTGAAGGCCCGGCTGTTCGAGCCGTTCTTCACGACCAAGCCGCCGGGCGTCGGCACCGGCCTCGGCCTGTCCGTCGTCCACGGCATCGTGCAGACCCACGAGGGGGCCATCGCCGTGACCAGCGAAGTCGGCGTCGGGACGCGGTTCGACGTGGTCTTCCCCGCCGTCCCCGCGCCGGCGCCGCCGCCGGCGAGTGCGGCGCCGTTGCCGTCTCAAGGCCGCGGCCGCCGCGTCCTGTTCGTGGACGACGAGGCGTCCATCACCCGGCTGGCCCACGTGATGCTTAAGAACATGGGGCACACCGTCACCACGTTCGGCCGCGCCCCGGACGCCCTCGACACCCTCCGGGCACGCCCGGCGGACTTCGACGTGGTCGTCACCGACCTGACCATGCCGGAGATGACCGGCGTGGAGTTCGCCCGCGGCATCCGCGAGATCCGGGCCGACCTGCCCATCATCCTCAGCAGCGGCTACGCCGACGACGTGCCCGAGGAAACGCTGACGGAACTCGGCATCGTCGAGGTGCTCCCCAAGCCGTTCAACATGCAGTCCCTCAAGGAGGCAGTGGCGAGGGCAACCCTCGCCTGATGCCTGATCTCCTCCATTATCGGGCGCTCAAGAGCCGGGCCGGCGGGCCGTGGCGCGGCGTGCTGGCCATCGCCCGGACCGGGTTGCTGTTGCTGGCCCGCCGGAAGCTGTTCTGGGCGCTGTACGCCTGCAGCGTGATGATCTTCCTGTTCTACTTCTTCGGCCAGTACCTCTGGGTGTTCCTCGAAAACCGCGTGGCGGATGCGGCCGTCCGCACCGGCGGCCTGTGGGGCCGGGTGATCCGGCCGGAGATGATCATCCGGTCGCTGCGGGACGCGATGCACCTCGACGGGTCGGCCGAGACGTTCGGGGACTTCATCTGGACCGAGGGGTACATCGCCGTCGTGATTCTCGCGTTCGCCGGGTCCGTGCTGGTCGGCAACGACTTCCAGCACAACAGCCTGCCGTTCTACCTCTCGAAGCCGATCAGCCGACGGCACTACTTGCTCGGCAAGTGCCTCGCCATCGCGGTCCTCATCAACGGCATGACGACGCTGCCGGCCGCGCTGCTGTTCGTGGAGTACGGGTTTGTCGATACGTGGAGTTACTACTACGAAGACTTCGGCCTGCTGCTCGGCATCTTCGCTTACGGGGGGGCCGTCACCGTCACGTTGAGTTTGCTGCTGCTGGCGGCGGCCACGTGGCTGCGGCGCACCGTCCCGCTGGTGATGGTGTGGACGGCCATGTTCGTGATGGCCCGGCTCGTGCAGCGGTGGCTGGTGGACGGCATCGGCTTGTCGCCGCGGTGGCGGCTCCTCGACATCTGGAACGACTTGTACCTCTTCGCCATGTGGTGCTTCGGCAAGGACCACCGCTGGCTGCGGCCGACCAACCAAGAGCAGCCGGAATACTGGGAGGCGACCGCCGTGCTTGTGGCGGTGTGCGTCGGGTGCGTGGTCTACCTGCGCCGCCGGGTGCATGCCGTGGAGGTCATCTCTTGACCAACGGCGACACCGTGCTGGAGTTCGAGGCCGTCTCCAAGTGGTACGGCCCGGTCATCGGCCTCAACGAAGTTTCCCTCAAACTGCACGGCGGCATCACCGGCCTCGTCGGGTCCAACGGGTCCGGCAAGAGTACGCTGCTGCGGTTGGCCACCGGGCAGTTGAAGCCGAGCATCGGCCGCGTGCTGGTCCGTGGCGAAGATGCATGGACGTGGCGGGCGAAGGCCCTCGTCGGCTACTGCCCGGACAACGACGCCTTTTACGAAGACATGACCGGCCGCGAGTTCGTCCGGGCGATGGCCCGGCTGTGCGGCTTCACCAAGGCCGACGCGAACCGCCGCACCGAGGAAGTGCTGGTCCGAGTCACGATGGCCGACCTGGCCGACCGCACGTTGCGCGGCTACTCGAAGGGGATGCGGCAGCGCATCAAGTTGGCCCAAGCCCTCCTGAACGACCCGGGGCTGTTGGTGTTGGACGAGCCGCTGTCCGGCATCGACCCGATCGGTCGCCAAGAGATGCTCGAACTGTTCCGCGGCTTGGCCGCCGAGGGGAAGTGCCTGCTGGTGAGCAGCCACGAACTGGAAGAGTTGGAAAAGCTCACGGACCACATCGCCATCCTCGCCCGCGGCCGCGTCGCCGCCTTGGGCACGGTGTCGCAAATCCGCGACTTGTTGGACGATCAGCCGCTCTCTGTGCGCATCGACGCGGCCGACACCCGCCGGTTGGCCGCCGTGCTGACGGCACGCCCGGACGTGGTCGGCGTCGATTTTCCCGCGGCGGGGACGATGATCGTCCGCGCCCGAAACCCCCGCCGCTTCTTCGAAGAGTTCAACCAACTCGCCCAAGACGAGGCGCTGCTCATCACGCGACTGGAACCGTTGGACGACTCCACGCACGCCGTCTTGGGGTATCTGCTGGGGGGGAGCGGAAAGACATGACTCCCGAAACGTCCCCCCTCAGAGCGTGGTTCTTCCTCGTCGCCTTCTCCTTTCGCCGCCAGGCCAAAATGCGGCAGATGGTCGGCATCGCGGCGGGCATTCTGCTGGTCAGCGTGCTTCTTGTGGTTCTGTTCACCGTCACCACGGGGTGGGATCGGTTGGAGCAACGCTTGACGCGGGTACAGCCGTTCCTCGCGGAACACGTCGCGGGGAGCATAGTGCACCCCGTGATCGAGGACTCGCCGCTGATGGAGCGCATCCGCGAGGAGAGTACGCCGCAAGCCGTCTTTTCGCGGTGGGTGGTCTTCGTGCTGTACTTGGGGTTTCTGTTGCCGTTGTTCAGCATCAGCTTCGCCACCGGGGCGTTGGGGACGGAGCGGGAGTCGCGGTCGCTCGTCTGGCTGATGACGCGGCCGCTGCCGCGCTCGGCGATTTACCTCGCCAAGTTCCTCGGCCTGTTGCCGTGGTGCCTCGGGCTGTCGTTCGGCGGGTTCGCCCTGTTGTGCCTGGCGGGCGGCGAGGTGGGCCGGGAGGCGTTCGCGTGGTACGCGCCCGGCGTATTGGCGGGAAGTGTGGCGTTCGCGGCCGTGTTCCACCTGTTCGGGGCGCTGTTCAGTCGGCCGGCGGTGGTGGGCTTGCTGTACGCGTTCTTCTTCGAGACGATGTTGAGCGAATTGCCGATCCCCGGCACGCTGAAGCGGTTGAGCCTGAACTATTACACCCGCTGCCTGCTCTATGACGCCGGAGAGCGGCGCGGCGTGCCGACGGAGTCGGCCTCCCTGTTCGTGCCCGTCAGCCCGACGTTCGCGTGGGTCGCCTTGCTACTGGCGACGGTTGGGCTGACGGCCGTCGGCATGTGGCTGTTCGCGCGGAACGAGTACCGAGACGATACGTGACCCTTCCGATAGGTTTTCGGCATGTCCATTGACCCTTACCTCGGGCCGCCGCACGGCCACCGCGGCGACGGGCGGGACCGGCCCGGCGCGCCGGCCGGGTTGACCGTCGCCGTCAGCCGGGAGGCCGGCGCCAGCGGCGGCAGCATCGCCCGCCGCGTGGGCCAGCGGCTCGGCTGGCAGGTGTACACGCGCGAACTGCTGGAGTTCCTGTGCGCCAACGACGCCGCCCGGCAGTCCGTCCTCGCGGACGTGCCGCCGGACGCCGCCGCATGGGTGACGGGCCACCTTGACCGCCTGCGCCGCGACCCGCGCCGCCCGATGGGCGCCGAGGCCGACGAGATGCCGCGGCTGGTGTTGTCGCTGGCCGCGCGCGGCCAAGTCCTTCTCGTCGGCTGCGGGGCCGGGTACTGCTTGCCGCGCGAGACGTCGCTGCACGTGCGGATCGTCGCCCCGCGGGCCGATCGGGTCGCCCACATGGCCGACTGGCTGCGGCTGTCCCCGGACGAGGCGGCCAAACAGGTGCATCAGCGGGACGAGCGCCGGGCCGAGTACCTGTTGAAACACTTCGGCATGCGCAGCACGGAACCCTACAACTTCGACGTGATTTTGAACTCCGGGCTGTTGAGCGAAGAGACTTGCACGGAGGCCATCCTCGCCGCCCTCAAGGGGAAGGAAACGGACGGCGAACCGGACACGCGGCTGGATTAAGGATCGGCCGCGCCGTCCCCGTTTTTCCCTTGCCCGGCCGGGCGCGATGTCTAACAATCCCCATACCGGAATGACGCCGGTGTCTTACTCATTCGAATTGGGAGTCTCTCCATGAAACTACACTGGATCCTGCTGTTCTCCTTGGCCTTGGGCTTTACCCTGCCCGGGTGCAAGCCGTCCGAGAAGACGCTGGCCGACCGGGCCGCCAACGACGGCGACTTGAAGACGCTGGAAGGGAAGTGGAAGGTCTCGTACCGCGAGGGCGCGGAGAGCGAAGACGCCGACGACGAAACGCCCGCCGAGCCTTCGTTCTACTACGTCATCGACAAGGACATCCTCCGCGGCGAGTTCAAGAACAAGGACGGCTCCGTCGAGGTGCTGAACCGCCGCAAGATGACCCTGAACGCCGGCAAGTCCCCGAAGACGGTGGACTTGGTGTACGTGGACGACAAGGGGAACGAAATTAAGGAGCGGACCACCAAGAAGGGCCTGACCGGCAAGAGGAAGACAACGACCACGGCCCTCAAGGACGTGGGCATTTACAAGATCGATGGCGACAAGTTGGATTTCTGCATCAGTTGGGACGAGAAGAACCGCCCGACGGACTTCACCGCCCCGGCCAAGTCGAGCCGGTACGTGATGAAACTGGAGCGGATCAAGGATGGCGCCGAAGTGAAGGCGGCCGACAAGCCGGCCGACGCGAAGGACAAGCCGGCTGATGTGAAGGACAAGCCGGCCGATGCGAAAGAGAACAAGGACGAGGCCAAAGAAAAGCCGAAGTCTTGAGTAAGTTCCCACGTAAACCAGACGTGAGGTCAAGTAGCTTTTGCCCACTTGCTCCCCCTTCCTTTTTAGGGAAGGGGGTCGGGGGGTTAGGTTGCCTTTAAGATCGGGCTAACCGCGAAAGGCAACCTAACCCCCTAACCCCCTTCCCTAAGAAGGAAGGGGGAACAAATCCCACCTCAACTCTGCTCCCCCGCCAACCCCATATACTTCGGCGGCTGCAACCCGGCAAACCGCTCGCGGGCTTGGCTGCGCTGCTCCCAGTTGCCGGCCCACGACCCGTCGGACCCCGTCGGTCGCCGGGTTTCCTTGTCCCACGTCAGCACTTGGCCGGTGCGGAAACTCTCCACGCCCAAGGCGGCCACGGTGACGGCCGCCGCCCCCAAGTCCGGCGGGCAGAGCGTCGCCCGGTTGTGGCTCCGGACGCACTCCAAGAAGTGTTCCCACATCGCTTGGGTTTCATTGGCGGGGGAGGTCACGTCAATCATCTCGGTCGGGTCGATGGCCTTCTCCAACCGGGCCGGCAGGCCGGAGCCGCGCATCGGGTCGTCGCGGATGAGTTGGATGCCCCCTTTGACGAACTTCATCGTGCCGAGCCGGCCGCGCAGGATTTCCTCGACGGGGTAACCGCTGACCGTGGTGGCCGTGAAGAGGAGTTGCGCCCCCTCGTCGAAGTCGGCGACCAGCGTGCCAACATCGGGAACGTCGCGGCCGTCGTGCTCCCAGAACAGGCCGCCGGCCGCCATCACGCGGCGCGGGTAACGAAGGCCGGTCGCCGCGAGGAATTGCGTGGTCTTGTGCGTCAGCAGGTCCGTGAACAGGCCGCCGGAGAAGGGCCAGTAACAGCGCCACTGGGCGAACTTGGCCCGGTCGAACGGCGTGTCGGCCGCGGGGCCGACGGGTTCGCCATTCACGTCGAAGTGGCCGCCGAGGAACATTTTCCAATCGACCGTCTTCGGCGTCATCTGCGGGGTGAGGCGGTAGTAGCGCCACTGGCCGCGGATGTCGTTGCGGTGGAATCCGGTCTGGCCCATCACCACGGGGCCGATGCGGTGGGCGCGGATCAGGTCGTGGGCCTTTGCCCACGTCGGGTCCGCGAGAGACTGCACGCCGACCACGACGACGCGGTTGTGCCGGCGCGCCGCCTCGACGACGGCTTGGGCCTCGGCCGTCGTCCGCGTCATCGGCTTTTCGCAGTACACGTCTTTGCCGGCCGCGAGGGCGTCGAGCGTCATGCGGGCGTGCCAGTGGTCCGGCGTCGTCACGCACACCACGTCCGCGTCTTTGAGGTCGATCAGCCGGCGGTAGTCTTTGGTGACGCGGGCCGCGTCGGTCGGGTTCAGCCCGCACTTCTTCGCGGACGGGTACAGCCCCTGGGCGTAGTTCCGCCGCGTGACCGTGCCGACCGGAAACTCGTGGTCGAAGGAATCTTCCTGCCCGTCCCACACGTCGCACACGCCGACGACGGAAATCGCCTGCCCCGCGGCCCGCAACTTCTGCAACGTGTTCAAGTGGGCTTGCGCCCGCCCGCCGCAGCCGAGGAGGGCGACGCCTAACTTCTCATTGGCCCCGGCCACGCGCGCGTAACTGGCCGCCGTCAGGGACAGCGCCGCCCCGGCCGCGGCGCTGCTGCGGAGGAAGTCACGGCGGTCAACGGCGGCGGGCTTGGCATCAGGCATGGAACGGTGTCTCTGTCGGCGAACTTCTAACAATCTTAGCAGATAGTCTCATCGCAAAGGCAACCTCACCCCCCGGCCCCCTCTCCGAAGCGGAGAGGGGGAGCAAGGGGGCAAAAAGGGGCTTGCAAGAACTTTGAGTCTTCGGTGGCCGGGTTGGTTCCCCCTCTCCGCTGCGGAGAGGGGGTTAGGGGGTGAGGTTGTCTTCGCGGAGCGCGCGAAACAGTCGCTCACTCCCGGCTCGACGCCTTCTCCGCCGTCGGGAAGTCGCCCGGCACCGCCTGCGTCACCTTGCCGGTGGCGGTCCACTCGACGCCGCGGGCGAAGGTCGTTTGGAAGCCGGCGCACTTCATGGAGACGGGGTCGTGGCCGAGGGTCGTGTGGAAGCAGCGGCCCTTCTCGTAGGGGATCGCCATCAGCATCGGCTCGGTCTCGCCGCTGCCCCCCTTCTTCGGGTCGGCGAAGGCCGTGGCGAGAACGGTGACGTTCTTCGCCGGGCCGCGCAGGCGGTCGTACAGTTCGTCGCCGGTGTGCATCCACTTCTCCGGCAGGCCCTTGGTGACGGGGTGCTCCGTATCCCGCGTCTCCACGGGGAACGGGGCGAAGGCCCCGTGCGAGCCGCCGTTGCCCTTGGCCGTGTCGAGGACGAACTTGCCCTCGCGGAGCCGGATGTACGGGCCGGACTTCTCGTTACGGCCGCCCCAGCCGCCGACGCCGATCATCACGTTGTACTCGGGCCACTCGGGGAATGCGTTGTCGGCCGCGTGGACGGCCACGAACCCGCCGCCGTCCGTGACGAACTTCACGAAATCGGCCTGCGTCTCCTTCGGCCACGCCTGCCCGTTGTAGTTCGACACCACCACCTGATAGTCGGCGAACTTGGGCTGGAAGCCCGTCGTGTCCTTGGGGGGGCTTGTGGCCACGTCCACGGCGAAGAGCTTGGTGTCTTCCAGGGTCTTCTTGAGGATCGGCGTCGTCGCTTTCCAGTTGTGGTTGTTCTGGCCGTCCACGATCAACACCTTGATCGGCTCGGCGGCGGTGACGGCGGAGGCAAGGCCCAGGAGCAGGGCCGAAAAAAGGGTTTTCATAGGGAGAGGACTCTCAGGGGTTGAATGAGGGAAGGATAGGCAGTGTCGGCGGGCGGAACAGACGAAAACTCGTTTAGCCGCGACGCGACGCTTCGGAGTGGAGCGCGGACGTCCCGCGTAAAAGCGCCGGCCTTGGGGCATGTAATTTTATCGCGACCGGCCCGCGCTCCACTCCGAAGCGTCGAGTCGCGGCTAAACGAGTTTTCGTCTGTTCCGCCGCCGCAGTCCGCACAACCGCACCCCCGGCATGCGGAGTGGCAATCTCTCATCCCCTTTTAACGTCGGCGGCGAGTATAATAGCTTAATCGTTTCGCGTTGCCCGACCGCAGGAGTTCCCTCCCATGATTCTGGCTCACCCGCACAGTCCCGCCCGGCGCCGATCGGCGTTTACGCTCCTCGAAGTCCTCGTCGTCGTCGCCATCATTCTCGTGCTGGCCTCCGTCGCCACGGTGTCCGTCCTTCAGGTGATGAAGGAAAACAAGAACGACATCGCCAAGATTAACGCCACCGGCCTGCAAAGCTCGTTGAAAACTTACATGCTCAAGAACGACGGCAACCCGCCCGCCTCCCTCCAAGACGTTCTGCGGTACGTAGACGGCAATGACCCGAGCAAGCTCATCGACCCGTGGGGCAAGGAATTCCAGATCGGCACCACCCAGAACAACGACATGACGAACTACTACATCTTCACGACCAGTCCCGAGGGCGTGGAAATCCGCAGCGACACGAAGAAGTAGTCCCGCGACCCGTATCCCGAAAGGGGCCTCTCATGACCCGCCCCGCCCGGCCCGGTTTTACGCTCCTCGAAATTCTCCTCGTCATGGCAATCTTAGTCGCGCTCGCGGCCATCGCGTTCCCGACCATGAGCGCCATGTACGGGGACATTCGCGTCAAGGCCGGGGCAGACGACGTCCGCGGGGCGTGGACCGAGTGCCGCGCCTACGCCATCGACGAGGGGCGGCCGTACCGCTTCGCCGTCCAGCCGAACACCGGCAAGTTCCGCCTCGCCCCGCATTCCGATGAGTTTTGGGGCGGCGGGTCCGGGCCGGCCTCGATGGGCAGCGAAGACGCCGCCCTGCCGCCGCACATCAGCGAGGGCGAGCTGCCGAAAGACATCACGTTCGACGTGCCGGACGGCTTTGGCGAGACAACGCCGGACGGGTGGTCATCCATCGCCGTCTTCCTCCCGGACGGGTCGGCCGAAGCGGACCGGGAAGTGACGCTGAAAGCGGACGACGTGCGCCCGGTGGTGATCCGCGTGCGGGCCATGACGGGGGCCATCAGCGTGCGGCCCGGCGCCGTGACGGAGAACAAGTAACATGCGCTTGCGGGCAACCACGCAGCGGCGGGCCGGCATCACGCTCTTGGAAGTGTTGGCCTCCACGGCCCTCTTCCTCTTCTCGTTAATCGCCATTGGCCAGTTAATGAGTTCGGCGTCCGACCAAGCGTTGGAGGCGAATCAATTGAGCCGGGCGAACCGGCTCTGCCAGTCGAAGTTGAACGAGTACATCGCCGGGATCGAAGACCTCAAGGCGGCCGGCGGCGGGGAGATCGAAGAGGAGCCGGGCTGGACGTGGGCGGCCGAGTCCAACCCGGACTCGACGGCCATTAACCTGTACAAGGTAAAAGTCACCGTCACCCGCGAAACGCCGCGCGGCAAAGTGGAAGTGAGCTTGGCCCAATTCGTTTACGACCCGCTGCAAAAGGGCCAACTCGCCGACACCACGCCGGCCGCGTCGTCGGGTACGTCCTCCTCGTCGGGAACGACGACAACCGGCTCCACATCGACGGGGGGCAAGTAATGCGACTGCACACGCCCCGCCGGGCCGGCTTCACGCTGCTGGAAGTGATGCTCGCCAGCGCCTTGGCAGTCGTCCTTATGGCAGCGCTGTACGTCGGGCTGGACATCCAACTGCGGCTCGCCGTCACCGGGCGGGACTTGATCGAACAGGCCACCTTGGAGCGGGCCGTCACCCAGCGGTTCGAGAACGACTTAACGTCGGTCCTCGGCCCGGTCGCCCCGCCGGTCAGCGTCACGGCCGCCCCCACGACGACTTCCGCGGCGACGACGGACGGTAGCGAAGTGATTACGGACGCCGCCTCCACGACGGATACGATCCCGTTCCAAGCGGGCATCGTCGGTGACTCCGGCACGCTCACGATCTTCGTCAGCCGCTCCACGAAGACGGCCGAGGTCCAAGCAGACATTCGCCGCGTCACTTACTGGGTGACGGATCGCGGGTTGGCCCGGCAGGAAATTCCGTTCGTCACCTCCGAACAGGTGGCCAACAACTTGGAGCCGGTGATCGAGCAGGACAAGGAAGCCGGAGACTACGTTATCGCGGACGAAGTGACCGCCGCCGTCTTCGAATACTGGGACGGCTCCGCGTGGGCCGAGAGTTGGGACGGCGCCGAACTCGGGGCCGACGGCAAGTCCCCGAAAGGCCCGCCGGCCGCCGTGCGCGTCCGCCTGACGGTGACGGTCCCCGGCCAGAAAGACCCAAAGGAAGTCCGGCACACGGTTGCCGTCCGGTCGGCGGCCGGCCCGGCGACGACTGACGCCGACGCGGCGTCGGGCATGACCACCACCCCGTAAGCCGGGTGCAATCGTCGTTTTTCGCTCCGCGAAAAGTTTGGCCCCCCGCCGCGGGTGACTAGGACACTGGGGCGGGAG